>NZ_VWVR01000006.1:1872857-2185000 GCF_015712685.1 Exiguobacterium sp. SRB7LM | reverse complement strand
CCGGTGTGAGTAGCGAAAAGAGGGGTGAGAATCCCCTCCGTCGAAAGCCTAAGGTTTCCTGAGGAAGGCTCGTCCGCTCAGGGTTAGTCTGGACCTAAGCCGAGGCCGAAAGGCGTAGGCGATGGACAACAGGTCGATATTCCTGTACCGCCGTACCACCGTTTGAACGATGGGGGGACGCAGAAGGATAAGGTGACCGTGCGACTGGAAGTGCACGGACAAGCAGCGAGGCCGTCGGGTTGGCAAATCCGCCCGGCATACAAGGTTGAGCTGTGACGTGGAGCCCGTAGGGCGAAGCACCGGATTTCACGCTGCCAAGAAAAGCCTCTAGTGAGGAGGTCGGCGCCAGTACCGCAAACCGACACAGGTAGGCGAGATGAGAATTCTAAGACGCGCGGGATAACTCTCGTTAAGGAACTCGGCAAAATGGTCCCGTAACTTCGGGAGAAGGGACGCTTATGGCAACATAAGCCGCAGTGAATAGGCCCAAACGACTGTTTAGCAAAAACACAGGTCTCTGCTAAATCGCAAGATGAAGTATAGGGGCTGACGCCTGCCCGGTGCTGGAAGGTTAAGGGGATGTGTCATCGCAAGAGAAGCACTGAACCGAAGCCCCAGTAAACGGCGGCCGTAACTATAACGGTCCTAAGGTAGCGAAATTCCTTGTCGGGTAAGTTCCGACCCGCACGAAAGGCGTAACGATTTGGGCACTGTCTCAACGAGAGACCCGGTGAAATCATAGTACCTGTGAAGATGCAGGTTACCCGCGACAGGACGGAAAGACCCCATGGAGCTTTACTACAGCCTGATATTGAGGCTTTGTACGCGATGTACAGGATAGGTGGGAGTTTGTGAAGCCGGAGCGCCAGCTTCGGTGGAGACACCCTTGGGATACCACCCTTTGCGTATAGAGTCTCTAACTCGCAGCCGTGATCCGGCTGGAGGACCGTGTCAGGCGGGTAGTTTGACTGGGGCGGTCGCCTCCTAAACAGTAACGGAGGCGCCCAAAGGTTCCCTCAGAATGGTTGGAAATCATTCGAAGAGTGCAAAGGCAGAAGGGAGCTTGACTGCGAGACCTACAAGTCGAGCAGGGACGAAAGTCGGGCTTAGTGATCCGGTGGTTCCGCATGGAAGGGCCATCGCTCAACGGATAAAAGCTACCCTGGGGATAACAGGCTGATCTCCCCCAAGAGTCCACATCGACGGGGAGGTTTGGCACCTCGATGTCGGCTCATCGCATCCTGGGGCTGGAGTAGGTCCCAAGGGTTGGGCTGTTCGCCCATTAAAGCGGTACGCGAGCTGGGTTCAGAACGTCGTGAGACAGTTCGGTCCCTATCCGTCGTGGGCGCAGGAAATTTGAGGAGAGCTGTCCTTAGTACGAGAGGACCGGGATGGACGCACCGCTGGTGTACCAGTTGTTCCGCCAGGAGCACCGCTGGGTAGCTACGTGCGGACGGGATAAGTGCTGAAAGCATCTAAGCATGAAGCCCCCTCCGAGATGAGATTTCCCTTTGAGCAATCAAGAAAGACCCCTCAGAGACGATGAGGTAGATAGGTCATGGGTGGAAGCGTGGCGACACGTGGAGCTGAATGATACTAATCGGTCGAGGCTTTGATCTAGTCTAATGGTTTGTGTTGATGAATCCTCAGTTTTGAGAGAACAATCTCTCTAAAATATGTTGACATTATCAATAAATAATGTTAATATAATACTTGTCTGGTGGCGATAGCGAGACGGCCACACCCGTTCCCATGCCGAACACGGAAGTTAAGCGTCTCAGCGCCGAAAGTAGTTGGGGGATCTCCCCCTGTGAGGATAGGACGTTGCCAGGCAAAATCGTTCCGCAATAGCTCAGTGGTAGAGCAACCGGCTGTTAACCGGTAGGTCGTAGGTTCAAATCCTACTTGCGGAGCCACTTTCTCTTTTGGAGAGCTGTCCGAGTGGCCGAAGGAGCACGATTGGAATTCGTGTAGGCGGCAAAACCGTCTCAAGGGTTCGAATCCCTTGCTCTCCGCCAGTTTTTCAAATATGTAACGGCCCGTTGGTCAAGCGGTTAAGACACCGCCCTTTCACGGCGGTAACACGGGTTCGAATCCCGTACGGGTCACCATTTAATTTTATATCGTCGCGGGGTGGAGCAGTCTGGTAGCTCGTCGGGCTCATAACCCGAAGGTCGTCGGTTCAAATCCGGCCCCCGCAATTAAGTCCGGTCTCGTGGTGTAGGGGTTAACATGTCTGCCTGTCACGCAGAAGATCGCGGGTTCGAATCCCGTCGAGACCGCCATTTTTATTTTAAAATCAATCATACTACATACGGCTTTGTAGCTCAGTTGGTAGAGCAAAGGACTGAAAATCCTTGTGTCGGCGGTTCGATTCCGTCCAAAGCCACCATATGTGGGGGGGTAGCGAAGTGGCTAAACGCGGCGGACTGTAAATCCGCTCCCTCGGGTTCGGCGGTTCGAATCCGCCCCCCCCCACCACTTAGGGGCATAGTTTAGCGGTAGAACTACGGTCTCCAAAACCGTCAGCGCGGGTTCGATTCCTGCTGCCCCTGTTTTTAATTTCATCATGGCGATTGTGGCGAAGTGGTTAACGCACCGGATTGTGATTCCGGCATTCGAGGGTTCAATTCCCTTCAGTCGCCCCATTATTATTGGGCTGTAGCCAAGTGGTAAGGCATCGGATTTTGATTCCGACATGCGTAGGTTCGATCCCTTCCAGCCCAGCCATTTTGCGGAAGTAGTTCAGTGGTAGAATACGACCTTGCCAAGGTCGGGGTCGCGGGTTCGAATCCCGTCTTCCGCTCCAATGACTTTTGGCGCCATAGCCAAGTGGTAAGGCAGAGGACTGCAACTCCTCTATCGTCGGTTCGATTCCGACTGGCGCCTCCAACATAATATGCCGGTGTGGCGGAATTGGTAGACGCGCACGACTCAAAATCGTGTTCCTCTGGAGTGTCGGTTCGACTCCGACCACCGGTATCCGTATGACTCTAACTAAGGTTAGGGTCTTTTTTGTGTTCTCTATCCTTTATTGAGAAGGAAAGACATTCGTTCAGCTCGAATGTTTTTACAAGAAGAAACGAGGTGGGTGATATTCAATATACAGAGCAGTCGAAGCAGTTCATCCGATTTGCTGACAACGAATGTGTGGGATCTAGTCGCTTATACGAAGTGCTGGCTAGAGAAGTGGCCCAGCATGAATGGCTCTTATCTTTGTGTGAAGACATACCAAAGGGACAACCTGCTCCAAATCTATTGTTTGCAGCTGTTCATGAACTGGTAATTCAACACTCTGCTGGTGAGTTGGCCACCTATTATCCTAGCGTGACAAAATTTCCAAAACAAGCTGAAGATGTATTTCCCTCTTTTTTAGCTTTTTGCCATACATACGAAAGTGAGATCCGTCATCGATTGAAGACCCGTCGTGTGCAAACGAACGAGGTTCAACGATGCGCCTACTTGTATCCGAGATTTTTGAAGATTCAACAACAGAAGAAGCGATCACTCGGACTGCTCGAAATCGGAACGAGTGCAGGGCTTCAACTATTTGTTGACCAGTACGCTTATGAGTATAATGGCGTCCCATTCAACCCGATAAGCATCTCATCAGTAAACATCTCAGCGACAGTCGAATCGAACGAATCATTCCATCTCGAGGCTAAGACGCTATTAGACATCGGAACGCGTATTGGTGTCGATTTGAACATTGTGGATTTGACAGACCAAGCAGAGCGGTCATGGTTGAATGCGTTAATCTGGCCTGAGCATGAGACACGACGGCAACTGCTTCAGGCTGCCATGAATGAAGTCGATTTTAATATGGTGACGCTCATTGAAGGGGATGGTGTGACGATGCTACAAGATCTCGTATCGCGTGTGTCGGAGACAGAGACGTTATGTATCTTCCATACACACGTTGCAAATCAGATGTCACGTCCCGTCAAAGAAGAACTTTTGAGGCAAGTCGAGCGAATTGGACAAACACGAGACGTCTTCCATATCTATAACAATATCCAAGATCGTTTCCTTCATGTAGATTTGTATCAGGACGGTCAACTTACAGCGTTGACGTTTGCAGAAACAGAGGGGCACGGCCGTCAATTTCAAATCCTGACGCCACTCGATTCTTTGTTTCATCCATGATCTTTTGAATGATTAAGATATATTAACATATTGATTTCATTGATTTTAGAAAAACTTACGAATACTTGTTGACAGATTAATAGTATAGGTGTATATTAACTATAGTCGCTTGAACGACAACAATATTTCATGCGGGTGTAGTTTAATGGTAAAACCTCAGCCTTCCAAGCTGATGACGAGAGTTCGATTCTCTTCACCCGCTTCATATCTCTCTGCCGAGTGGCGGAGAGATTTTTTGTATGCGAAAATATATAGAGGAGGTGAACGGAATGGACCCGTACACATTAAAACAACAAATCTTAGCGTATGCCGAAACCATCGGGATTGATGAGTTGAAAGTGACGACAGCTGATCCGTTCATCGTCATGAAACAACGACTCATTCGACAACAGGAGAAAGGATATGCCTCTGGATTCGAAGAACCGGATTTAGAGAAACGCACAAATCCTGAACTTCTGCTTGAAGAGGCACAGTCGATCATTGCGATCGCCATCGCCTATCCAAGTAAATTAAAAGATGCGCCCCGTAGTGTCGCCGGGGAGAGACGAGGGTTGTTTGCTCGTGCTTCGTGGGGACTCGATTACCATCGGGCGGTCGGCGATCGATTGGCCAAACTTCAAGCGTACATTGAAGAATTGGTTCCAAACGTGCGAACGCGTTCGATGGTCGATACGGGTGAGCTCGTCGACCGTGCTGTCGCAGAACGTGCGGGGATTGGGTTTAGTGGGAAAAACTGTTCCATCATCTCTCCTGAGAAAGGATCCTATCTTTATTTGGGCGAAATGATTTTAGATGTATACTTACCACCGGATGAAGCAATTGAAGACGGATGTGGGGATTGCGATAAATGTATGACAGCTTGTCCGACGACGGCCCTTGTTGAACCAGGGGTCCTCGATGCGAAGCGCTGTATCGCCTATCTCACGCAGATGAAGACGTTGATGCCACGAGAGTTTCGGTCGAAGCTTGGTGGTCGATTATATGGATGTGACACGTGTCAGCAAGTCTGTCCATATAATCGCAAAAAGGACTGGCGCCACCATGAAGAATTGTTACCGGAAGCTGAGATTGTCAAACCGCTCTTAGAGCCTCTTCTGACATTGAGCAATCGGGAGTTCAAACAAAAATTCGGACATTTATCAGGCGCATGGCGCGGGAAGAAACCGATTCAACGAAATGCGATTTTAGCGCTCGCGCACTACCGTGAACCTTCAGCGATTCCAATCTTAAGGGAATTCATCAAACAGGATGAACGCGAAGATATGCGCGCGACGGCTGTTTGGGCAATCGGTGCGATTCTTGGACCTGATGCCGATTCGATATTTGAAGAGATTGAACGGAATGAAACGTCTGATATGGTTCATGAAGAGATTCGCATATATCGAGAGGAGTGGGCACATGAAGATCGTGTCGTCTAAGTGGGGACCGCTAATGTACGAGATAAATGGAGCAGGTAAGTTGACCGAATTAGAGTTCACAACACATGAACCGACAGAGGAAGCACCTGAGTGGTTGCGAGATCTCATGACGCGAGTTGAGCAGAATGGATTCCATGAAGCAGATCGTGCCTACGTCGAAATGAACGGGACACCGTTTCAACAGGAGGTCTGGGATGCGCTCTTGACCATTCCTTATGGCGAGACACGCACATATAAACAAATTGCCGAACAAATCGGTCGGCCGAAAGCCGTTCGCGCCGTCGGTCAGGCGCTCAATCGAAATCCATTGCCGATTCTATTTCCGTGTCACCGTGTCATTGGAAGTAGTGGGAAGCTTGTCGGTTTTGCGGGAGGGTTGTCCGAGAAACAACGCCTTCTAGAATTTGAAATGAAAAAGTGAGGGAAATCAACCATGGCGATTCATGTCGTAATGTTTCAACCAGAAATACCAGCAAATACAGGGAACGTCTCACGTACGTGTGCGGCGACGAACTCGGTCCTACATTTGATTCGTCCGCTCGGATTCTCGACGGATGATAAGATGTTAAAGCGTGCCGGTCTCGACTATTGGCAATTCGTCGATGTACGCTATCATGACTCGTTAGAAGAGCTGTGGGAGAAGCATCCGGATGGTCAGTTCTTTTATATTACGAAGTACGGGGAACAATACCCGAGTGATTTAGACGTTTCAGATGTAGACGGTGACTACTTCTTCGTCTTTGGTCGTGAGACGAAAGGGTTGCCGATGGAAGTCATCGAGAACAATTTGGATCGCTGCATCCGCCTACCACAATCGAACCTCGTTCGTTCATTGAACGTATCGAATACAGCAGCCATCATCGTATATGAGGCGCTTCGCCAACAGGGATATGCAGGATTGAAATAAAAAAGAGCCGGATTCGTAAGAATCCTGGCTCTTATTCGTTACCCTCAGGTTTACGGTTATATCCAGCTGTCAAAATCGCTGCGAGGAAGACGACGCTGATTCCAACCATCAATAATAGGCCCATCCAAAAATCCCCCTTTTATTCTCCATAACTATAAATAGTATAATATACTTGGTAGGTGAATTGCACTGAATATAAGAAATTACTGTGAAATTGGAGAAGGAACATGAAAACGAATGTGTACTTACTGAGCTATGCCCCACTCATCGGAATTATTTTGTTTTCGATGTCACTTGCGATTGCGACCTCCGAGTACGTAATCCAATGGCTGAATCAAATTGGCGTATATAGTGAAATTATCGAACTGTTATCCGTGCAAGAGACGAAAGTGCTCGTGCTCGTCGTATTCTTTACGATTTTCTTTATGTTGTTTAGCGCATTCAAATTGGTAGCCGATACGTTCAATCAACTCGGTTTCGCCTTTTTTGCGCGAGAGACAAATGGCACGTCGCTTCATCGGCTCAAACCTGGTGCCATCATCTTTCTCATCGGGTCCGGAATCAGCTTTCTCTTTTTGAACACATTGCTCGCCGTCATCGCCGTGCTCGTTGGCACGCTCTTGATGTATCTCTTTTACTATGTCTGGCAAGTAAGCCAATCGATGTCCGTCCCACGTGCCATCGGCTTATTACTTATGCAGGCCGTCATGTGGGCGACGTTGATCAGCGGGTTAGGTTGGTCGGTCCTTCGCTTGTTTAACTCTGTCGGAGATATCATCTTATGAAACATTCTTTTGGACCAACCTCTGATGTGATCGAAGCGTGGTGTCTATCATTTGTCCCGGAGGAAACCTTGTATTGGATTGATTCTTCGTTTCTTGAGGATATACCGAGTTCCTGTCTCGTGATTCCGAGGCAGGAGTTTTTCAATCATCCGCTTTACCGCAGACCCGACATCACGAATCCGTATGTGACGTGGCAGATGGGTCAAGACGTGACTTATGTCATCCATGCGTTCTCTAGCTTTTTGAAGGAGTTACAGGAGCACGTCAAAACACGTTTATTGGAATTTCAAGTGACGACCCATCGTGGTCTTGTTTTGCCAATATCAGTCGAGCAGATGAAACGTCTATCGAATGAGATGATTATAGAGAAGGATGGCGCGTGTGTCATCGTTTTGCATCCGCAAAATTGGAATGAGCTCGACATCGAGATGCGTCATTCTCTTCTGCTCGACTATGCGAAGGAGTGGGATCGTTGGGAAGGGGAACCCGGTGATGACTCGATTGCTTCGCATATTGCGGATTATGCAAATCGGTTTCCGATCCAGGATGGAAGTAACTGTCTCGCGGCGACGTTATTTGCGGTCACGGGAAACGAACAGGTCGTTCACCAATGGATTCATCCAGAGACGTTCCTTCAGACATTAAAGCGAAGTAGGTACGAAACTGTGGAGGATGATACACTAAGGCCGAAGGACGTCCTGACGTTTTGGAGCGACCAAGGGCAGCTGGTCCATGCGAGTTACTGTGTGCGACAAGGACTCTATTTCAATAAACATGGACAAGTCCGTTTTAATCCATGGAAACTAATCAATCACGACGAGTTAATGGAGCATTGGGGAGCATATCGACTTCAAATCGAACGTCGATTATAAAGCAAAAGGAGTCAGTCCACTTTTCAGTGGCTGACTCCTTTTATTGATGTGCCTGTGTCCAGACAATCGCCGGATACGCACGGTTGGCGAGTTCCGGGAATGGGCGAGGCGTATCGGCACCGAGCCAGATGGCGGTGATGGTGCGATCGGTCAGTCCGACATACCACATATCTTTGTTGTCGTTCGTTGTTCCGGTCTTTCCTCCGAGATACTCAAACTCACGTTTCAGCTGATTCGCATAGCGACCTGTACCGTATGAGGTGACGGTCGATAACGCTTTTTTCATCTCACTGATCGTTTCTGGAGACCAGACTGTCTCTTCCGTTAAGATCGGGGTCAACGTTGGTTCACCGGACTTGAATGTGATTTGTTTGATTGTATGTCCGGATGTATACTCGCCTTTATTTAAGAACGGGGTATAGGCGGCGGCGAGTTCTTTTGGGGAGACCCCTTGTGTGAGACCGCCAAGGGCACTCGCTAAGTTCTCATCCTGTTCATCCCATTGACTGAACATCATATCAGCTGTCTTATACGCGCGTTCCTGATCGATTGCTGAGAAGGCGGCGAGCGCAGGTGTGTTATACGAGAAAGCGACCGCATCTTTCAATAAGACATCGCCTAACACACGGTTGTGACTATTTCCGGGACAATAAGAACCGTAACAAGCCGGACGACCGTCAAGTACCGTGTCAAGTTTCGCTCCTGTCTCTTCGATAAATGGGGCGAAAACGAGGATCGGTTTGATTGCGGAACCTGGTTGGCGGTACGCCTGGGTCGCTCGGTTGAACTCACCGACCTGCGTCATCTCAGAGTCGACCATGGCCACGATTCTCCCTTGAGGTGTCAGTTCCGTATAGCCACCGTTCACACCGGGAGGGAGTTGACTCATCACCTGTTTTGCTTGTTTCTGCTTCCCGGTTGATAAGTAAGTCTCGACCGTCGCTTCATGCGTGGACAAATATTCTCTCGCCTCGGCATCATCTAAGTCGTAACGTGTCCGTACCAATTGAATCGCTTCACGGACGGCTGTATCCATATA
Organism: Exiguobacterium sp. SRB7LM; assembly: GCF_015712685.1. Taxonomy (GTDB): domain Bacteria; phylum Bacillota; class Bacilli; order Exiguobacteriales; family Exiguobacteriaceae; genus Exiguobacterium; species Exiguobacterium profundum. Next base: position 2,175,833 of record NZ_VWVR01000006.1, on the reverse strand, counting down.
GTCCGGGTATTGAATCGTTTGACTGCGAAACGATGCTTGTAGCTTGACGCCATGATACTGATCGTAAGCACTCTTCGAGAGAACACCCGCTTCAAACAGTTGCGTCAAGATTCGGTCCTTACGCTCAAAAAAAGCGTCAGATGGATTGAGGGGATCATAAAGTGACGGATTATTCGGTACTGTCAACAAGTAAGCGAGTTGATTCCAATTCAGATCGTCGAGCGGTCGTGAAAAGTATGTATCGGCTGCCGATTGAATCCCATATACATTATGTCCAAAAAAAATAACGTTGCTATAAGCTGTTAAAATTTCTTTCTTGCTATAATTTTTTTCTAGTGCTCGAGCAAGCAATAACTCTTTCACTTTTCGTTCATAAGTCCGTTCATGTGTGAGATACACGTTCCGTGCCAACTGTTGCGTGATTGTACTCCCACCTTGGACAGATGTCTCGTTCGCGTTATTGATAAATGCTCGGGCAATCCCGCTCAAATCATAACCGGGATGGGCATTGAACTTACGGTCTTCGATGGTCGTAATCGCATCTTGGATATGTTCGGGCAACGCTTTCGGAGACACGTCATTTCTGCGGCCCGTCAAGTAGATTTGCTGTTCTCCACCGTTGTATGCGAGTGTGACGGCATGCATTGACGAGAGTGGTTGTGCCGATACCAGCTCTTGTCCCCAAGATAGAATTTCATCTGCCTGATCAATCTCTTCTTTCAATGCAGTGGCAAGTGACAAGGAAGCGGCCAAAAGTCCAGCAAAAAATAAGGTTCCAATCCAAGCTCTCATCTATTTCACCTCTCTCTATACATTATATCGTCCAATTTACAAAAAAATAAAAATGTAAACGTTATCATATAATAATTCGAGAAGGAATACTTTAGGAAAGGGCGAAAAAGGGTAAAAGAGGTTGTATATTACGATTTTGAGGAGGCTTATTATTTATGAAGCAAGAAATGGTTGCGATGCTCCTTGCAGGAGGAGAAGGAAAACGATTGGGGCCTCTCACGCGAAAGACGGCGAAACCGGCCGTGAATTTCGGTGGAAAGTACCGCATTATCGATTTCCCATTGTCAAACTGCACGAACTCGGGAATTACAACAGTCGGGGTATTAACGCAATATGAGCCACTTGAATTGAATCGTTACTTAGGAATCGGGACGGCATGGGATTTAGATCGTCGCAACGGGGGGTTAGCCATCCTCCCACCTTACCAAGCACAGTCGGGGAAAAACTGGTACGAGGGGACGGCCAATGCAATCTATCGTAACTTGAGCTATATCGATGATTACGATCCAGATTATGTGTTGATTCTTTCGGGAGACCACATCTATAAAATGGACTACGAGAAAATGCTCGAAGCCCATAAAGAAAAACAAGCCGATGTGACCATCTCTGTCATGGAAGTGCCGTGGGACGAAGCGCCGCGTTTCGGCATTTTGAACACAGCGGATGACCTCCGCATCAATGAGTTCGAAGAAAAACCAGAAGAACCGAAGAGCAACTTGGCTTCGATGGGGATTTACATCTTCAACTGGAGCGTCTTACGCGAACATTTGATTAAAGATGCTGAAGACGAAACGTCTAGCTTTGACTTCGGGAAGAATATCATTCCGAACACGCTTCTTCAAGGACTCGACGTCTTCGCTTATAAATTCAAAGGCTATTGGAAAGACGTCGGTACGATCCAGTCTCTTTGGGAAGCGAATATGGACCTCTTGGAAGAAGAGCCTCCATTCGATTTATATGACCCGGAGTGGAAAATCTATTCGGTCAACCCGAACCAGACTCCTCAGTATATTGGAAAAGACGCTTGTGTCGAACAGTCTGTAATTAACGAAGGGTGTCATATCGAAGGCGAAGTCCAACATTCAGTGCTATTTTACGACGTTCGTGTTGGAGAAGGTTCGCTCGTTAAAGACTCGGTGATCATGCCAGGAGCTAGAATCGGGAAGGATGTAACAATTCACAGAGCCATTGTCGCTAGCTGTGCAGTCATTGAAGACGGCGCGACAGTAGGTGAGCCGGGTGGTGAAATCGTTGTTATTGAACCACACGAAAACATTGAAAGTGGAACCGTCTTCAAACAAAGAGTTTGATACGAGTAAAGAGACACGCAAGGAGGCGTTACTGTTGACGAATGATTTATTAGGGGTCATTAACTTAGGAACGGAACAAGGTCTGTTTCCGGAATTTACTGGACATCGTAATCTGGCATCAGTCCCATTCTCAGGACGCTATCGCCTGATAGACTTCACCTTGACGAATATGATCACACAAAATATTAATCAAGTCGGGATCTTTACGTTAGACAAGTATCGCTCATTGATGGATCATCTCGGCTCAGGGAAAGAGTGGGATTTGGACCGTTCGCAAGGAGGTCTCCACATCTTCCCACCAGCGTTGAAACCGGACGGGGAAGCGTATCTTGGCGACTTGGCCAACTTCTCGATGCACCGTGAACACTTCATTCGCAGCAAACAGCCGTATGTGGTCATCACAGGTTCGAACGTTTTGACGACAATCGATTATACCGACATGCTCGCACATCACAAATCAATGGGCGCGGACATCACGCTTGCCTATACGACGCATGAACAGAAATGTGGCTACTGCCGTCCGATTCGCCTTGGGGAGAATGACCGCGTCGTCGGCATCTCTGAGCGAGGCTTCTCACCGGATGATGAGTACACATATACGGAAACGATCATTATGTCGAAGAATCTCTTTATGCGCCTCGTTGATGAAGCGACCTCTAAAGGCGAATATGACTTGTTGGACGGTGTCATTCGTCCTCAGCTCCATCGTTTACACGTGCACGGGTACCATTATGTCGGAAAAATGCAGGTCATTCATTCGGTACTTTCTTACTATAACGAAAGCATGCGATTACTTCGTGGCGAAGGCATTATTTATGACTTCCCTCATATTTATACGAAAATCAAACATGAGCCACCGACTCGCTATTTGAAGGGATCAAAAGTAAACGAGGCGCTCGTGGCAAATGGGTGTAAGATTCATGGAGAGGTGCAAAATAGCATTCTCTTCCGTGGTGTTGAAGTCAGTAAACACGCACGCGTGAAAAACTCAATCATTTCATCAAAATCGATCATTGAAGAAGGAGCTGTCGTTGAAAACGCGATTTTGGATAAAGAAGTTGTTGTAAAACGAGGACAGGTCATCCGAGGCACAATCGACGAACCGATTGTCATCGCGAAACGAACAGTGGTATGAGGAGGATTTTATGAAAATTTGGTATGTTGCTTCAGAAGCGGCACCGTTCATCAAAACGGGGGGGCTGGCCGACGTTGTCGGTTCGCTCCCTCAAGCGGTGGCGGGCCTAGGAGAAGAAGTCAGTGTTGTCATGCCGAAATATGGCTCGATCGCTGAAGAGTATGTGGACGAGATGGAGTATTTATTCGACCTGATTGTTCCGGTCGGGTGGCGCAAACAGTTCGGGGCAGTCTTGAAGTTAGAGCGGGACGGCATCACGTATTACTTCATCGACAACGAGTATTACTTTAAACGTGACGGTGTCTTATATGGACACTTTGATGATGCTGAACGATTCGCCTTCTTCTCTCGCGCTGTACTCGAAATGATTGGTAAGATGGAAGACGTACCCGATGTCCTGCATTGTCATGACTGGCAGACAGGTATTTTACCGGCCTTCTTACGAATCCATTATCAACATATTGAAGCGTATCAACGCATTCGCACCGTGTATACCATCCATAACCTACAATACCAGGGGATTTTCCCAGAAGAGATTCTTGGAGAATTGCTACAGTTCGGTCCTGAACATTTCACGGCCGAAGGAATTCAACATAACGGTCTCGTCAATTACATGAAAGCCGGCATCGTCCATTCCGATCAAATCACGACCGTCAGCCCATCGTATCGCGACGAAATCATGGAACCCTATTACGGTGAAGGGTTAGACGGGGCGTTGCGTCATCGGGCAGTCGACGTGCGTGGCATTTTAAACGGGATTGATTTGGCGACAAACGATCCGAGTACGGATCAGCGAATCGCAGAGACGTACAATCTAGACACCTATAAACAAGGAAAAGTTGTCAACAAACGGGCGTTACAAGAGCGACTTGGGCTTGAAGTACGTGACGATGTCATGCTCATCGGTTTTGTCAGCCGACTCGTTGACCAAAAGGGGCTCGATTTAATTAACGGTGTCCGTGAAGAACTTGGACAGCTCCCTTGCCAGTTCGCGTTCCTCGGTTCGGGACAACCGGAATATGAAGGAATCGTTCACGAGATGACAGCCGCTCACCCGGGGAAAGTCGGGTCATATATCGGTTTTGACATCGAACTCGCACACTTGATTTATGCGGGATCGGATGCCTTTTTAATGCCGTCACGTTTTGAGCCTTGTGGTCTCAGTCAATTGATCTCCATGCGATATGGCACCTTGCCGATCGTACGTGAGACAGGTGGACTCCGGGATACCGTGAAGCCGTACAACGAGTTCACGCAAGAAGGGACCGGTTTTGGATTCATGAACTACAATGCTCATGAGATGTTGGCGACGATTGAAAAAGCGATTCGTGTCTTCTATGAAAAAGAAAACTGGCATGCCCTCGTCCATCAAGCGATGACCGCGGACTATAGCTGGAAACAATCCGCCAAGCAATATCGTGAGTTATATCATTTATTCGCATGAGTGGAAGGAGCTAACTTGATTTATGTTCACAGATAAACAAAGCTTTGTCGACGCATTTAAAGAACGGTTCATCGCATTGAACGGGAAGTCGATCGAGGATGGGACAGAGCAGGAAGTGTATCAAACATTGGCAACGATGGTACGCGAGCAGGCCATGCCCAAATGGATTCACACGCGCGACCGTCAAGAAGAAAAACACAGTAAGCAAATCATCTATTTCTCGCTAGAATTTTTATTAGGTCGCTTCTTATACAACAACTTGCTCAGTTTAGACGTATTGGAGCTCGTTAGAGACGGACTGCAAGATCTCGGATACGACTTCACAGACATTACCGAGTTGGAACCAGAGCCGGGTCTTGGGAATGGAGGGCTCGGGCGCCTGGCCGCCTGCTTCCTCGATTCGTTGGCTGCACTCAGTTTACCTGGGCATGGAAACGGGATCCGCTATCGTTATGGACTCTTCAAACAGAAAATTGTAGACGGCTATCAAGTCGAGCTGCCGGATAACTGGCTCCGTGACGGGAACATGTGGGAAACGAGACGTCAGGATAAAGCGGTCGAGATTAATTTCGGTGGCTGGATTGAGATGAAACAAATCGGAGATCGATTGCGTGTCGTCCATCATCCAGACGAGGTTGTTCTTGCCGTTCCGTATGATATGCCGATTATCGGTTATAAGAATGATGTCGTGAATACGTTACGTCTTTGGAACGCCGAATCACCACTTGACGACGAGGCGTATTTAGAGAAGACGAAAGGGACGTATAAAGACTTGTTGAAACATAAACAGTCGATTGCTACAATTTCGGAATTCTTGTATCCAGATGATACGACGTATGAAGGAAAAGTATTACGTTTGAAACAACAATACTTTTTTGTATCTGCAGGCATTCAATCGATGCTTGTTTCCTATTTGAAGCGAAATAAATCACTTAAGCAGTTAGGCGACCATTACGCGATTCATATCAATGATACGCATCCGGTCGTCGCAATTCCTGAATTGATGCGCATCTTGATGGATGAGCATGGATACGGTTGGGACGAGGCGTGGCGGATTACGAAGAGCGTCATGTCGTTCACGAACCATACGCTGCTCGCAGAAGCGCTTGAGAAATGGCCGGTCGAGATGTACCAACGCCTCCTGCCGCGCGTGTATCAAATCATCGAAGAAATCAATCGACGTTTCTGTCGAGACGTACTCGTCAACTATCCGCATCTCGAATCCCATATGGGAGAGATTGCAATTGTGTCAAACGAACAGATCAATATGGCCAATCTCGCTGTCGTCGGTTCTCATTCAACGAACGGCGTAGCGCAAATTCATACGGATATTTTAAAACAGCGCGAGATGCGTTACTTATATGAGATGTTCCCGCTTCGCTTCAACAACAAGACGAACGGGATCACACACCGTCGCTGGCTCTTGAAGTCGAACCCGGGATTATCCGACGCCATTACGGAAGCAATCGGCCCGTCATGGATCGAACATCCGAACGACTTGGAAAAGTTGATGGATGTTTCGAAAGACCGGAGCTTCCAAGAAAAAGTCATGGACGTGAAGCAACAAAACAAATTGGACTTAGCGGCATACATTCAAGAAGAAACGGGAGAGACAGTGGACCCTCATTCCATCTTTGACGTACAAGTCAAACGCTTGCACGCCTATAAGCGACAATTGCTGAATGCCCTTCACATCCATGCGCTTTACTTGAAGATTCAAGCGGACCCGACGTTTACGATGGTGCCTCGCACGTTTATCTTTGGCGCCAAGGCGGCACCGGGATACTACTATGCGAAAGAGATCATTCGCTATATCAATGCCCTTGCCACGCTCATCAATAAGGACAAGCGGGCGAGTCAATTCATTAAAGTCATCTTCCTTGAAAACTATCGTGTCTCCATGGCCGAACGGATTTTCCCAGGGTCTGACTTGAGCGAACAAATCTCGACTGCGAGCTATGAAGCATCCGGTACCGGAAACATGAAATTCATGATGAACGGAGCCTTGACGATTGGAACGTTAGACGGGGCCAATATCGAAATTCGTGACGCCGTCGGTGATGATCACATCTTTATCTTTGGATTATCTCCGCAAGAAGTCATGAACTATAAGAAGTTCGGAGGCTATCATGCGGCAGAGATGTATCACGCACATCAGGAAATCAAAGATGTGGTCGATGGTCTTGTCAACGGAACGTTCGATAAAGTGGGCGAATATCAATTCCAATCCATCTTCGATTCTCTCCTCGTCTATAACGATGACTTCCTCGTCTTGAAAGACTTTGTCTCGTATATGCGGGCACAGCGACGAGTCGATGAGGTGTTCAGTGACCAATCACGTTGGGCTGAAAGCTCAATCGTCAATACGGCGAAGTCAGGAATCTTCTCGAGTGACCGTACCATCACGGAATACGCAAACGCGGTCTGGAATATCAAACCGACGAGCGTAAAATAAAAAGGATCCACCCTTAGGGGTGGACCTCGTTTTCTGGATAGCTGATCCAATCGGAATAGGATCCCGGATAGAGTCGGACATCATCTTTTCCGAGAGCGTGAAGCGCCAAAATATTGACGCAGGCGGTCACACCGCTACCACAGTAAAAGATGGGGTTCTCAACGGGAAGAACATCTTTATACAGTTCTTTTAAGTCGTGGAAGTCTTCTAACGTCCCGAGTTCTGTGATGGCCTCGGCATAGGAGCAGAGCAATGCGTTCGGAATATGACCTGCTTTTGAGTCGATTGGTTCATGTGACCCGTTGAAGCGATCTTCAGTTCGTGAATCATAGAGTGAGCCGCTCGCAGCAGCTTTCACTTCATCGAGTGTCGCAATCATATGGTCTTGGAAGTCTGGCGTATAGTCGCTTGTCGGATAGTGTGGAACGTCCGTAGTGGTCTCACCGCAATAAGTGATGCCAGATTGGATACCGCCTTCTAACACAACGACCCGTTCGTGACCGGCCCATTTGAAGAGCCACCATGCACGGGCTGCGAATGGGAAGCCGTCATCGTAAATGATGACCAAATCTTCTTTTTTCAAGCCGATGCGACGAAGTGTTGCCGTCCATGCTTCTTTCGAAGGGAGCGGATGCCGTCCGCCGTGTTCGCCGAGCGGACCGGACAAGTCTTCCATCAAATCGAGAAAGACAGCGTTCGGAAGATGTCCCTTTCGGTAGACATATTTACCATAGGACGCGTCGTTTAGCGAATATCGGCAATCGATGAAACGAATCGAGTTCGTATGCACGATTTGTTTTAATTCTTGGGCACGCATTGTTGGAAACATTAATATCACCTCGAGGTTTCGTTACTCTCATCGTATACAAGATGGAAGCAATTGGCGAGTACTTCGATTGAATTTTTTGAGGGTGAAAGGGGAATGAATCATGACATGGCAACAAACGTATGACCGTTGGAATCAATTCGAAGGGCTCGAGCCGCATTTACGTGCGGAACTTGAAGAACTCGCAAAAAATGAAACCACATTAGAAGATGCATTTTATAAGACGCTCGAGTTTGGAACAGGCGGGATGCGTGGAGAAATCGGACCAGGTGCGAACCGGATGAACGTCTATACGATTCGAAAAGCGTCACAAGGATTTGCTGATTTTATCTCAGCATCAGGGGAAGAGGCGAAACGTCACGGCGTCGTCATCGCCCATGACTCACGTCATTTTTCGCCTGAGTTTGCATTAGAAGCGGCGCGGACATTGGCGTCAAACGGAATCAAGACGTATTTGTTCCCAAGTTTGCGAGCCACACCTGAACTGTCGTTTGCCGTTCGTCATTTAAATGCGTTCGGTGGCATCGTGATCACGGCGAGCCACAACCCACCGGAATATAACGGATTCAAGGTATATGGGGCAGACGGAGGACAGCTTCCACCAGCGGAAGCGGATGAACTCGTGACGTACGTCAATGCGATTGAAGACGAGCTGAAAATTCAGATTGAAGATGAAGCGGCGCTCCGACAAACGGGGCTACTCCTCACAGTTGACTCATCAGTCGATGAAGCCTATATGGAGGCGCTCCAGTCGATTCGGATTCATCATGACATACAGGACAGCCCGCTTCGGATTGTCTATTCACCACTCCATGGGACGGGACGCCGTCCGGTCATGGAAGGGCTGAAGGCGTATGGATTTGAGCACGTGACCATCGTAGAAGAGCAGGCAGAGCCAGACGGTGCGTTCCCGACGGTCAGTTATCCGAACCCGGAAGAAAAGGCTGCATTTAAATTAGCGATGGAATACGGGGACCGGGTCGAGGCTGATTTGCTCATGGCGACGGACCCGGATGCAGACCGTGTTGGCTTAACCGTGCGCGGACGGGACGGGGAATGGTTCGTCTTGACCGGTAACCAAACGGGTGCGCTATTAATGGAATACATCCTGTCGCAAAAGAGTGAGACAGGTACGTTACCTTCGAATGGATTTGTCGCCAAGACAATCGTCACGTCTGAACTCGGTGCTGCGATTGCAAAAGCGTACGGCGTACATCTCGAAAACACGTTGACTGGATTCAAGTTCATCGGTGAGAAGATCAAACAATATGAAGAATCAGGCGAATATGAATTCCTCTTTGGGTATGAAGAAAGCTACGGCTATTTGATTGGAGACTTCTGTCGTGATAAAGATGCCGTTCAGGCTTGTTTACTCGCAGCCGAGATGGCAGCTTATCATAAACAGCACGGTCGGACGCTTTATGATGCGTTACAGTCGATTTACGAGAAGTATGGATTCTACGAAGAGTCCTTGCAGTCGATGACGTTAAAAGGAAAAGCTGGTCTCGAGCAAATCGGACGGATGATGGAAGCGTTCCGTGCCAATCCGCCAAAAGAAGTCGGTGGATATGAAGTCGTTCGTTTCGAAGACTATAAGAAACAAGTGGCGACCGACTTACAGTCCGGTAAATCGGAAACGATTGAATTGCCATCATCAAACGTCTTGAAATTCGTCTTTGCGGACGGTTCGTGGTTCTGTCTTCGCCCATCTGGAACCGAGCCGAAAATCAAGTTTTATTTCAGTGTGCATGCGGATCGTGCCGAGAAGACGACTGCAAAACGTGAAGCGATTGAAGCGGATGTTATGAAACAAGCGAAAGCGATTGATTGATGAGGAACATCACTCTAGAAATAGGGTGATGTTTTTTGTTTGACATGAAGACATCGCGCCAGTATGATGAGGATATTGTTTAAAACCGTGTAATCATATAAGGATTATAGGAAAGGCGGAATCATTATGAAAAAGACATTAACGAGCGTACTCGCAATCGGAGCTTCAGTCGGGCTTCTTGCAGCTTGCGGTAACGAAACAGACAGTGGAGCGGACGAAGCGGTCATCACGGTCGGAACAGAGGCGACATACCCACCATTCACGTACAAAGAAAAAGGTGAATTGATGGGATATGATATCGACGTCTTGAACGAAGCGGCAGAACGTGCCGGTTACAAAGTGGAATACGAAGCAATGGACTTCAAAGGACTTGTCCCAGCACTCGATGCTGAGCGTATCGATATGATTGCTAACCAAATGAGCATCACGCCTGAGCGCGAAGAGAAATATGCGTTCTCTGACCCGTACGCTGTGTCAGGAGCTCAAGTCATCGTCGGTTCAGACAACAATGAAATCCAAGGCATTGACGACCTCGATGGAAAAGTAGTCGGATCGACACAAGGTTCGGTCTATGCGCAAATGGCTGAAGAAGCTGGCGCTGAAGTCAAGTTTTATAAAGGGGCGAACCAAGTCCTTCAAGACCTCGAAGTGGGTCGTTTGGACGCGGCCCTCAACGACCGTCTCTTCATCTTGACGGAACTCGAAAAAACAGGCTATGACGTCAAAGCAGTCGGTGACATCTTCAATACAAGTGAAGCTGGATTCATGACACGTCAAGATAGCGACGTGCTAGACAAGTTGAACGATGCGCTCGCAGAGATGAAAGAAGACGGCACGATGAAAGAAATCGGTGAGAAGTACTTCGGTGAGGATATCAGTCAATGAATGAACTGATCACGACCGTCATAGATAACCGCTCGGTCTATCTTGAAGCCGTCCAGCTCACGTTGATCGCCAGTGTCCTGTCGATTCTTCTCGCCTTGGCGCTCGGTCTGATCATCGCTTTACTTCATAGTAGTCCGATTAAAATCGTACGGTTGTTCACACGGACGTACATTTCGTTCTTCCGTGGAACACCGCTCTTACTTCAGTTGCTGATCTTGTATGTCGGGCTCACCGGGTTCGTTCAACTCAGTGGGATGCAGGCGCTCATCTTTGGATTAGGCTTCCACTTCGCTGCCTATATCTCAGAGGCTTTCCGAGCAGCCATCAACTCGGTCGACAAAGGACAAGTGGAGGCGAGTGTCGCGCTCGGTATTCCGAAAATGAAACGCTTCAAAGACATCATTTTCCCGCAGGCGCTCTCACGTGCCATCCCACCTGTCTCGAACTCGGTCATCGACATCATCAAGTCAACGTCACTCGGTTCGGTCATCGCGGTTCAGGAGTTAACGTACGTGTCTGACCAAATTGCGGCCACGACGTATTTAGTCATGCCGTTGCTCTTGTTCTCGGCGTCGATCTACTGGATTTTATCGACCTTGATCCAAGCCGGTCAACACAAACTCGAACGGCGTTACGCGATTCGATAAGAAAAAACCTCGATTCAGACGAATCGAGGTTTTTTGTATACCTTAACGGATGACTTGTTCTGTCTCTCCGTCGAAGAAGTGTGCTTTTGTCATATCGAGTGCGAGTTCAACATCGTCACCCATGTGGATGTTCGAGCGACCGTCAACGCGGGCTGTGAACTGTTGTCCACCGAGTTCAGCGTAGAGGTAAGACTCAGAACCCATGAGCTCAGCGACATCGATGTGCGCTTTGAACGTGTGTGTCGTTGGTGAGTCGATGTAGATTGGCTCATCGTGGATTGATTCCGGACGAATTCCGAGGACGAGCTCTTTTCCGACATAGCCACGATCACGAAGCGTCTTCATTTTTCCTTCTGGTACGTTGACTTCTTCACCGTTCGTGATGAATTTGCCTTCTGCGAGTGTACCGCGGAAGAAGTTCATCGATGGTGAACCGATGAAGCCGGCGACGAAGATGTTATCTGGATGATCATATACTTCTTTCGGCGAACCGACTTGTTGAATGATTCCGTCTTTCAAGATGACGATCCGTGTAGCGAGTGTCATCGCTTCCGTTTGGTCATGGGTAACGTAAATCGTCGTTGTATCCAAGCGGTTGTGCAATTGGATGATCTCTTTACGCATTTGTACACGGAGTTTCGCATCCAAGTTTGAGAGTGGCTCATCCATCAAGAAGACTTTTGCGTCACGGACAATCGCACGACCAATGGCAACACGCTGACGTTGTCCACCTGAGAGCGCTTTTGGTTTACGCTCGAGGTATTCTTCCAAGCCGAGAATGCGGGCAGCGTCTTTTACGCGACGATCGATCTCGTCTTTTGGGAACTTACGGAGCTTCAACCCGAACGCCATGTTGTCGTAGACGCTCATGTGCGGATAAAGTGCGTAGTTTTGGAAGACCATGGCGATATCACGATCTTTAGGAGCGACATCGTTCATTCGTTTCCCGTCAATGATAAAGTCTCCGTTTGAAATCTCTTCAAGTCCTGCGATCATACGAAGTGTTGTCGATTTTCCGCAACCAGACGGTCCGACGAAGACGATGAACTCACGGTCTTTGATGTGTAAGTTGAAATCGCTGACGGCTTTTACGCCACCATCGTAAATTTTATCAATGTGTTCTAAACGAATTTCTGCCATGTCGTTAGCCTCCTAAAGAATCTATGTGTATATAATAGCGCTTACAAGAACGATTATATGATGAAACCGCTTGCATTGAATATGGACAAGTTGCACAAAAACCGTTAATCGGATTTGTGCAACATGACCATGAGTTGAAGGAGGCTAGCGTCATAGAACGTTCGAGCATCGTAACCCGTCGTCTCAAATAGACGATCGAGCCGATAATTTAGCGTGTTTCGATGCATGAACAGTGCTTTGGCGGTATGCGAGACATTCAACGAGTGACGAAACAACGCCTCTAATAATTCGATTGTCGATAAATCGAGCATTTGCATTAACGGGGCAGTGATATACATCCGCTCTTTTAAGTCCTGCTGTTGTAGTAAATAATGGTATAATAATTGACTAGCAGGGTAAGTTTTAGTAGACATACGTGCGTATGGCATGAGTAATTGATGTTGACGATACACATGGACGAGCGAGCCTTGCGGACGTTCGCTATAGATCGCATGCGCCTCGATGAAACAGTCACTCGCAATGGCGCGCAATACGTCCTCAAACTCCTGAAGATCGACGAATGGATTTTGTTCAATCAGCTCGATATGTCGTGTCGACATCAAGATGACCTCGGCATGCGGCATAAAGTCACGGACGATACTAACGAAGGATTCGAACGCTTCTTCTTCCGCTTCTTGGAGAGAAAGAGAGATGAGCCGAAACGGTTGCTCAAAACGAAACGTCTCATCTTGAAGGGTTGCTTGCCATTTTCGCTGATGGGGATCAGATTGAAGGATTGGCGTCGCCCACAGCGCCAACAGCTTTTGTTCGCGTTCGCTCAGTTCGAACGCGGGGAGTCCGAATAGGGTACCATCTTGCGTCTCGAACCAATCAAGGTCACCAGATGCATCTTCCGACCGATGGACAGCAGTCGGAAAAATCGATTTAATACGATCAAACGTATTCAATACTATCACCTCAACAACAATGTATCATATTTCAGATCGGAGGCTTGCAGTTTGGACGGGTTATTAAAGATTTTACTCATGATATTGATCGGGGCGACCATCGGGGGCGTGACCAACTTTCTCGCCATCAAGATGTTGTTCCGACCACACGAACCGAAATACATCGGTTCATTCCGGATTCCTTTTACACCAGGACTTATTCCGAAACGTCGAGATGAACTGGCATCTAGTTTAGGGAAGACGGTCGTCAAACATTTATTGACACCAGAGGGTATGCGGAAGCGATTGCTAGATGACCAAGTGACGACGCATATTACGCACTTTGCGCAACAAGAGGTTCAGACGATGTTACGCTCGGATAAGACGGTTCGCGAGCTATTGGAACCCCTCTATCCGAACGCAGAGGCACGATTCCTCACGCTAGCAGATGACAAACTACGTGACGAGCTATCGAACGTCATGGCTGAAGTGAAAGAACGAAAGCTGTTTGAGTTACTTGGAGAAGAAGGGATGGACCGTGTACGAGTGGTCATTCCTGAAATCGTGGAGGCGCTTCTCGTCAAATCAGAGGAATATTTCTATTCTCCTGAAGGTGAGGCGCAACTTCGTCACATGGTTGACTCGTTCGTCCAGCGTCGTCTCGGATTTATCGCAGGGTTCATTCAAAACATGAACTTTGTCGAGATGGTTCGGCCAGAAATCGTCAACATCTTACGTGGTCAATCGACCCGTGACGGAATGACGACGATGATTACGCGTGAATTTGAGCGATTCAGTGAGAAGACGGTCGATACACTGATCGATGATCGACTTGAAGCACGACTCATCGATGGCATCACAGACCAAGTCGTATCTCGTTTGCCAATCGGACAATTATTGGATCGTCCGATATCGTCGTATACACAGTCCGTCGAATCCCGCGTTGTCGACGAACTTGTTCCACAAGGTGTCACGCTTGTCATTGAGCGCTTCACGAACCAAATGGAGACGATTATGGACCGATTAAAGATTGATAAGATTGTGCAAGAGCAGGTCCAATCACTCGACACGTCGTACCTTGAAGAGATCGTCTTATCGATTTCGAAACGAGAGTTTCGGGCAATAACATGGCTTGGTGCTCTGTTAGGTGGTATGATTGGGTTGATTCAAGGGTTGATTGCCATCTTGTGATGGCTCTATGCCCTAATAGCATTTAGGAGGACGTTACATGTCACAAACAAACTTGTACGACCAAGCTTACCAATTGGAGAAAGCACTTCGCGATTCTGAAGAGTTCACAACACTCTCTTCTTTATACGATCGTGTCAATGCGGATGCGGAAGCGAACCAGTTGTTCGCTGACTTCCGTAACATCCAAATGACGCTTCAACAAAAGCAGATGCAAGGAGAGGAAATCTCTGAGCAGGAAATGATGGATGCGCAAACGAAAATGATGAACGTTCAACAGAACGAATTGATCATGGAGCTCATGCAAGAAGAGCAACGCATGCACCAACTCGTTACAGAAGTGACGAAAATCATCATGAAACCACTCGAGGAGCTTTATGCCCCGATGGTGAACGAAAACGAAGTTCAATAACAAATGATGTGCGGATGGCTTTAGAGCCATCCGTTTTTTTGTTGATGAGATTGTCACACGCTTTAAGTAAGCGCTTACATAAAGTGGGTTATAATGAAATTGTGACAATAGCGAAAGGGTGAATCAGCATGATCACGGTGATAATCCTTTTAGGGATGATTTTCTTTTTCATAGCAGGATGGTTACGGGCGGATTTAGTGGCATTGATTGGACTTGTTTGCCTCGTGCTCACACAACAATTGACCCCAGGTGAGGCGATGGCTGGTTTCTCCAATCCGGTCGTCTTGATGATTGCTGGACTGTTCGTGGTCGGAGCGGGATTGTTTCATTCTGGTCTGGCGGAACGGTTGGCTTCTTTGCTTGTTCCATACGCGGGAGGGAATGCGACGCGTTTATTCTATCTGTTTATGTTGACGGTGACGCTCTTGTCGAGTGTCATGTCCAATACGGGGACCGTCGCTTTGCTCATTCCTGTTGTGATGGTAATGGCACGAAAAATCCAACAATCTATGGATTCTTATCTCATGCCACTCGCCTTTTTTTCAAGCATCGGTGGAACGATGACACTGATTGGGACACCTCCCAATCTCGTTGCGGCAGAAGCACTCCGCGGCCTCGTGGATGAACCGCTCGGATTCTTTTCATTGTTTCCAATTGGTCTGGTCGTGATGGTGATTGGATTGATCTATTTCCGTCTAATCGGGAATCGCTTACTCCATCAAGAAGGGGCGAAACTGTGGTTGAAGACGGAGATAAGTGAGCCATTGCGTCCAAACGTCTATGTGATGTCGATTGCAAAGAGTCATCCGTTAATTGGGAAACAGTTACGTGACCTTTCATGGTCTCATGAAGGGGTTATAGTCTTGAAGGAACGAGTTCATGGACGGCACCATCATGAGACGGCTCATGCAGACACCGTACTACGTGCGGGGGAATTACTTGTCAGCGGTGAGGAACGGCACGTTCGGAACTTTTCTGAAAAAGAACAGATACCATTTGAACCGATTGAGGCCACCCGTGTAGATGATCAAACCGGAGGGGTTCTCCTGTTCACGGTCCCAGGGGTGAGTCGATTAATCGGGAAGCGTATCGGTGAGAGTCAGTTACGTAATCAATTTCATGTCAATGTCTTAAAAGTCATCCGACCACAAGAAGAGATCGCACACGTGCGATTGACAGACACCCCGTTGAAGCAAGGAGACATGTTGATGGTACAGGGGACATGGGATGATTTAGAGCGGATGGAAAGAGAGACACATGACCTGTTATCAAATGAACGGGTGACCGAGGTAGCCAATCGAGTCGTATCGGGGCGTCATCAGCTTGCAGCAGGCATCATCATGCTCATGTTGTTGCTCATGTTCATATTCGAATGGGTCGATCCGACCGTTGCCGTATGGATGGCTGCGCTAGCGATGGTGTTGAGTGGGGCCGTCCGACAGATGGACGTCGCCTATCAATCTATTCAATGGTCCTCGCTCGTCTTGATTGCGGCCATGATCCCGGTAGGAACGGCGCTTGAAAAGGCGGGAATCATGGGATGGGTCGTTGAATGGATTGAAAGGACGTTTGCCGACTTTGGTCCTATATGGGTACTCGTCGTCTTATTCGTCTCGACCATGCTCCTTAGTCAAATCATCTCGAATACAGCGACCGCTATTTTGTTTGTCCCCTTAGCGATTGCACTCGCCGAATCGATGACTGTCAGTCCGGTTCCATTCGTCGTTGCGGTCGCCATCTCGGCATCACTCGCTTTTATGACCCCGTTCGGATCTCCGACAAATGCGATGGTCTTTAGTATCGGCAACTATCGGTTCATGGATTTTATCAAAGTCGGTGTGCCGTTACAACTCATCACGGGAATCGTAGGAATTTTGATGATTCTCATCCTCTTCCCATTTTGAATAGGAGGTTTGGGGACGAGTATCGAAAATAGACGTATCAGCAAATGAAAGGGCGGGCGATGATGAAAAAATGGATATTGGTTTTCTTCTGTCTCTTTCTTGTGGCATGTGGGAAAGAAGTGGGGACGGAACCAGAACCTGAGATGACGCAGAGCGGGAAGGTGGCCGAAGCGTATCTCGAGGAGCAACAGTACTCGATCGTTTCTTTTGAAGGAGAGCATACGAGTACTTTAACCTTAGAGGAACTGGCAGAGGATCGTGAACGGAACGTTTGGGGACTACAAACCGTATCACCGGATGAATACGTGGGTAAGACCATCTACTACGAAAACTTTACGGTGAAAGATCATCCGATTGGTGAGCAATCTCCCGCCGGTCAGATTGCTGTCTCGGTAATGATCGTGGATGGAAAGGTCATCGGCGGGACATCATTCCCCGTGACAGATGGATCAGGTTTAGGGAACGGATATAGTTTGAGCGGAGAATCGCTTGAGGATATTCACCCCGATCTTCAAGAATGGCAGGATGCGTGGAATGAAAAATATGGTGAATGAAAAAGTAGACCAAGACAATCATTGTCCTGGTCTACTTTTGTTAAGATGCTGTCCCTTTCAATTTACCCGGTAATTTGCAACGCTCGAAGTAGATGAGTTGCCCCCGTCGTACGATACGCGCCCCTTTATGCTCATGTCCAGCAGCACGAAGCATGTCGAGTCCTTGTTGTTTGGCCGACTGATCGTCGTTCGCTTCGAACATTTCATTCAATACGAGCGTGCCATCATTTTCAAATCCTGTCACCGTGTATGTTTCCATTCACACGACCCCCTTTTCTTCATTTTAATGAATGGTCATTCATTCTTCAAGAGAAGGTTTTGTCAGTTCGTCGAATGTCAGCTGTCGTGTCGATTCAGTTCGGGGAATCAAATCGGATACGGTCAATCCGATCAAACGGACGGGCTCGATGACGTTCATCTCGTCGAAAAGACGTCTGGCAAGTCGTCTAATCTCATCATGGTCATGCGTCGGGTGGTTTAATTTGATTTGATGACTCCGAGCCTGAAACTCGCTCGTCTTTATTTTGATGGTGACCGTTTGACAGCTCAAGTCTCGGCGATCGAGCTGACGCAATACGTCCTCCATCTCTGGGATGACCCGTTCGAACACTTCTTCCGGGTCATCGATATCAAATGCGAACGTCGTTTCTGACCCAATCGACTTACGCTCTCGCGTGGCCACGACAGGACGCGTATCACGTCCGTGTGCCAGTTCATATAGTTGTTGCCCACGATCGTGTCCAAAGATGGCTTTCAGTTGCTCAGGACGAGTTTGTTGAAGGTCACCGATCGTACGATAACCACTTTTATAAAGCGTTTGGGCGGTCACTTTTCCGACTCCATGCATGGCTTCGATGGAGAGGGGAGCCAGAAAGGTTGCCACTTCATCAAGCGGAACGACCGTGAGTCCATTTGGTTTCTCATATCCTGAAGCGATTTTCGCGACAAATTTTGACGGTGCGACTCCGGCAGATGCGGTGAGACCGGTGCGACGCTTAATCTCGCCTAATATATACCGGGCGATAAAGGGTCCGGATGTACTCAATAACGAATTCTCCGTCACATCGAGGTAAGCCTCATCGAGCGAGAGTGGTTCGACGAGCGGTGTGACCGACTTAAAAATCTCCATCACTTGTGCGCTGACTTGTCGATAGGCATGAAACCGTGGTTTGATAAACGTCGCATGGGGACACAAGGCAAAAGCGCGACGTGATGACATCGCGCTGTGTACGCCGTATTTCCTCGCCTCATAGGAACATGTCGCGACGACCCCGCGGCTGTGGGGAGGGCCTCCGACGATGACGGGCTTTCCTCGTAAGTTAGGACGGTCACGCTGTTCGACAGAGGCATAAAATGCGTCCATGTCCACATGAATGATGAGTCGTTCCATAACATCACCTTTCTTGTGTGAATCACTTTTCTTTCATTATACCGAACTTTTGTTCGTTTTTTGAGTTTTTTGTTTTGACCGATGTTTCGTTGAAGTCGTCTGATTCGGAAACTGTAGCAATGACCCGATCCAATTCTTCCGTTTCAGCCACACTTGGATGATGAGCGTGAAGAGAAGAATCATGAGCCAGGCGAATCCATATCCGAGCGGCCATTCCAGTTCAGGCATATTTTTAAAGTTCATTCCCCAAACCGCACCGAATGCAACGACGGGAGTCGTCAGCGCGGTGAAGACGGTTAGTGCCTTCATGATTTCGTTCCCTCGAAAGTTCGACAGGGTGGAGGCGAGATCTGTCATCGCAATCACGTCTTCTTGATAATGATTGATGAGTGTCAGCAATCGATTGACTCGATAATCGGCAAGTTGATACGATTTTAACTGCTGCAAATCGATCGTTAAAAAAGCTTCTCGTCCGGCCATGACAAGCTCCTTATATGGAGTGACCGTATCCGACCACCGTTCAATCTCACTGCGAAGACCAAAAATCTCATTCATGAACGTAGCGGGAACTTGTCCCGTCATTTCACGTTGAGCTGCCATCAAACGTTCTTCAAACTCATCGATACCGTGAAAGTAGTTGTTCATCCGTTCGGCAAGCAACTCATAAAACGCCTCGATTGGAGAATCGCATTGTTTGGCGAAAACGGACTCATGGTGCAAATCATCAAAGCCGATTGTCCATAAAAAATCAGGTCCAATGAAGTAATGTCCAATTTTTTGTGGTTCCCGTTCTAACTGTTCATAGTCGAGTGTGAGTGAACCATACATATATCCATTCTCGACGACAATCTTCGTCACATTTGAGGTCGTCAATTGTTCAAGCCAATACGTATAGGCTTGAGCATATAGCTGATCAACATGAATATAATCTTCCGGTCGTGTATACCAATCCCATTCCATCATCCATTCCTCCAATTCACTATATTGATAGTATTCCCAAATTGTCAGGAATGTTGGCATCTGTCTCAAACTTTCGTTAAGATGAAGGTACTGAACAAGAGAGAGGTGCTTTCATTGACGACAAAAATCGGTCAGCTCAAAGTGGGCGACACGCTAGACCAATATGTCATGATCAAACAATCGTATAAGGGACTTGCCGGGAACGGGAAACCTTATTTAACATTAATCCTTTGCGACGAGAGTGGTGAAATCGAAACGAAATTATGGGATAGTGCCGATACCGAGAAGTATGCGACGAAAAAAATCGTCCATGCGGCAGGGGAAGTGATGGACTATCGGGGGCGCACCCAGTTGAAACTAAAACAAATTTCAATCATCGAGCAGGAAATAGACATCGCACCGTACGTCCGATCGGCTCCGATTCCGAAGTCAGAGCTCGAGACGACGATTCGTGGATTCATCACGTCACTTCAACACGATGAGATTCGCCGTCTTGTCGAGGAAGTCGTCAATCGTCATGAAGAGGCATACTTCACGTATCCGGCTGCCGTTCGACATCATCACGCGGTCTATTCGGGACTGGCATTTCATGTGATGTCGATGTTGAAGCTCGCGGATACGATGTGTGAACTGTATCCATCCTTGAATCGTGATCTTTTGATTGCGGGTGTGATTTTGCATGATTTGGCGAAAGTCATCGAATTGTCTGATGCGATTACGCCAGAATACACACTCGAAGGAAAATTACTCGGTCATTTGTCACTTATGGCATCGGAACTTGAAGTTGTGTCACGGGAACTTGGAACGGACCGCGAAGTGACGACATTGTTGCAACATCTCGTCTTAAGCCATCACGGGAAGCCGGAATGGGGATCTGCGAATGCGCCACAATTACCTGAAGCGGAGATGTTATTCTTCATTGATAATATTGATGCGCGCATGAACATGTTTGAGAAAGCGTATGAAGGGGTCGAGCCGGGGACATTCACGGAGCGTGTCATGGCACTCGATAACCGTGCCTTCTATCGCCCGAATCTATAATAGATGATCAACGAAAAAGGGGTACTCCATTGCTGGAGTGCCCCTTTGTGATTACTGTTCAGTTGATTCTGCTGCAGGTTCTTCTGAAGACTCGTCTGCGTTTTTAATCGCTTCTTTAACAGCGTCAAATTGTTGTTCTGCTTTTGCATCTTTTACGTCAACGTTGTATTTTTCAATCAACTCAGCGTAAATTTTGTTCGCATCG
This sequence comes from Exiguobacterium sp. SRB7LM, assembly GCF_015712685.1. GTDB lineage: Bacteria > Bacillota > Bacilli > Exiguobacteriales > Exiguobacteriaceae > Exiguobacterium > Exiguobacterium profundum. The sequence goes on along the minus strand of NZ_VWVR01000006.1, from coordinate 2,154,788 downwards.
ACAGAAGCTGATTTTTCAGCTGCCAATTCTTCACGAATACGATCTTTCTCGTCTTCGAGTTTCAAGTCTTTCTCTTTACGGTCTGTCACTTTGATGACATGGAAACCGAACTGAGATTGAACCGGTTCAGAGATTTTACCAACGACATCTTCTTTGAATGCGTACTCTTCGAATTCAGGTACCATCTTACCAGCAGAGAAGAAACCGAGTTCTCCACCTTGTTCTCCTGAACCAGTATCCGTTGATTTTTCTTTCGCAAGTTCAGCGAAGTCTGCACCGTCATTCAACTCTTTAATGATGTCTTGTGCCTCTTCTTCTGTTTCAACGAGGATGTGGCTAGCTTCCACTTCCACGTTCTCTTTTGCGAACTGTGCTTCGATTTCTTCATCGGTCACATCGACAAGTTTCGATTTCGCAGCGTCAACGAGCATCTGTCCGCGAAGCGCTTCTTTAAACTCTTCCGTACCGCTCATGCCGGCTTGTTGAATCGCTTGTTCGAACTCTTCTTCTGAGTTGAACTGTTCTTCTGTCTTGCTGAACTCTTCATCTACTTTTTCTTGGTCGACTTGGTCACCGTATTCTTTTTCAAGAAGTGCATTCATCGTCTCTTGGAATGCGAGTTGTGGTACCATGCGGTCATAGCTCATATCCGCGATTTCACCGCGTGTGATTTCGCCGCCTTTGTATGTGACGACTGCTGAATTATCTGACTCTCCGCCGCCTGCGTTCGTTGCCGCATACGTACCGCCAGCACCGATAATGAGTGCGATTGCAGATGCACCGACGATTGCGCCAGTTGAGAATTTTTTATCTTGCTTTTTTGGTTCGTTCGTCATTCCGTTTGACATGTATTCCACCCCTAATAATTCTTTAAAGTTTCTAAGTCCGACTATATCACATTTTCCTAATCATGACAGCTGTTCTCTTGTCTGTACAGTATCATAGCACACAATCCTGTCGTATAATGATGAAATAGAATGTGAAATGATGGGGTGAGGGAAGTGTCACTAGAGGAGAAGGTCGAGCATTTAGCCTATCAGATGAAGATCTTACTCGAGATTGTCGATTGGACAGACCGTCCGTTCGAATATGAGGTGATTCGAGCGAATTTGACGAAACAAGAAGTCGAGTCATTTTATCAATTGCTTGAGGAGATTCGGGCGCAGCAAAACGAGCAATTGCGCTACGGATACACGTCCATAGAACCATTGCTCGTCCATTTTGCAGGTATGTTAGATGTGAGACTTGACGTCAAAACGATTCTTGAGGCATGTGTCCGACAAGGAATCGAGTTAGACGTCACAGAACCACTTTATCGGCAGGTCAGGCTTCTTGACTGAGTTCATCCTCATCAGGGCGTCTGCCTGCCTCTTCTGTGATCATTTTTGACGTTTCCGCAAAGATATCCATAAAGTTATCCCCGTACAAGCGACGCACGATAGCCGTCATATCTGTTAAGTCAGGGAACTTTCCATACAGTTCTTGGAGCGGAAGGGAAGCGCGGAATACGCCGTTCCCTTCTGGGTCGAAGGCGTGAATCGTTTCGAGTAATAACGATTCGCCTTCAGGTGTCAATTGAACGTACGTGTTTCGTTTGTCCGTCTCTTTTTTAGAAAACGTAAGTAATCCACGATCTTCTAACTTCTTCGAGAAGTTGAAAGCAGTCGAGACGTGCATGACGCCATATTTCGCAATTTCTGAAATCGATGCACCGCCTAAAGCGTGGGCAATCCATAAGATATGGTGTTCATTGATATTTAAGTCGAACGGTTTGATCCAGTTTTGCCAGTCTTTTTCGACGGTTTTCCACAAAGCTTTACTCAATTGAATGATTTTGTGGCTATAGAGCATGGCCTCAGGGCCAGTGAATTCTTTTTCGTGTTCCATCTCGATCCATCCTTTCCGGATAAAAAGTCAAATGTAATCGACGGACGATGACCTCAAACACTCACTGTGTTTGATTGACGGTTTTGTCAGTCATAGCAGACTGTACGTTCGAGAGTTCCTGAAGGTTCCCTTGGATGCGCTCGACTGAAGGCTGAATGTCTTGTTGATAGCGTTCGACTTCGGCTTTCACTTGGTCAGTCAATTCTTTTCCTTGCAGTTTTCCTGCGGCGGCAACCTGCGATGCATGTTTCGCCACATTCCCAAATTGTTCTTTTAGCGTAGTGATTGTGGATGCTCGATGTTGTTGAGCAGCGGCATCATTTGCAGTTCCTCGCGCCAGTTTCTTCACCGTGGCGACTCCTAAAAATGCTAAAACAAAGCCGAAAACAATCCAATCTCGACGTTGGCGACTCGACAATTCATTCCCCTCCTCAAGCTCGGATAATCAGAATTACATTCTTTTCATATTATTTTACCAAAAAAGAGTGATTAAAAACCTATATCGCAAATAAAATTTTTCAGAACATTCATTTTTGACCGAAAAATCATTTTATTTTAAAATACAGGTAAAGGAAGGTGATCCTCAGTGGAGAAAGCGAAGCGTTGGGTAGATGACATGCTTGACCTGTATCTCGCTGCGAAACGACTGGGAGATGACACTTGGGCCGAATCCATTATAAATACACTAGAGGCGGGATACGAGGCGTCGAAGCAAACGGAACAGGCACGTGAAGAATCGATGCGAGAAAAGCGGATGCTTGAAATAGATGCCCGTCTAACGAAATTACGAAAAGAATTTGAACAAGCGACATCTGTCAAGACGCGTCAACAGCTATACGAAGTGGCAATTAAGCTTCAGGTCGAGCGTGCGCAATTGGAAGAGGAACGAAAACGACACCGTGATTCAATCAATCAATCATAAATGAGACCCGTCGTCGACGGGTCTCTGTCTGTTTATACGTGGGCATGAATGTTCGATGCAAGGGTAGTGAGTTCTTCCGACGTGAAGGCGTCGTTTTGCGTGATCCACTTCGCACCAAATCCATCCTCGTGTCCAAAGCGCGGAATCAAATGGATATGGAAGTGGTACACCGTTTGTCCGGCAACTTCTTCGGCATTCGATAAGACGTTCATTCCGATGGCACCCGTTTCACGTTGAATCGCTTTGGCGATGGTCGGGACGCGTTTAAAGACATCTGCCGCCACGTCTTCCGGCAATTCATATACGTTTTTCGCATGATGTTTTGGGATGACGAGCGTGTGTCCTTTCGTCACTTGAGAAAGGTCGAGGAAAGCGACGACCGCTTCGTCTTCATATACCCGATAGGATGGGATTTCTTGTTTTGCAATTTTACAAAAGATACAGGTCGGATCTGTATGCATCTTCATTCCTCCATTCTTAAATGTCGTTTCTGTTCCATCATAACACGGAAGTTCGGGCGCAAGAACGATAGGAAGCGAGATGGATTCCTTCTATAATGAAGATAAGTGAGCGCAAAGGAGGTGAGCACATGCCCTATACGAGAAGTAGAAAAAAAGAGCGGATTCCGAAAGTCTTTCTTTTGATCTCTAGTTTCACGATTCTAGTTGGAGCCATTGTTTTCTATATATATGCATACAAGCCGGCGGCAGAACAAGATAAAATTCACGTCGCATTCAAAGAGGCCTTATTAGAAGAAGACCGTACCTTTTTTGAGGAGAAAGTCGAATATCTTGGAGAACCTTTATCGAGAGCGGAGGCTCTACGATTCATGGGGTGGTTGAACGATGAAAAGTCCATTCGAGGAGAGGCTATCGCAGAAGTTGCGAAAGACCGAGCCAACCGAACGTCGGGTATGGAGGCGGACGGATTATTTCGTTTGATCGACACGGGGGAAGGACGGTATGGCTTTTCTGACTATCGAATTGAACTACTCCCACAACGGATTGATGTGACCTCGGATGTACCATTGACGAATATTTGGATTGATGGACAACAGGTAGGACGGATTGATGAAGCCGATGATACGTTATCGTTTGAACAGATGCCGGGACAATATGATGTCAAAGCGGTAGCGGTGACAAATGGAGAGACGGTCACGGAAACCGAAACGATTCAATTGATATCTTCTAAATCCATTGAGTATGCCCTTATGCCTGAATCGAACGAAGCCATTGCCGGACAATTTGATTTGAAGAGGGCTGAGTTGATTGAAATTGAAGTGGAGGCGCAAACGGGTCACTCACTCGAAACGGTCGATTCTTTAATTGGGCAGTCGAGTCAGCAAGTTCAAGAAACGCTTGGTGAACCGGCTGGAAAGCGTGAAGGAAAATGGGACTATGAGCGATTGGCTGTCACGTTTAAAGATGAGGAAGTGGAATCGATTCGGGTCGACCTCGATAAACGACCGGATGATTTGATTGCCCTCCTCGGTGAACCGAAAGCGAAGTCGGAACACCCACTCGGAACAGAGTGGGATTACGGTCAATCGTTCTTCGAATCATTCTTTACGTTCTTTGGTCTTGAGACCGAGAAACAGTTTATCGAAAAGAACGACGCAATGTATTTACTGATCCAATGAAAAAAGAGGGACATTCCATAATGGAAGCCCCTCCGATACATAATCTTATTTTTTACGCATTGATTTCATAACGAACGATACAATCAAGATTAGGATAATCGCACCGATAAGAGCCGGGATAATCGCGATATCCGCAACGATTGGTCCGAAGTTACCAAAGATAAGTCCACCCAACCATGCACCGATAATCCCCGCAATGATGTTACCAATGATTCCACCTGGTACGTCCTTACCTAAAATTAATCCTGCTAACCAACCGATGATACCCCCGATAATCAAATAAAGAATAAACCCCATCATTCATTTCTCCTTCCTCTTTTTGCCCATTGTTCTTTACAACGATTTTGTGGAACAATGGAAGTATTGATGTTTATTTTAAAATGCCTTACAGTTCAGATTATTCCCATGTGACAACATTTAAAACATATACCACGAAAAAAAGTTGAAAATGAAAGGTGTGGTTTTCATGCTGCACGTCGATCGATTGAACGGCGGATATCTCGGTAAACAAGTTTTGCATGACATTTCGTTTGAAGTAAAAAAAGGGGAACTCGTCGGGTTGATAGGGCTAAACGGAGCTGGAAAGTCGACGACAATCAAACACATTTTGGGGTTATTGTCACCCCTCTCCGGAAAAATCGAAATTGATGGCGAGACATTAGATTCTTCCGAAAAGAATTATCGTAAGAAAGTGAGTTACATACCGGAGACACCGATTTTGTATGAAACGTTAACGTTGCAAGAACATATTGAATTGATGGGGAAGGCGTACGATGTGAATCCAGACGAGTTGGCTGCGCGCACGAAACGTTTGGCGAAAGAAATGCGGATGGAAAAGCAACTCGCCTGGTTCCCTTCCGTCTTTTCGAAAGGGATGCGTCAAAAAGCGATGATCTTGTGTGCGCTCGTGACGAAAACGCCGCTCTTGATTGTTGATGAACCATTTGTCGGTCTCGACCCACTAGCGATTCGTCAATTGCTTCAGTTGTTTGATGAATATAAACAAGATTGCGCGATTTTAATGTCCACCCATATCCTTGAGACGGCGGAGCGGCACTGCGACCGATTCGTCTTCCTTCATCAAGGAGTCGTCATCGCGAGCGGAACAGCGGCCGAGTTGCGCAACGTGTATCGATTGTCGCCTGATGCGACACTTGATGATATATATGTAGAAGCAATCGCTTCGGAGGAACGGTCGTCATGAATCGATTTACAGCAAGGCTCGGAACCTGGATGGAAGAGGTCGTCAAGTACAGCCGCTACGTTGCGAACGGGGGACTGCTGTTCACGCTCTATTTCACCTTGATTTACGGGGCGTTCGTCTACAATAGCTTCTTAGAACGAATCGATGGGACATTCCCCGGGACGTGGATTGCTGCGGCGGTCCATTTAATCATGCCGCTCGGTCATCGCCCGCGAACATTCGTCCAGGAGGCGGATCAAGTATTTTTGCTTCCGGAGTTAGGGGATATTCGTTCTTATATGGTGGGGGTACGTTTATTTAATCTCGTGTTTGCTGCACTGCGTGGATTGCTCGTCCTTCTCGTTTTACTACCGCTCCTCGTACGGACAGAGAGTTATACGAGTATCGAAGTGTTATCCGTCGTCGTGACGATGGTCATGTTGTCAGCTGCAGGTCGTTTGGCAAAAGTGGAAGGCGTACGTGAATGGACAATCCTACCGTTTGCGCTCGTGAGCGGCGCTTGTCTTTTAATGGATTGGACAGCGTGGGCATGGGTGCCCGCGTTCATGCCGTTCGTTTTCTTACATGTGAAACGAAACGAGCGCATCCCGCTCTTACACTGGTTGGTGCTTGAGGAGAAGAGTCGGGCTCAGTTTGAACGAGTCATCAGCTGGTTCGTCGATTTGCCGACCTTGAAAGAAGAGGTTCGAGAGCGCCGCGTGTTGACGCGGCTTCTAGAAAATCGGGTCCTACGGCGCGTGGATGCATCGCGTTACGTGTACGGACTTCGTATTCTCCGTTCGAACGACTCACTTGATTTGATTCTTCGCTTGACCGTAGTGGCGCTCATTGTCATGTGGATGTCGGGGGGATGGTACGTCGGATTGGTCACGCCACTCTTTGTAGGCTTGACCGCGTTACAGCTCGTTCCGTTATTTAAACGGTTAGAGGCAATTTCCATCGTTTCCTGGCTCCCGATCACACGCGATGAGCGAATCGCAGGGTATTCGTGGTGGGCGATGCGATTGCTCGTCATCCAGTCCATCGCTCTAGTGATTGCATCTGTCGCTTTCGGTGCCACATGGGATGCGGCGGTCGGGTTGGTCTTGTCTATCTTGGTCACACGCTATTACTTAAGTCGATTAAAATAAAAAGAAGGACATCCTGTGCGGGATGTCCTTCTCATGTGATTAGATTATTTTTTAGGTGACATGACGGATACGCTCGAACCGAGAATCTTCGGGAGGCGTCCTGGTTTCTCAGTTGTTTCTTCGACTTCACCGTATGCTGATACACCATGTTCTGCGATGTCGAGGCCGACATCTTCTTGTTCTTCTGTGACACGGAGTCCGATTGTGACGTCGAGAAGTTTCAAGAAGGCATAACTTCCACCACCGGCGATGACCATCGCGATCAATACACCGAGTGTCTGCACACCGAGCTGTGTCAATCCGCCACCGTAGAAGAGTCCAGCAGAACCGATCCCTGTGATCTCAACGAGTCGAGGAGATGCGAAGAAACCGAGTGCGAGTGTTCCGATGATCCCAGCGACTCCGTGTACGGAGAAGGCGCAGAGCGGGTCATCCACATACTTCGCCATCAAGATGCTCGTTCCGTATGTTGCAACAGATGCGAGTGCACCGATGACGACAGCTGCCCACGGTTCGACGAACGCGCATGCTGCCGTGATGGCAACGAGTGCTCCGAGTACTCCGTTCACGATTGTCGGGATATCTGCCGTCTTCCGATGGAGCATGACGATTGCAAGGGCGCCGAGCGCACCGGCTGCTGTGGCGAGCATTGTTGTCAGCGCCACGTAACCGAAGAAACCGTCAGCGACCGACATCGTCGAACCGGCGTTGAATCCGAACCAGCAAAGCCAGAGTACGAGACCACCAACGACCGTCAACACGTGGTTATGACCAGCGAGTGATTCCGTCTTCCGACGTGGTTTCAAGATGATTGTTGCCATGAGCGCTGCCATCCCACCTTGAAGGTGAACGACCGCTGATCCGGCGAAGTCTTGCATCCCCATCGATCCAAGCATCCCGCCAGCCCATACTGAGCGAGCGACGATTGGGTAGAGGATGGCAACGAAGAAGATACCGAACAGAACGTAGGCAGAAAGCTTAGCCCGTTCCGCAAATCCACCCCACGCGATGGCAAGGGAAACTGCAACGAATGATAACTGGAATAAGAATTTAATGTCGATGGAGACGTTCGCCCAGTCGAGACTTGTGAATGATCCGCTTAAGAAGAATCCTTCTGTCCCAAACCAAGTCGTCCCGTCACCGAACGAGAGACCGAACCCGACCGCCCAAAAAGCAAGTGCCGCCACAGAGAGGCTGATAATTTGTTTGACCGCGACGTGACCGGCGTTCTTCGCCCGAAGCGTCCCTGTCTCGAGTAATCCGAAACCTAATTGCATCGTCAATACGAGCAATGCAGCGATGAGTACATACAGCGTGTCCATATAATAGAGAATGTCTTCCATGTTCATGCCCTCCTTTTTCTTAGGTGCTTTCCAAAAGTTGACTTCAGTGTAAAACGAAAAATTCATGCTGGATTGCATTTTGTCAGATAATCTGACATAGTTTTTTTATTAAGGAGGCGAGGCTGAATGGACTATAAATCGAAGAAAGTGATCGGGATTGGCATTGTGACTGAATTGACGGGACTTTCGGAGCGTCAAGTCCGGTATTATGAAGCAAAAGGTCTCGTCTTTCCGGAACGGACAAAAGGTGGTTCACGTAAATATTCTTTCCATGACGTGGAACGTTTGGTCGAAGTGGCGACTAAACTAGAGGATGGATGGCGAATTCAAGATATTAAGGAACGAGAACGACGATTGTCGACAAAACAGCGTGATGATTTGATTCGAGGTCAATTGAATTCTGCCTTCCGAACATTTCCGACAAAAAAATGACACAAAGAAAACACAATGAAAATGCTTCACATTAGCATAATTCTAATTAATTTCTGTATAATGTTTTTGAGTTCACAAACACGAGAATAAAGAGTGTAGGAGAAATTTAGAGGGGAATGACGCGACGTATGAACGATACTATTTTAAAAGCGTTTAAAGGAGAGGCGACAGATTATGTACCTGTATGGTATATGCGCCAAGCCGGACGCTACCAACCGGAATATCGAGAGATTAAAAAGACGAGGTCACTATTCGAGATCACGCATGATCCTGAACTTTGTGCATATGTGACGGAACTTCCGGTGAAACAACTCGGAGTCGACGCGGCCATTCTATATAAAGACATTATGACGCCACTTCCGTCGATGGGAGTCGATGTCGAGATCAAGAGCGGGATTGGACCGGTCATCGATAACCCGTATCGAACGATGGAAGATGTGGAACGCTTAAAACCGTTAAACCCGGAAGATATCTCATACGTCTTCGACACAATCCGTCTACTACGGGAACGACTAGAAGTTCCGCTTATCGGCTTTTCAGGCGCGCCGTTCACATTGGCGAGCTATATGATCGAAGGGGGACCGTCGCGGAACTACCATCGTACGAAAGCACTTATGTATGCAGAACCGGATGTATGGAATGCATTGATGGAAAAACTCGGCGACATGGTCATCACGTATGCGAAGGCGCAAGCGGATGCCGGCATTCAAGCGTTCCAATTGTTTGATTCGTGGGTCGGGACGCTCAGCCGCAAAGATTATGCACGTTACATCAAACCGACGACGGAGCGTATTTTTAAAGAACTACGTTCACTCGACATTCCGCTCATCATGCACGGTGTCGGAGCGAGTCATCAAATCGAGGAATGGCACGACCTTCCCCTTGATGTGGTCGGACTTGACTGGCGTCTGTCAGTACAGGAAGCACGGGACCGTGGCATCACAAAGGCGGTTCAAGGAAACTTAGACCCGTCGTTCTTGTTAGCTCCATGGCCGGTCATCGAAGAGAAGGTAAAGGAAATTTTAGATGAAGGAATGAAACAGCCAGGTTACGTCTTCAACTTGGGACATGGGGTGTTCCCTGAAGTCGACCCGGCCGTACTCGTCAAATTGACGGCATTCATTCACGACTACTCACGCGAAAAAATGGGAGGCAACGAATCATGAAAACAGTCGGACTACTTGTCATGGCGTACGGCACACCGTACAAACCGGAAGATATCGAGCGGTATTACACGCACATTCGCTACGGACGCAAACCGTCACCGGAAGCACTTCAAGATTTAACGGAACGCTACGAGGCGATTGGTGGCGTATCTCCACTCGCGAAAATCACAATCGATCAAGCAGAGACGCTTCGTGACATCTTGAACGAGCGTCATGTGGGTGAAATCGAGTTCAAACTGTATATCGGACTAAAACATATCGAACCGTTCGTAGAAGATGCGGTCGCGCAAATGGCGAACGACGGCATCAAAGAGGCGGTATCGGTTGTCTTAGCACCTCATTACTCATCATACAGCGTCAAATCATACAACGGACGTGCCCATGAAGAGGCCGCGAAGTATGGCATCGACATTCGTTCGGTAGAGTCGTGGTATGATGAGCCGAAGTTTATCAAATGGTGGGCGAATGCGATTAACGATACGTATGCGTCATTGCCTGTACCGGCTGAAAAGACATGTCTCATCGTTTCAGCGCATAGTCTTCCTGAGAAAATCTTGGCTGGTGGCGACCCGTATCCGGATCAGTTGAAAGAAACAGCTGATAAAATTGCCATTGAAACAGGCGTCCCGCATTATGAGATTGGTTGGCAGTCAGAAGGAAACACGCCGGACCCATGGATCGGACCGGATGTTCAAGATTTGACGGCTGAACTTTATGAAAAGCATGGCTACGAGGCGTTCGTCTATACGCCGGTTGGCTTTGTTGCAGACCATCTCGAAGTATTGTTCGATAACGACGTCGAGTGTAAAGTTGTCTGTGACCGCCTCGGTGTTCACTACGCACGTCCAGCTATGCCAAATGCAGAGCGAAGCTTCATCGAAGCCATCGCGGATCGAATGGAAAGCGTGATTGTGCATCATGCGTAAATTCACGATTGTCGGTGGTGGGATCACAGGTCTCACCGCCGCTTTTTATGCGGAGCGTTATTTGCCGGAAGACGTGACCATCACGTTGCTCGAGGCGACCGATCGCCTCGGAGGAAAGATTGATACGTATGAGACGGGCGAGTTTGCGGTGGAACGTGGTCCGGACTCGTATGTCTTTCGAAAGACTGCGATGACGGAATTGATTGAAGACGTCGGTTTAGGCGATGAACTTGTCCGCAATGGAGTCGGTCAGGCGTACGTCCTTCATCATGACGGGCTCCATCCGATTCCGAAGCAGACGGTGATGGGGATCCCGCTCGACGTCAATGCGTTTCGTGAGACGACGTTGCTTTCGGAAGAAGAGCACGAGGACTTGAAACAGATGTTGCTGTCACCACCGAATGTAAAAGCACCTGATTCGGACGTTTCACTCGGTCTGTACCTTCGTGAGCGTGTCGGAGATCCGATTGTCGACCGATTGATTGAACCGTTACTCTCTGGTATCTATGCCGGAGACATCGATCAAATGAGTGCGATGTCGACATTCCCACAGTTCATCGAGGGAGAAAAGAAATACGGGAACTTGTATGAAGGGATGCGACACTTACGTCCTGAACAACGAGTCGCGGAAGTTGGGGCGAAGAAGGTTGGTCAGTTCGCCTCGTTGAAACGTGGACTCAAATCACTGACGGACCGCTTGGCAGAACGGTTGGACCGAACTGAAATCGTATTAAACTGTTCCGTTGAACAAGTATCCGAGCGTGAGGACGGGTACCGCCTCTTCACGAATCGCGGAGACATCGATACAGACCATTTGGTTTTGACGGTCCCACCGCGTCTCATACGTCAGTTCCTCCCGAAAGTCGATAGTGACTTCTTAGCGGATATGAAGCCGCATGCGACGGCGACGTGCTCACTTGTCTTCAAAAAAGAAGATATTGAGCTTCCTTTTGTCGGGACAGGGTTCGTGACGAGTCAAGAAGCAGATGTGACCATTACTGCGTGTACGTTCATCGACCAAAAATGGCCGCATGCGGTGCCTGAAGGATATCACGTTCTTCGTGTCTTTTTAGGGCGCCCCGGGGCAGATGATATCGTTGAAGCATCTGACAAAGAAATCATCGAGACGGCATTACACGATCTTCAAGGCCTGATGCGTATCCATCGTGAGCCGATTCAAACCGTCGTCAGTAGACTCCGTGATGGGTTGCCTCCTTATGCAGTCTTTCATGCGGACCGCGTAAAAGCACTTCGGGCCGAGATGAGCCGGGTATACCCAGGCGTCATTCTCGCAGGAATCGCCTATGACGGAATCGGGATGCCTGACTGTGTGAAGAGTGTACGGGAACAAGTGAAGGCTTTGCGTGAAAAAAATTGAGATTTGATGAAGGGAGGGTTCGGATTGTTCCGAAGCCCTCTCTTTTTGTTATAGTTAAAAGCGAAAGAGAAAAAGGAGTGATGGAAGATGGCAACGTATAAACTTTTTGTATCAGACATGGACGGTACGATTTTGCACAACCACACCAAAATCGCGGATGAGACAGCGGAGATTGTTCGTGAAGCAGAGGCAGCAGGGATTCGCTTTGCGATTGCGACGGGGCGCAACTATGTGAATGCGAAACAGATTTTAGACGAGGTCGGACTTTCTTGCCCGATCGTCTCGTCGAATGGGGGACGTGTGCTCGACACGTCGGGAGAAATCCTTCATGAAATCGATTTGACGATTGAAGAGGCACTTCAAGTCATCGATGTCCTTCATCAAGATGACAAGTATGCGGACGTTTTTTACGAAATGTACACAGAAGCGGGACTCGTGGCGAGCCGTGGCGATTTGATTGAAGCATCGATGAAAAACTTGAAAGCGAATGGTGACGACCGCTCGCTCGAGATGTACGAATTCTTTAAGAATCGCTACTACGTCAACGAAGACGTCAAAATTGTTGATGACATTGAGAACTTTATCCGAGAAGAAGCGGGACGTGTCTACAAGTTCATCGCTTTCTCGAGCCACCTTGAGAAAATGAACGGACTTTGGAAAGAAATCGAAGACCAAGTCGAAGGGGTGTATGTCACGTCTTCAGGCAATGATAACATCGAAGTGATGGCACACGGTGCAGATAAAGGGAATGGTGTGACAAAACTTGCCGAACATTATGGCATCGATTTATCTGAGGTCGTCGTGATCGGGGATAACTTGAACGATGTTCCGATGTTCAAAGTGGCCGGTAAAGGGATTGCGATGGGCAATAGCCATGAAGACTTGATTGCCATCAGCGACCATGTCACCGAACGCCATGATGAGTATGGTGTGGCGAACGCATTGAAGCGCGTGATGACAGGTGAGTGGAAGTAAAAGATTTGTCGAGGGCTCGTCTCGTTTCGTATAATACGAGTAACGAACATCCGACTAGGAGGAAATAAACTGTGAAATTTATTTTTAATCCGGATATCCGCGACCCGAAGCTCAACTTGGCGGTTGAAGAGTATATCCTTAAACATTTGAACGTAGACCATGAAGATTACTTCTTGTTCTATATCAACGGTCCGTCCATCATCATCGGGAAGAACCAAAACACATCAGAAGAAGTCAACTTGAAGTACATCGAAGAGAATGGCATCGATGTCGTTCGACGTCTCTCTGGTGGGGGTGCTGTTTATCATGATGAAGGGAACTTGAACTTCAGCTTCATCACAAAAGATGATGGTAACTCGTTCAACAACTATAAGAAGTTCACACAACCGATCGTGGATGCGCTTCGTAACCTTGGTGTCGAGGCAGAGCTGACAGGTCGTAACGACATTCAGGTCGGAGAACGCAAAATCAGCGGGAACGCACAATTCACGACGCGTGGACGCATGTTCAGCCACGGGACGCTCATGTTCAACTCGAACATTGAAGAGGTCGTGAACTCACTTAACGTCTCGGAAGAGAAAATGCGTTCAAAAGGAATCAAGTCCGTTCGTAGCCGTGTAGCGAACATCACTGAATTTTTAGAGCGTGAGATGGAGATGGAACATTTCGTCGAAGCGCTTCTCCATTCGATTTATGATGGAGAACAACCGGAACGCTATGTGCTTCGTGACGAGGATTGGGAAATCGTCCATGATATCTCGAAAGAACGCTATGCGAACTGGGACTGGAACTTTGGGAAGTCGCCGAAGTTCGACGTCGAGTCGAAACGTCGTTTCCCAATCGGAACAATCGATGTCCGCTTGAACGTCAACAAAGGGACAATCACAGAAGCGAAGATTTACGGTGACTTCTTCGGTGTCGGTGACATCCAAGATGTCGAGCAAGCGCTCGTTGGGACGCGTTTCGAACGTGCGGCCATCCGTGAGCAATTGATGCAACTCGATTTGAAACATTACTTCGGAAATGTTGAGCTCGAGGAATTAGTTGATTTGATTAGTTAAATTAGTCATGGCGGTCTCTACGGAGGTCGCCTTTTTTTTTGGCAGTTTCGTGAACGTTGAACGTACGGATTGCACCTGGATGGGAGAAGGCGTATCATAATTTGTGCAAGCGCTTTCGTAGAGGCTGATCAAAATAGGAGGAATCACAATGTATCGAAGGCTCAGTGAATGGATGGACCCGAGTCGGATGTGGGTGACGGAACAATCGACGTTTGAACGTGCGATTATGGCGGTAGGTCTTGAATTAGAACGAAAAGGCATGGTCAGTTCTTCATTTACGCGAGTCGTTCTCGATCAAGAAACGGTCATTCCTTCTGGGGTGAGTGATGTCGCTGTGCCGGTTGCGGTCATTGATGTTCCTATCTCCATAGCGAAACGAGACGGTATTTCCCTTCTTCATCTGCTGAACACGTGTAAAGTAAAAACCATCACGGGAGAGACGATTCAAGCGAAAGCGATATTATTCATTACGGCTACGAATGAATCAAAAAAACAAGGCTATCATAAACTGATTGATGATTTGCTCATGGATGATGAATCCCTTCAAGCGCTCGTACACGTGAAAAGTCGAGCCGGATTGTTCCACTTGCAGGCGAACTTTTTGGAAGCGTTTTCTTATTGAAACATTTCATGTACAATAGAAGTAATTGAAAAGAGCGCGGACAACGTGCTCTTTTTTATGGCTCAAAAGTGAATCATCATTCATTTAAAGGGGGATTACCATGGCAAACTTAGTCAAGTCACTACAAGAAGTAGTGATTGCTCACCCGCAGAAAGCAGCGTATGTGTTTGGGGAAGACACGGTGAGTTACGGACAGTTTTATGGGCAAGTCAAGGCGATGGCGTCGACACTTGAGCAAAAAGGAATTGGACAAGGCGATCACGTCGCCCTCGTTCTCGGAAACAGTCCTGCGTTCCTGATTGCATATTTTGCTGTGTTGTCACGTGGAGGGGTCGTCATTCCGATCAACCCTACATACACGCCTGATGAAATGGCCTACATTCTGCTTGATGGGGATGTAAAGGGGATTGTTGGCTTATCACCGCTCGTCGCACAGGCGGAAGCGGCACTCACGAAGTTGCCTCACTTAAAACTCGTGATTTCCGTTCCATATGCCGATGTTCCGGCATTGAAGCGGGAGGGGACGATTGAATTCATCCCATTCGCAGAAGCGTTTGCTGAAACAGAAGGGACGTTCATCGAAGTGGACGAGGATGAAGTTGCCGTCATCCTTTATACGAGTGGGACGACCGGAAAACCGAAAGGAGCTCTCCTCACCCATCGAAACTTGTTCTCGAATGCGCACTCCATCGGGGAATATTTGGACATCACGCCAGAAGATAAGGCGTTGGCGGCATTGCCGATGTTCCATGTTTTCTGTTTGACGGTCATCGTCAATGCACCACTCCTCCGAGGGGCGACGATTGTCATTTTACCGAAGTTCTCTCCACAAGATGTGTTTGACTTGGTGCCGAAGCACCGTGTGACGTTGTTTGCCGGAGTGCCGACGATGTACAATTTCTTGTTACAGACGGCAATGAAAGTACCGGCCTACACGTCTGCGTTGAAGCATGTCCGTGTCTTCGTCTCAGGAGGAGCAAGCTTACCAGTTCAATTGCTCGAGTCATTTGAGCAGATGTTTGAGTGCAAGATTCTAGAGGGATATGGCTTGTCCGAGGCATCGCCGGTCACTTGCTTCAACCCGCTCCATGGCGAGCGAAAAGCCGGGTCGATCGGACCTTCAATCGTTCACGTCGAAAATAAAGTCGTCGACGAGCTTGGGGAAGAAGTCGGCGTCGGTGAAGTCGGAGAGTTGATTGTACGAGGACCGAACGTCATGAAAGGGTATTACAAACTACCGGAAGAAACGATGATGACACTTCGAGACGGATGGCTCTATACAGGCGATTTGGCGCGACGTGACGAAGATGGTTACTTCTATATCGTCGACCGGAAGAAGGATATGGTCATCGTTGGAGGCTATAACGTATACCCTCGTGAGGTAGAGGAAGTATTGTATCAACATCCGGATATCGTCGAAGCTGCCGTCATCGGTGTGCCGGATGCAGAACAAGGGGAAGCGGTGAAAGCGTTCGTCGTCACGAAACATGAAAATGTGACGAAAGAGGACATTCGTGCATACACACAAACGAAGTTGGCGAAATATAAGCAGCCGACTTATATTGAGATCATCGAAGAGCTTCCGCGAAATACGACAGGTAAGATTTTACGAACGGTCTTAAAGAGCGAAGCGTTTCAAAATAGTTGAGTAGAGAAGGGCGACTTAGTTCGCTCTTTTTTATTCTTTTCATTTGACACTATTACGGGGTAGGGGTATATTGGTGGTGAGGTGATCAACATGGGAGAATTTATGCATGACCAACCACTCGTTCCGCGTGATGATGCTGAACGGGAGGCACTCGGGAAACGTCTAAAACGAATCGAAGGACAAGTCCGAGGGATTCAAAAGATGGTCGAGAACGACCGCTATTGTGTCGATATTTTGACACAGACGTCAGCCATTCAAGCCGCTCTGAAGCAAGTCGAGATGCAACTGTTAGAGCGTCATATGCGCAAGTGTTTGGTTCACGCAAGTGAGACGGAAAACATGGAACCTTACATTGATGAATTGATGACAATCGTCAGCCGCATCAAAAAATAAGGAGGGATTTCATGAAAACCGTTGAGTTATCCATACAAGGAATGACCTGTGCGGCTTGTTCGGCACGAATTGAAAAAGTGTTGAACAAGATGGACGGTGTCGAAGCGACGGTCAACCTTCCGCTCGAGACGGCGACCATTCGTGTCGATGAAGGCATTACAGAAGAAGAGCTGATTGCTCGGATTGAGAAAATCGGATACGGAGCCGAGCCGAAAGTGGAAATGGCACCGCCGCATGATCTGCGTCCATTACAGCGGAAAGTCATCATCTCTGCGCTGTTATCGGCCCCGTTACTCCTCGTCATGCTGACGCATATCCCAGGACTCGGATTTCATGCACCGTGGCTGATGAACCCATGGTGGCAATTCGCCCTTGCGACACCTGTCCAGTTTTGGATCGGAGCACAGTTTTATCAAGGCGCGTATAAGAGCTTGAAGAGCGGGTCGGCGAACATGGACGTGCTCGTCGCGACGGGGACGTCAGCTGCATACTTTTACTCCATCTTTGAAATGATCGTACACCCGATGAATCCACATCTTTACTTTGAAACGAGTGCCGTCCTCATCACACTTGTCTTACTTGGGAAGTGGTTAGAAGGACGAGCGAAAGAGAAGACGACTGATGCGTTGAAATCACTTTTGTCGCTTCAGGCGAAAGAAGCGATTCTGTTTGTCGAAGGTGAAGAACGGTCTGTCGCTGTCGAACTCGTCAAAGTAGGAGATGTTCTCGTCGTGCGTCCGGGAGAGAAGATTCCGGTCGATGGACGAATCATCGAGGGAGAGACGGTCATTGATGAATCGATGTTGACAGGGGAATCGATTCCAGCAGAAAAGACTGTCGACGCCGAAGTTGTCGGCGGAACAATCAATCAGTCTCATCGCATTCTCATGCGGGCGGAAC
Source organism: Exiguobacterium sp. SRB7LM (assembly GCF_015712685.1). GTDB lineage: Bacteria > Bacillota > Bacilli > Exiguobacteriales > Exiguobacteriaceae > Exiguobacterium > Exiguobacterium profundum. Next base: position 2,137,162 of record NZ_VWVR01000006.1, on the reverse strand, counting down.
GAGTCGGGAAAGAGACGATGCTCGCTCAAATCGTACGTGTCGTCGAACAGGCACAAACGGATAAGGCGCCGATTCAACGTCAGGCTGACCGCATCTCGGGTGTCTTCGTACCGATCGTCGTAGCCATCAGTGTTGTCACGTTAGTAGTCTGGGCATTCCTGTTAAATGATATCGATACGGCTATTCGAGCATCAATCGCAGTACTTGTCATCGCATGTCCGTGTGCCCTCGGTTTGGCAACGCCGACATCGATCATGGTTGGAACGGGACGAGCGGCAGAACAAGGTGTGTTGTTCAAAGGTGGGGGGCAACTCGAATCACTCAATGAATCAAACATCGTTGTTTTTGATAAGACAGGGACGTTAACGAACGGGACGCCAGAAGTAGTGGAAACGTTTGGTGACGAGGCAGCGCTCCGACGCGCCGTCATGGCAGAACGACAATCCACACATCCTTTGGCGGCCGCCATCGGTCGGGAAGCAGGCGATGGTGTCGTGACGAAAGTAGAGGAGTTGGCCGGACGAGGTATTAAAGCGGTTGTGGATGGTAAAGAACTCGTCATCGGGTCTGTTCGAATGATGGAAGAGTTCGGATACAACTTGCCAGATTGGTCGATGGGGGCGATGACCCCGGTCTATGTCGCGGATGAAAGTGGGATTGTTGGGGCGTTCGGGCTACAAGATCAATTGAAACCGAAAAGTCGTGAAATCGTGCAAGCCCTTAACCAAACGCGTGACGTGTATGTATTGACAGGTGACCGGAAAGAAGTCGCCTACGCGATTGCCGACGAACTTGGTCTCCCGCATCGTCAAGTCATTGCCGAAGTCCTTCCTGTCGAGAAGGCGGAGCAGATTGAACGATTGAAACAATCCGGTCGCGTTGCCATGGTAGGGGACGGGATGAACGATGCCCCGGCACTTGCGGTGGCGGACGTTGGAATCGCATTCGGGAGCGGTACGGATGTCGCACTCGAGGCGGCAGATGTTACAATTGTAGGGCAAGACATTGAAGGCGTGAGTAGAGCGATGAATATGAGTCGTTTGACGATGAAGAACATTCGTCAAAACTTGTTCTGGGCCCTTGCCTATAATAGTCTTGGTATCCCGGTCGCTGCAGCAGGGTTACTTGCCCCATGGATTGCTGGAGCGGCGATGGCGTTCAGTTCGGTGTCTGTCGTCTTGAACGCATTACGATTAAAAACACAAGGAGGATCATCATCATGAAAGAAACAACGTTAACCGTAGAAGGTATGACATGTAATCATTGCAAAGCTGCCGTTGAGGGGGCATTGAATGAATTGAACGGCGTCGAATCAGCGACGGTATCTCTCCAAGAGCATCGAGTCGACGTGATCCATCAAGATTCTGTCTCACTTGAGACGATGGTGGAAGCAGTCGAAGAACAAGGATACGATGTAAAAGCATAATCATGGTAAGTCCCGATTGAAATCGGGACTTTTTTTGTGGTATCCAATGGATAAGATGTGTGCTATATTTAAGTTGATAATGAGAATCGGTATCAACGGGAGGCGGACATCATGGAAATGATCATGATCAGTGGAGTGTTGGCGTTGATTAGTGGGGGCGCAGCATTTTTGACGCAACAGTTACGAACAAATTCAGTACGGTGAAGAAGGTGCGGTTTCGTGACCTTCTTTTTTCTTTGACTTCATTTCTTTCCCATCATTTCACGACAATTGTTTGATATGATGAGAAAAAACGTGTTGAGGTGACTTGAATGTATACAATCTACTTAGTCGACGATGAAGCAAACTTAAACAAAATGCTCGTCACGTATCTAGAACAAGAAGGATACAATGTTCGCTCATTTGCGGACGGGACATCTGCACAAGAAGCGATTCCAGACCAACCGGATTTATGGGTGCTCGATATCATGTTGCCGGACCTGGATGGTTTCCAATTATTGAAACAAATCAAAGCCGTCAATGCCAATACGCCGACGATTTTCATCTCGGCGCGCGATGAGGATATCGATAAAATCATCGGGCTTGAGATGGGTTCGGATGACTACATCGCTAAACCTTTCCTTCCGAGGGAACTTGTCATCCGCGTCAAAAAATTGATTGATCGTGTCTATGGTTCGAAATCGAACGAGCATATCGAATACGGGGAGTACACGATTTATCCGGATAAACGTCTAATCAAGCACGGAGACGAAGAAATCGATTTGACTTCGAAAGAATTCGATTTACTACTACTCTTCCTCGAGCATCCGGGCTCTGCCTTGTCACGTGAGCAGATTCTAGAAGGTGTTTGGGGGAACGATTACTTCGGATCGGACCGCGTCGTCGATGACTTGGTGCGTCGTGTCCGGAAAAAATTACACCGTCTCGAGCTCGAAACGCTTTACGGTATCGGTTACCGTCTCGTCAGACCATGATGGACGCGCTTAAACCGAAGCGGCTCATGTGGAAGATTTGGGTGCTCATCTTACTCATCATCGTGACGCTCGCGCTCATGATTTTGATTACGGTCCGTTCATCCATCACCCAGTTCATCGATGAACAAGTATATGAGACGTTACGAGATGTGGACTATTATTTAGGGAACACGAATGAGTTAGAGAATTATCCCCAAAACCCGATTGAGTATGACCGACGCCAACAAGAGTCCCGTTCGGTCAACCAATTGATCTTTCTACCGAACGGACGGATCATCTACGGATCGGCACCGCTTGAATTGACGAACCGCATGTATCAGGAAGCGTTAAATCAAGGTGGTCAGGTCGAACGGTATCAGACTACGATTGACGGAGAGGACGTCTATTACATCATTCGTCAAAATGAATACGATGGAACGATTGTGTATCAAGCCTCCTACGCATGGGATGCCTATCGTCGTGAGTTGGTGTCGACATTATATTTGCGAATATCGATTCTGATAGGTATCATCAGTCTCTTATCGCTTATCCCCGCCTTGTTGATGTCGCGGCAATTGACGAAACCGATCGTGGAGATGGAACGGGCCGTTGAGAAGATTTCGAACCGACAATGGGAGACGGCTTTACCACTAGATCGTCAAGATGAACTCGGCCAATTGGCTCACTCGATTGATGCCATGCGAAAAGAGTTGAAAGAGCAAGACCTGGCACAACAGGCTTTGCTTCAAAACATATCCCATGACTTAAAGACACCGATCATGGTCATTCGTGGATATGCCCAGTCGATTGGGGATGGGATTTATCCGACAGGAGATTTGAAAGGTTCTGCCGAGGTCATTGATGAGGAAGCGTCTCGACTCGAGAAGAAAGTCGTCGATTTGTTGTACGTTACAAAACTTGAATATTTCAAAGGACAAGAAATGAAACTCGAACCAATCAATCTCGACAAGTTGATGGAACTGCTCGTCGCGCGCTTCAAACTCAGAGGCCAGCTCGATTGGGAAATCAATGGAGAAGGCGGCGAGATGCTTGGCGATGGTGAACAGATTCGGGTCGCGTTTGAGAACGTGCTCGACAATGCACTCCGTTACGCGGAATCCTGCATCCGCATCGACCTACGTCAAGATGACGCCGGCGTGGAAATCACCATCTTTAACGATGGGCCACCAGTTGATGAGAGTTTAGACTTGTTCCACCAATTCTCTCGAGGGAAGCAAGGGAAGTTCGGACTCGGTCTGTTCATCGTGCAGCGAATTGTGACGCTTCACACAGGGGAAGTGTCTCTGCGAAATACAGGTGACGGAACTGCAGTGCGATTTTACTTTCCCCGACTCAAGTCGAACCAACCTTTAAAATCGAATGCTTGATTTTCAAAACCAGCCAGGAAACGGCTGGTTTTTTCATGGGAAATAGACGAAAGCCGATTTGCGGGGCGGATCAAATCCTGGTATGAATGACATGTAAGTCACTACATACGTTATGGGGGATGAAAAGATGAGCAGATTGACCAATGAAACGAGAGCTTTAATTCCTGTATTTAACGAGTTTGGCGAAGCGGAGACACTTGTGTATCAACCGGAAGGCGTCATGCGGGTAAAGGGGTCGCCAATCGACTTATTGGAACATGCATGTCTATACTACGGGTCGAGCATTCAAGGTCGAATCGAGGCAGCGCGACACGTCCTCGGACCACATCGAAAGACGCCGGTCGTCATGGATTGGCATGCGGATGCCGTCTTCTTTCCGACGATTGCCAAAGAAAGTCCGGATTGTGCGTGGATTAACTTTCAACACGTGACGGCCATCAAGAGAGATGGTAAAGAGACACTCATTCAGTTTTTGACGGGGGAATCGGTCAAGGTACACGTGTCCGACCATACAGTGTCTAGACAAAAACAGCGGTCAATCGAATTATCGTACGCTTTTCAAAAACGTTTCCATGACAGCACATTGCAACACGCTTAAGGATTGAATTCAATGACAAACCCCTCTATGATGAAGAAGAGATATCATATGTGTATTTGCACATCATCCGAAAGCGAGGGGTTTTTATGTTTTTTGAAAAAATGATTGAGCGAGGGAAACTGGTTATCGTGTTTCTTCTCGTCGCAATCGTCGTGGGTGTGCTGACGTTCTTCCAGCTCCCTAAACGTGAGATTCCTGAAACCGGGATCAATATCGTACTCGTTCAAACACCGTATCCTGGTGCGACAGCGGAAACGGTTGAACGGAATGTTACCGGCGTGTTAGAAGAGGAACTACGTAGTTTAGAAGGAGTAGAGAACGTGACGTCGATTTCGGCTTCAGAGTTCTCGAACATCACGGTCGAGTATGCGGATGGAACCGATCAGGCAGAGTTTCAGGCGAACGTTCGACAAGCGTTGTCGGATGCGACACCTAAACTTCCTGAAAACGCGCTTGCGCCAACGGTCAATGATTCACTCGGGCAGTTACCTGTCGCATCGTATTTATTGACAGCAGACGATCGTGGATCATTTGAGGATGTTCGATCAGACATCGAACAATTAGAGTCGAAACTTTTGCGAACGGATGGCGTGACGGGAGTCACGATCAAAGGGTTACCAGAGCAGGAGTATGTTGTGTCACTTGACTCAGAAGAGCTGAGTTCACGTCAACTTGCCTTTCCCGATGTGTTAACGGCCATTAACGAAGAATACAAGACGACACCGCTCGGACGTCAATCGACTGAAGAGGGGATTTATCAACTAGCAATCGATAACTTGACGAATGTAGACGACATGGAGCAAGTCATCGTCGGCTCATTCAATGGGGCACCTGTCTTACTAGCAGACGTCGGAACGGTCGAAGAGACAGCGAAAAGTGAAACCGATCTCGTTTCATTAGACGGAAAGCCAGCTGTTTCGATTACAGTTCCGATTGAATCAGGTTTGGATATTCCAACGATGCAAGACCGCGTCAATGACGTGGTCGAAACAGAACTTGGAGACTTAGATGGTTTTGAGCTCGTTCCTTATTATGAACAAGCGAAAGCAGTCGATGCGATTTTCTCATCGTTGACTCGTGAATTTATTGTCGCCATTATTGCCGTTATTGCCGTGACGACGATTGGTCTAACATTCTCTGGCTCTATTATCGTCAGTCTGGCAATTCCGTTGTCATTCTTGATCGCCTTGATCCCGTTACAGTTTACTGGGGTCGATTTGAACCAAATCTCGATTATCGGGGCAATCATCGCCTTGGGGATTTTGGTTGATGATGCGATTGTCGTCAACGATAACATCTTACGACGGTATCGGAATGGAGACTCGGCGATGCTTGGGGCAGTACGAGGAACGAAAGAGGTATGGGGGTCGATTGTCACGTCGACACTCGCAGTTGTCTTCGCCTTTTTACCGCTCACCTTGCTATCGGGCGCAAACGGAAACTTTATTCGCGCCTTACCGACGGTGCTAGCCCTCTCTGTCTTGGCCTCCATGGTCATCAGTTTGACGCTCGTACCGATCGCGCAGTATCGTTTGAATCGTAAAGAAGTGAAAGTATCAAAACGTGAACCAGGTTGGCTCGGTGGACCGCTCAACCGACTCAGTAATTTCTACGCCGACCGCCTCTTACCGAGTGTCGCGAAGCGGCCGTGGACGTTTGGGATTGTTGGATTTGTTATCACGACGGCATTGTACGGTTTGATTTTACTCACGCCGTTTGAATTCTTCCCGGCCGCGAACCGTCCGGAAGTCGTGACCAGCGTGACCTTCCCCGTTCAAACCGATTTGGACGAGACGGAGGCACGTCTTGAAGAAATTGAAGCGAGATTCAAAGAAGAAGAGGGTGTCGTGGAAATATCCGTCTTCGCAGGTGGAGGTCTTCCTGGTTTATTCACAGGTGGACTCGATCAGTCAGGTGAAAACACGGGACAAGTGGTCGTTCGTGTCGACAACGAGTCAATCGATGCCATCGAATTGATTGATAAGTATACGAACGTGTTACGTGAAGACTATCCAGATGCCGAAATCTTCTTAGATACGCAACAACAAGGACCGCCGGCATCGGCACCTGTCGAATTCACGATGCGGAGCGAGACGATTGATCAGCTCGTGGCTGCACGTGACCAAGTGAAGGCTGACCTTGAAGAGATTGACGGGGCCATCGTCCTCGATAATATTAAAGAACCGTTCCAAACACTCACATACGAATTGAATCGTGAGGAAATGGCACAGGCCGGCGTGACGGCTAAAACAATCAGTGACCAAATTCGTCTCGTCACAGACGGTGTTCCAATTGGTACATTCGATGACGGGGTAGAGCAGCGTGACGTGAAAATCGTCATTGATGCAGAGGCGAACCGCGAAGCACTCGCCCTTGACGAGATTTTAGTTCCTGTCGAAACAGAAGCAGGTCCACCTGTTGCACCACTCAGTACGTTCGTGACGGAAACGACGACGGAACAAATTCAACAGATTCCTCGTGAGAACGGGGAGCGCTCGGTCACACTCCAAATCTATGCAAGCGAAGGCACGGATGAAGAGGCATTTAAACAAGATGTCGAGCAGGTGTTGGATGATGCGAAGTCGGGGTTAGAAGATGAAGGAATCACGTTCGACCAGTCCGGTGCGAGCGACACACAGAACGAGTTCTTCTTAGAACTTGCGACATTGTTCGTCGTCGTTTTGTTCTTGATTTACTTGATCATCGCATTCCAGTTCAATTCACTCTCGTTGCCGTTACTCGTCTTGTTCACAATCTATCTCGCGATTGCTGGAGCGGTCGTCGGATTGTTCGTGACACAGACGCCGTTCAGTTTCATGGCATCGATGGGGATGGTCTCACTTGCGGGAATCGTCGTTCGGAACGCAGTCGTCCTGTTCGAGTTTATCGAACAACGCATTCGTGAAGGATTACCGGTCACGACCGCCGTTTACGAAGCAGGGCGCGCTCGGATTCGTCCGATTCTCTTGACGGCGCTCACGGCAGTCGTTGCCCTCTTGCCAGTCGCACTTGGGGAAGACCCGCTCTTCAAACCGCTTGCGATCGGCATCGTATCGGGTATTCTATTCTCAACTGTGTTGACTCTCGTCCTTGTCCCGGCGTACTACCTGATTTTGGCGAAACGTCGTCATAAGGACAAACCATTTACAGAATGATTTAGCTTGAAGATGTGATGCCGTATGGTGTCACATCTTTTTTTGAACCATTTGTCACATGTTTTGGGTGATGTTGTATGGGTATAATTAGAAGAGAGGTTTTGAACAGTATGGGAGGGAATTGAAGATGAACGATTCATATACTTGGCTCAATCGCCGCAAAGTACGACCAGCGTACAGTGTGACTGGGAGCCGTTCGTGGTCGAGTGAACGCGTCGTCCGACCAGATCGCGCACGTGGGAAGGTGGTACGTGATGTGAAACGTGTACGTCGTCCGTACGTAGACGAATACGGCAATCGTCGCTGGACAACGGGACGTGTGGTCGTCACGGATGCATCACGCAAAGCGCGGGCGCATGGACATGGCGATACAGCCGTACAATTAGAGTTCTCGACACCAACGCCATATGAACGTGTGAAAGAGATGATTCCAACGAAACGTGTTCTCGTTCCGGTCGTTGCTGGACTCGCGGTCGTCGGTGGGATTGCCGGTGTCGCCTATGCACTTCGCAAAAAGAAACGGAATAAGAAGAACTAAAAAAAATCGCCGAAATTTCGGCGATTTTTTTAGTTGAAGCGTTCAGCGAGGATGCGCTCGAGTTCACGTTGACCGAGTTCACGCATTTCTGCTTCATTCTCTTCATCGTATGCATCATCCGAGAAGCGGCCGACAAATTCAACCTTGCCATTACCGAGTTCACGGAACACTAAGTTTTTGCGATCGTTGTAAAAGACGACGCGGTATTCACGACCATTTTCATGATCATAGTTGAAGACGCCTTTGATGTGGTCCATGTTCTTCTCTTCCGGCTGATCCTCATCATCGTCCTCATCTTCTTCTGCTTCAGCAGCTTCGTTAGCTTCATCAAGCGCGTCGGCGAGGACTACCGTTTCTTCTTTTTCTTCCGTCTCTTCCTCAGATGAGACGACTTCTTTTTTTTCTTCTTCTGTCATGTGAAACGACCTCCTTTGCTTACTTTCCTATCATACCCACTTTTTATAGTTGTGACTACTCAAAATGATGCGAACAAACACGGACGACATTCGAAGATGACATGATCAACCGTTGAAATAACTGACGTTTGATCGATTCTGGGGCATCCACGGTCTTGAGCGCCTGTTCCATACATCCAAGCCAATGGCCGGCATGTGTCTCAGAAATGGGATGCTCATGATGAATCATTGCTAAGTTTCCACCGCCACGACGTTCCGAATACAACTTTGGACCGCCGAGCAACTGTGTTAAAAATTCAAATTGGTGTTGTTTGACTCGATCTTGATCTTCCGGAAATAGTGGAAGTAAAATTGGATCGGCATAGACGAGGTCATAGAACGCGTCAACGAGTTGTTGTACACCACGTTCGCCTCCAAATTGTTCATAGGCACTCACATATATTCCCCCTCATATGTTCAGTCTAATCGATTTCAATCGAAAAAGGGAATGATGTAGGCTGTTACTTTTTTGGACAAGGTATAGAAGAGGTTTCCCTCTACAAATGCTTGGGGATGGTTCATAATGAAGAAAAAAGGGAAGGAGTGTTCGCTAAAATGACAGTGACCTTTCACGTTGGTCGATCGGGGACGGGAAAAAGTGAACAAATGATCCATGAGGTCATTCAAGAACTGAAACAAAACCCGAGCGGGCCGACGATTTATATGATCGTACCGGACCAGATGTCGTTTGAGATGGAAAAGAAAATGGCGACAGTCGATGGTTTGCATGGTTCGACGCGCATTCAAGTCCTTTCGATGCGTCGTCTCGCTTTTTTGATGATGCGAGATGCCGGTGTAGCGACAGATCAATTCTTAGACCAGACGGGGACCCATTTGTTGTTACGAAGGGTCGTCGAGATGAGCGAAGAACGATTGACCTTGTTCCGCCGTACGATGAATCAGTTCGGATTTTATGAAGAATTGAACCAATTAATCTCGATGCTGAAGCGAGGGCTTGTTGAACCGGAGCACTTGTTGCGGTTAAGCGAACAGGCGCAGCACCGTGCTTTGAAGTTACAAGACCTTTCCATCATCTATGAAGGATTTTTAAAGATGACGGAAGGTAAGTCACTTCATGCAGAAGACTATTTCAACGTCATGTTGCAAATCCTTCCGGAAACAGATTTGACGGATGTGCGTGTCTATGTGGACGGATTCAACGAGTTTTCAGAGCAGGAGTTGGCGGTGCTCGTTGCACTCGCAGAGAAGGTCGAGGTCGATGTGTTGCTGACAATCGATCCTATCTCCTTGTATCGTCTAAATCCATTGTTTGGACCGACGCAGCGGACACTCATGCGTTTCAAAGAACTGTTGACAGAACGTCAGATTCCTTCTCGAGACAAGCTGTATGATACCGTCTATCGTTATACGCATCCGAGTCTCCGTTATCTAGAGGCTACATTCGACCAATTGACGGCGGAGCCTTACACTGGTTCAGAGAACCGAATCGATTTACATGCCGCAGTCGACCGAACCGTCGAGGTGGAGGCGGCCGTTCGAGAAGTCATTCGTCTGACACGTGAAGAAGGATATCGTTATCGGGATATCGCACTCGTATCGCGTTCACTCGACGAATATGGTGATTTGGCATCTCAGGCGCTACAAAAGATGGGACTGCCCTATTTCCTTGATGAACGGCAACCAATGCTCGACCACCCGCTTGTCGAACTGTTGAAAGCAACGATTGACATCGCTCTACGTGGATATCGAGAAGAGTCCGTATTCCGTGCCCTTAAAACAGAACTCGTCGTCCTCGATCCGGTACATCGTCGTACGTCCGTTGACCGGCTTGAAGCGTTCGTTATCGAACGGGGGATCAAACATTATCATTGGCACGACGAATGGCAGTTGCGTCGTCGTTCCGGGGAAGAAGCACGCCTCACGAGCGAAGAACTCGATATTGAGGCTGAGCTGAATCGGTCTCGGGAACGTGTCATCGAAACTTTTGATCCATTTCTATCAGATTTAAAACAGGCGAAGACGATGCAGGCTTATACGCACGCCATGTATGCCTTTCTAGAGCGTGTCGGTGTATCAAACTGTCTGACGCACTGGCGCGATGAGGCGATTGAAGAGGCGGAACTACTCGAAGCGCGTGAGCATACTCAAGTATGGGACGCGGTTTTGCACTTGCTCGAGCAGCTAGAAGCCGCAGCTCCGGAAGAGACGTTGTCGACGGACTTATTCCTACAGATGATGGACACCGGACTAGATAGTCTTCGCTATGCCTTGATCCCACCTTCGCTTGATCAATTGACGATAACGGATTATGTGCGTGGTCGATTGATAGATAAGAAAGTCGTCTTCTTACTCGGAGCGAATGAAGATCAAATTCCTCTTGTCACGACACAGTCGAAACTGTTGACCGATCAAGATTTGGATTTCATGCATGAGAATGGACTTCGTGCCGGTAAGGCGACAGAGCACTTGTTCGATGATGAAACGTATTACCTATACAAAGCTGTGACGGCACCGAGCGAGCGGTTATACATTAGCTACGCACTAGTCGACAGAACGGGGAAAGCCGTTCAGCCGGCGCGGTTTATCGCTGACTTGAAGGCGCGACTTCACCAAAACGTCATCAAGACTCATTTTGCAGAAGCAGGTGAACACCGACCACGTGATCAATTCGCCTTCTTGACGAATGTGAATCAGACGGCGGCGGTGACGGCACTTGAACTTCAGCGGTTGAGTCGTCATTATCCGATTCAAGATATGTGGTTTGCTGTCTATAATGAACTGTTGAAGCATCCGGATGGACGGGAACGTCTCCAGTTGTTGACGAGCGCGCTCTTCTATCAAAATATCCCGGAATCGTTGGATGATCGTGTCGCAAAATCTTTATATACTCCGTCGATTCGGGCGAGTGTCTCACGTCTCGAGACATTCCAAGCCTGTCCGTTCAAACATTTCGCGAGTTATGGCTTGCGTCTGAAGGAACGACGGTTGTATCGACTCGAGGCCCCGGATATCGGGAATCTGTATCACCGGACCATCGAACATATGTCGCAGACGGTGAAGATGGACGGAAAGGAATGGCGAGATGTCACTCCGGACGAGTGCTCCCATTTAGCGGAGCAGGCGGTCGAGCTCGTGACCCCAGAGATTCAGCATGCCATCTTGATGAGTTCGAATCGTTACGCCTACTTAAAGAAAAAATTGACGGACGTCGTCAGTAAGACGGCAGAAGTGTTGATTGAACAATCCAAACGAGACGGCTTTGACCCGGAAGCGTTTGAACTCGCGTTCGGCAGCGGACAATTTCCACCCGTTTCGTTCACATTATCGAACGGGGCGACATGTGAACTAGTCGGTCGAATCGACCGTGTAGACACTGCGATGGTCCACGACCAGCTATACGTCCGAATCGTCGACTATAAGTCGAGTAAACGTGAAGTCGACTTTGCAGAAATTTATTACGGTCTGGCGATGCAGATGCTCATCTATTTGAAGGTATTGATTGAGCAGGCAGAGGTGTGGACAAAAGAGAACGTCGCACCTGCTGCGGCGCTCTATTTCCACGTGCACCGACCACTCGTTCCACCTGCTAGTTCTGAAGAAGAAACGCGTCAAAAAGTATTGGAGTCGTATCAGATGCAAGGGCTATTAGTAGATGACCCGGAAATTTTAGAGATGATGGACCGCTCGGCGAAAGGCTCATCCAAAAAATCAATTGTCATTCCGATCAAATATAAAAAAGATGGTACGCCTGACGCCAACACCTTGAAGAAGATTGTGACGCCCCCTCAACTTGAGCAGTTGATGGACCATGCGTTCGACGTCGTCAAAGCGAGTGCCGAGGAGATGTACAAAGGAAAAATTGACGTAGAACCTTATGAATATAAAGAACGGCGCCCGTGTCAGACGTGTCCGTATCAGAGTGTCTGTCATTTTGACGAAGCGCTCTCGAATGCGCCTCGTAAATTGAAGAAGCTCGAGAAAGAAGAGGTATTTCAGGAGTTAGGAGGCGATGACCGTGAAATGGACGAATGATCAGTTCGCCGCGATTGAAGCGAGAGGGAGTCACGTGCTCGTCTCGGCTGCGGCAGGGTCCGGAAAGACGGCAGTTCTTGTCGAGCGGTTGTCTAGTCGATTGCTTGACGAAACGGATGAACTCACGGCAGACCGGATGCTCGTTGTCACCTTTACGAACGCGGCAGCGGCAGAGATGAAACGACGAATCGCAAAGGCACTTGAAGAGGCGTTGCGCGACGACCCGACAAATGAATATGTCCGAAAACAGCGACAAATGTTGAACCGGGCGCTCATCACGACCATCCATTCATTTTGTCTAGAGGTGATTCGTGAGAACTACTACCTGTTAGATTTGGATCCGGCGTTCAAGATTGCGGAAGAACGAGACCTCGTCCTCTTGCAGGATGACGTCTTAGAAGAAGTGCTTGAGGAAGAGTACGGGAAACAAGATACCGATTTCTTCGCTCTTGTCGATGCGTATACGTCAGACCGGGGTGACAGCGAAATCGAGGATTTGATTCTTGGCTTATATCACTATGCTCGTACTCTCCCAAATCCTGATGCTTATTTAGATCATCTCGTATCCATGTACACGTTCGGAGAAGATCCTGATGAGGAAGCAATCCTGATTGAGTTTGGACAGATGCTGTGGCATGACATCGAAAAAGCCGTACGAGATCTTCGGAAACTTGAAGCGGAGCTTCGGGTCGCTGGGTATGAGCCACAGTCTGAAAACATCCGGCAAGCAATTTTTCCGTTCGAACAACTTGAAGGGGAGACCATTGTCTGGAGTGAACTCGAGACGGCGGCTCGTGCGATGAAGTTTGGCACGATGAAGGCTGTTCCGAAGAAAGAAGAGCACCAGATTTACCACGAGATCCTCAAACCGGCTTACGACCAAGCGAAGAAAAAATTGACAGCAGCGGTCGAACAGGCTCGGGTCAGTGGGGCGGACTTATTAGAGAGCGTCTCGATGCAACAACCGCTCGTTGAAACACTCGTTCGAACCGTCCGTGCGTTCGCCCAAGCCTATGAGCAGGCGAAGCGCGACCGTGCCTTTGTCGACTTCAGTGACTTGGAACATTATGCGCTCGCCATTTTACGACAAGATGGGGGACCGTCCGATGTTGCAGCGCTCTATAAGGAACGTTTCGCTGAGGTACTCGTTGATGAATACCAAGATACGAACGAGATTCAAGAAACAATCATCAACCTGGTCGCAAATGAACGAGAGGAAATCGGGAATTTATTTATGGTGGGCGACATCAAACAATCGATTTATCGATTCCGCCATGCAGAACCGGGTCTTTTCATCGATAAGGCGACACGCTTTAGACAGGCGAACATAGGGAAACGGATCGACCTCTCTCAAAATTTCCGAAGTCGTTCCGAAGTCCTCTACGGGATCAATGATTTGTTCGTCCAGCTCATGGACGAAGAGGTCGGCGAAATCGCATATGATGAGGCGGCACAACTTGTTCCTGGACGTGAGTATGAACCGATTCCAGCGGACCCTGAGTTTATTTTAGTCGATGGCGCGAGTCGTGAGTTATCGAAGCAAGAAGTTGAAGGGCGGGCAATCGCTACTCGCATCTTAGAACTCGTATCGGGAGACGAACCGTTTAAAGTGACGGATGAATCAACTGGTCAACTCCGAAACTGTGAATATCGGGATATCGTGATTCTCGTTCGTTCGAAAAAAGAACGTGTGGAGCAATTGATGGATATTTTGACACAGTACAATATTCCGGCCTACACCGACTCGGATGGCGGGTATTTTCAAGCGACCGAGATTCGGATGATCCTGGCACTTTTGAAAGTGATTGATAATCCACTTCAAGACATCCCACTTGCCGGTGCGCTGCGCTCCCCGATGTTCCGTTTTGATGATAGTGAATTGGCACGGATTCGACTTGAATCAGAAGATTCTTTCTATGAGGCGCTCAAGGCGAAAGCGGATGACGATGATGAGCTTGGCGTAAAATGTGGCGAGATGCTTGACCGCCTCTCCCGTTGGCGTACTTATGCACGAAATCATAGCCTGTCGGAATTGATTCAACAGTTATTCAATGACACCGGGTTTTATGACTTCTCAGGGGGATTACCTGGAGGAAAAGGGCGGCAGGAAAACTTGAAGGCACTTTATGACCGGGCCCTAGCCTATGAGCGTAGTGGCTATCGAGGTCTTTATCGCTTCTTACGTGTGATGGACCGACTACAGGATACTGGTGAAGATTTGTCAGAGGCGCGGTCGCTCGGGGACGAGGAAAACGTCGTTCGTATCATGACCGTGCACAAGTCGAAAGGACTTGAGTTTCCGGTCACGATTGTTGCCCAACTCGGAAAACAATTTAATAAACGCGATCAAATGCAACGTGTCATTTTCCACAAACAGTACGGCATCTCACTCGATGCGATTGACGTCGTGACACGTACGAAATCGGAGACGTTCGTGAAGGAGATGATTCGACGAGATTTAGATGCGACGATGAAAGCGGAAGAGATGCGCGTGCTTTACGTGGCCTTGACACGTGCGAAAGAAAAATTGATTCTCGTGGGAACGGTAGGCGAACCACTCAAACACCTTCAGCAGTGGCTTCAGGTCGGTCAATCTGGAGATCTATTGGCGAGTGAGGCGAGGCGAGAGGCAAAAACGTATCTCGATTGGATTGCACCGGCGCTTTTACGCCTTCCGAGTGCCACTTCGTTTATCGAATCATTCGGCTTCACGGTTCCCTCTACTTTCCAAGAATCGACTTCATGGATTTATCGTGTCATCGGAGAAGCGGACCTTGCGGAGATTGCGACTCTACAAGAGATGATGGCACAGTTGCACCACGTCCAACGATTTGAAGCAATCGATTTTCCGATTCAAAATGAAGAAGAGACGATTCGTGCCGTACAACAAGCTTTGACCTACAAATACCCTGCACAGGATGCGGTACGTACGGCGGCGAAACAGACGGTGACCGAACTGAAGCGGGCGATGCAACTCGAACAGGCCGCTTTCGAAGATCCGGTACGTCCGGTCGATACCCCTTATCGGGAACCGAAATGGCGTCAAGTCAAACAGACCGGTGCGGAACGTGGGACGACGTTACACTTGATTTTCCAACTGGCTGACCCGAACCAACCGATTGTCGATCAAATCAATCAATGGGAAATGCAAGGGATGCTCAGTCCGGTCGAGGCAGAGACGGCACGCCTCGCCATCCCGGATATCGAGATGTTTTTCCAAACAGAAGTCGGTCAAGCGCTCGCTGGTGCACTAGAGCGAGGGACGGCATGGCGAGAGCTACCTTTCACCTACACGGTGCCGGCCGAACGCGTCAATCCGGATGGACACTTTACGGATGAGCATGTCTTGATCCAAGGGATTATCGATTGTCTGTATTTCGATGGGGATTCGTATGTGCTTCTCGATTATAAATCGGATGCTGTCACGCATCTATCCGATTCCCGGGAAGAGGCACATGAGCGATTGCGAGATCGATATGCGATTCAACTACAATTATATCGAGAGGCGATTGAGACGATCTGGAATATTCGGGTCGAGCGAACTTTGATTTATTCGCTTGATCTGCAGGAAATCGTGACCGTGTCGATTAAATAAATGTGAATAAATGAAGAGCGATGTCAGCTATAGGACATCGCTCTTTTCCTATGTGCAAATTCACATTCGATTTCGTTGACAATCGAGTTTGAGAGGAGTAATTTATTTTATATAAAGAATTGTTCCGTTTAGAACAATTCGATTCGGAACGATAAAGGAGTGAATAAGAATGACCGAGACAAATACAAATCAGGCACGGGAGATGATGCAATCATTTTGGCGTGTGCAGCGTGTCCTGATTCGTCTCATGCATCAGACGGCGCAACAAAACGATCTCACATTACCTCAACTGCACGGTCTGATGATGTTGAATGAACAGGGTGCGATTACGCAAAAGGAACTGGTTCAGCGAACGAGAATGCCAAAGAGCACGTTAAGTCAATCATTAGATGGTCTCGTGGAGAAAGGATTGATTCGTCGGGATATCAACCCGGATAATCGGCGAGAAGTTGTGTTGACCATTGACCAATCAGGTAAACGCTTGATTGAGGAGATTGAGCGACAAGAAGAAGGGACGGAATATCAATTGAATCAAATTTTGTCTCGTCTCGATCAGGATACGTATCATCATATGCTTACAGCCCATCAACATATTGCGGATGGATTGAATGAAGGGCTCACAGATTGTGAAGGAGTGTGTCGACATGATTAAGTTATTGAAACGTCTCGTTACTTATAAATGGGCTGTTCTGATGGTTTTATTGTTTGTGTTCGCGCAGTCGTTAGCAGATTTATTTTTACCGACGTTGATGGCGGACATTATCGATAATGGGGTCGTGACGGGCGATACCGGCTACATTTGGCAAATGGGCGGAATCATGCTTGGTGTGACGGGACTTGGAGCACTTGCTGCTATTGTGGCCAGTTTTTATTCTTCAAAGGCGGCGATGGGATTTGGTCGTGACTTACGAAGACGTGTGTTCAATCATGTGGAACGCTTCTCGCTTGAAGAGTTCGATCGTGTCGGGACGGCTTCGCTCATCACACGGACGACAAACGACATCACGCAAGTGCAACAGGTCATCATCATGATGCTGCGAATGGTCGTGAGTGCGCCGATCATGTTTGTCGGTGGATTGATCATGGCGACCTCGAAGGATGCGACGTTGTCTCTTGTCATTGTTGCCGCGATGCCGGTACTCGTCATCTCGATCTTCCTCATTTTTTGGAAGGCGATGCCGTTGTTTAAAAAGGTACAGAATCGATTGGACCGGCTCAATCTTGTTCTCCGAGAAAATTTGACGGGCATCCGTGTCATCCGAGCTTTCAACCGTGAAAAAGAAGAACAGGTTCGATTGACGAAGGCGAATGAACGGTTGACGGACGTCTCAATCAAAGTGAACCAAATCATGGCGTTCCTCATGCCGGTCATGATGCTCGTGATGAACTTGACGGTTGTCGGCGTCATTTGGTTCGGAGGGATTCGGATTGATAACGGTGCGATGCAAATCGGAGATTTGATGGCGTTCATTCAATACGTCATGCAAATCATGTTCGCGCTCGTCATGGCATCAGTCATGTTCATTATGGTTCCTCGGGCTTCTGTGTCTGCCAACCGGATCAACGAAGTGCTCGAGATGAAACCTTCACTGATTGATGACGGGACAAAGACTGCGGACATTGAGCAAGGGACACTCGTATTTGATCACGTGACCTTCTATTATCCGGGTGCTGAAGAACCAGCGTTATCCGATGTGAGTTTTTCAGCGAATCCAGGTGAGGTCACAGCGGTGATTGGGGGTACGGGGTCAGGTAAATCGACACTCGTCAATCTGATTCCAAGATTTTACGATGTGACGTCGGGGACAATTCGCGTGAATGGTGTTGATGTCCAAGCGGTTCCACAAGAGGCACTTCGTTCGAAAATCGGCTTCGTTCCACAAAAGGCGCTGCTGTTCACAGGTACGATTGCTGAGAACATTCGATATGGGAAGGTCGATGCAACAGTGGAAGAAGTCGTTCATGCCGCTTCCATTGCGCAGGCAAGTGACTTTATCGAGAAGATGCCAGACCGATATGAGGCTGTGATCGAACAAGGTGGGTCAAACGTGTCGGGTGGTCAAAAACAGCGTCTGTCAATTGCGCGAGCACTCGTTCGGAAACCGGATTTATATGTGTTCGACGACAGTTTCTCGGCACTTGATTTTAAAACGGATGCCGCCCTTCGCAAAGACTTAAAAGAAGAAACAAAAGATGCGACGGTGCTGATTGTTGCACAACGTGTCAGCACAATCATGGACGCCGACCGAATCATCGTTCTAGAAGAAGGAGCCGTTGCCGGAGTCGGGACACATGAGGAATTATTTGCGACGAATGCGGTCTATCAAGAAATCGTGAAATCGCAATTGTCTGAGGAGGAAATCGCATGAGTGAGAAACAAGCAAATACGCGACAAACTCATGGGGGACACGGTGGTCCAGGAGGTCCGGGCGGTGGAAATATGATGATGATGGGCGAAAAGCCAAAAGCATTCAAAGTCACGTTCCGTCGCTTGCTTGCCTATTTGAAACCACGGCGAAACACGTTGATTGCTGTGTTTGTCGCGGCGATTTTAAGTACAATCTTTATGATTGCCGGTCCGAAAATCATGGGAATCGCCATCACTGAACTGTTTGAAGGGGCATATGCGAAGTTTACAGGTGTGCCAGGGGCAGAAATTGATTTCACGAGAATCGGACAAATTTTGTCGCTCCTCGCTGGCCTTTACGTCATCAGTAGTCTATTCAACTACGTGCAACAATATTTGATGTCCGGTGTTGCCCAAAAAACGGTCTATGATTTGCGCGAAGACGTGAACAAAAAGTTAGAACGACTTCCGCTCAAGTATTATGACGGACGCTCGAACGGGGAGACATTGAGCCGGGTGACGAACGACATCGACTTGATTGGGAGTACGCTTCAACAGAGTGTCACGTCATTCATTACTTCCATCGTCACCATCATTGGGATTTTGATTATGATGCTGTCAATCAGTCCTCTGTTGACGGTCATCTCTCTTGTGTCCCTTCCGCTCACGATTTTTGCGATTCGTCCGATTTTGAAACGGTCGCAACAATATTTTTCCGATCAACAGCGTCACCTTGGACGACTGAACGGCCATGTGGAAGAGATGTATACAGGGCACGCGGTCGTCAAAGCGTTTGGTCGGGAAGAGACAGCTGTGCGTGAGTTTGACGATGTGAATGAGGAACTTTACGATGCAGGAAGGAAAGCGCAATTCATTTCCGGAATCATCATGCCGATGACGATGTTCATCGGGAACATCAGCTATGTATTGATTAGTGTCGTCGGCGGTATTTTGGTCACGCAGCGCAGCATCTCCATCGGGGACATTCAAGCGTTTATCACATATACACGTCAGTTCACCCAACCAATCACCCAGACAGCGAATATCGCGAACATCGTCCAGTCGACGGTTGCCGCGGCGGAACGTGTATTTGAACTGCTGGATGAAGAAGAAGAAGTGAAAGATGTGACGACCTATCAATTAGAACGTGCCGAAGGAAATGTCGCGTTCCGTCATGTCGATTTCGGATACGGCGACGACCTACTCATTCAAGATATGAATCTCGATGTGTTGACGGGCCAAACGGTGGCCATCGTCGGTCCGACAGGCGCCGGCAAAACGACGTTGATTAATCTCCTCATGCGTTTTTATGAGTTGAACGGTGGAGAGATATTCATCGATGGGAAAGACTCGCGTAAAATGTCGAGACAAGATTTGCGACATACGTTCGGAATGGTCTTACAGGACACGTGGCTATTCAACGGGACGATTCGTGATAACATCGCCTATGGGAAAACGGGTGCGACTGAGACGGAAATCGTCAACGCGGCGAAAACGGCGCATGCGGATGCATTCATTCGAACATTGCCAGACGGATACGACACCGTGTTGAATGAAGAGGCCAATAACATTTCACAAGGTCAAAAACAGTTGCTGACGATTGCACGAGCAGTATTGGCGAACCCACCAATCATGATTTTAGACGAAGCGACGTCGAGTGTGGATACGCGTACTGAGATTTTGATTCAACAGGCGATGAAACGGCTGATGAATGGGCGGACGAGTTTCGTTATCGCTCACCGTTTATCGACCATCAAAGATGCGGATTTGATTTTGGTTATGGACCAAGGTCGGGTCATTGAGCAAGGAACACATGAATCGCTTCTTGAAGCTGGTGGTTTTTATGAAGAACTTTATAATAGTCAGTTCGCTGAAAAAGAAGTCGTATAACTGGAATACAGGTTTTAGGGCAATGTGATTAGGCAAAAGACGTACGAGATGAGTTTCGTACGTCTTTTTATTTTGTGTAACAATTACAAATCCGTTAAAATAAAAAAATGGGATAAAAAATGGAGGAACAATTATGGTTAAAATCTTACTTGCGGAAGACGAAGAAGTGCTACGCATGCTTGTTATGGATACATTAGAAGATGAAGGATATGACATCGACGAGGCACAAGATGGAATTGAGGCCTATCGATTGATTGAAGAAAATGAATATGATTTGGTCATTGTGGATCATATGATGCCCGGCATGACAGGGCTTGAAGTGATTGAAAAAGTACGGAATTTACCAGGGCGACAAGAGACGAAAGTGATGATGTTGACGGCGAAAAGCCAACAATCTGACCGTGATTGCGCGAACGAGATTGGTGTCGACTACTTCATTTCTAAACCGTTCAGCCCACTTGAACTCGTCAAAATCATAGGAGGCATCGTGAAGTGAAAAGGTGGTTTAAACAAAAACTCGGACGCGACATCATGGTCGTCCTTTATTCCTTCCTCGTCATTGCGTTGGTCGGATCGGCATTGACTTATGTCTATATCGAGAACCGTTTGGAGGCGAACGAGGCGAGATTGCGTCAGGTCGATGAACGCGTCGACCGTCTGACGAAGATGTGGGATGAGTGGCAGGCTGACCAATATGATACACGAGGATATCTCTTGTTCGGTGACACAGCATCGCTCGAACGTTCAAGTGCGAATGAGGCGAAGTTCCAACAGGAAATCAATTGGTTCAAAACACAAGTTCAGACGCGCCAAGGAGAATTGTTCGCAGAAGATCTTCAGCAGTTCCACGACTTTTACTATGATGTGATCATTCCAGTGACGTATGAATATGCCCAAGCGCAACAAGATGGGGAAGTCACAGAGACGTTTATCGATTCTCAAACGATTGCCGAGTTGCCGACGGCTCAGCGCTTGATTGATCAAGGACTGGTCCAATTTAATCCGCAACGTGGAATCGACATCCTCGGACCGATTGATGAGGTAGAGTCTGCGCTCGGAGAATATCGTGAGTTGATGGCGTCTGAAAAAGAGGCCGTCTACGCCGAATGGCGACAGAACAACAATATGCTTCAATTCTTGTGGATCATGAGCATCGCCTCGTTCGCCGTATTGATCTTATTGTTTGTCCAGCCGTTCCTACGCCGTCAAACACGTTTGATTTCACGACTTTCCATCGCATCGAACCGCTTGTTAAAAGGGGAAATCGTTGATTTGAGCGATCAGATGAAACGGGAAGATGAAATTGGGACGATGTCTCGATCGTTCCATAAGATGGCTGAGACACTTCGTGACAATGAACGACATTTGATTGAAAAAAACCACGAGTTGCAAGCGCAACAAGAAGAATTAATTGCCCAACAAGAAGAATTGCAGGCACAGCAACAAGAACTAGAAGAAATTTTAGAACAGACGCAACAAAACGAGCAACACCTCGCGTATCGTAATGAATTGACGGAGACGTTAGCGTCACGCGATTCGCTTACGGCCTATCCGGAAATCATCGAGAAACTGGTCACGATTACAGATTCAGAGGTCGGTGCACTCGTTTTCGTGGATGAAGCGGGTACGTATCGCGTGACGAGCCACGGCTTGAACGATACTTTATCTCGTCAGTTGCTCGATAGCGAAAATTCCGTATTGACGCGCGCGATGACATTGAAGACGACGGTACACTCGTCGAAACAAGTCGCAAGCGACCATCCGCTTCCTTATCCGTACTATATGTTTGAGACGGCGGTACCGGTACATGACCCGACAGATGATTCAATCATTGCCTTCATCTACCTGGTCCGATACAAAGATCGTTTCACCCAAACCCAGATGGGCGACATCATGTCTTTCGCTCGTCAGCTCTCGCTTTCTCTCTTACGGATGCGTCTATTTGAAGAGATGAAACGGGAGAAAGGAAAGACGGAGCGAATTCTCGATTCGATTCGAGAAGCGGTCGTCTACATCGATCACTCGACGAATGACGTGTTCGTCAACCGTCCACTCTATGAGATGTTCCCTGAGTTAAGTGACGTCAGTTCACAGGACCTTGAAGAAGAAACGTGGGAAGAATGGCGGAATCGTCTTGTTGAAACGGTCGATCAAGCGGAGGACTTTACGAAGTATACGAATCGCCTGTTCACCGAAGATTTCCCACATGACAGCGTAAGCTTCTCGATTCGTAAAGGCGAAATGAACTTGCAGATGTATGCAGAGCGCATCATTGTCGGCGGACTTTCAAAAGGTACGCTTCTCGTCTTCCGAGATATCACGAGTGAGACAGAGGCGGAGCGATTGAAGAGTGAGTTTATCTCAACCATCTCGCATGAACTGCGTACGCCGCTCTCGTCCATCTATGGATTCACGGAATTGATGGTCAAAAAACAGTTGCCGAATGAAAAACAAGCTAAATACTTGGAGACTATTCACTCCGAGACGGAGCGTCTGACACATCTCGTCAACGACTTCCTGGATGTGCAGCGAATGGAATCCGGTAGTCAAATGTATGACCGGGAACAGCTTGATATCGAGCCGGTCGTCCGAGACATGTTGACGTTCTATGAGGCATCGTCATTGAAACATGAATTCGAATTGATTGCAGAAGATGCACGTCCATATGAATTATTCGTCGATTGCCAGAAGTTCAAACAGTTGATGAGTAATCTATTGTCGAACGCCGTGAAGTATTCTCCACGAGGTGGGAAAATCACGGTCGAACTTGCGCATCACGAGCAAATCGTGTCCATTAAAGTGAAAGACGAGGGAATCGGGATTCCAAGTGACGCGCTCGATCGCTTATTTGATAAGTTTTATCGTGTCGACAACTCCGACAGTCGTGAAATCGGCGGTACGGGGCTCGGATTACCGATTTGTCAGGAAATCGTCCGTGGTCACAACGGCCAAATCCATGTAGAATCGATTCAGCATGAGGGCTCGACGTTCATCGTTGAAATCCCAAGCTATGAGTACGCTGTCCAAGAGGCAGAGACGACTCCTGTATAATGTATGGGCCATCCCTTGAGGATGGCTCATTTTTTAGAATCGTTCGCTTGACCAATCGGGAGAGAGTTCGTGTACAATGAAGACTGTACAACATCATAAAGGGGGGCATTTGAATGCCACTGATTGCATTCTTGCACACGCACGTTACGAGCTGGATTTTGTTACTTATTTTGTTTGCCGTGGCCTATATCGGTTATAAGAACGGCAACAAGAGTGGAAAGATCGCACATATGGCGTTTCGACTCATGTTACTCATCGCATTCGGAACAGGACTTTATCTCTACCTTCAGTTGAATGGTGGCGGGACATTCTATCACGTGAAAATCACGGTCGGTTTATTAACTTTGATCTTCGGTGAGATGACGCTCGTCAAAGTCAAAAAGAAAAAACCGTCAAACGGATTATTTGGCGGGTTTATCGTCTTGGCACTCATTACGATTTTCATCGGCTATGCATTGCCTTATGGACAATCTTTCTTCAACAGCTTTATTCAATAAGACGTTCCCACTTCGCACACCGAAGTGGGATTTTTTTGTTTGTACACAAATTATTAGGGGAAAATAAAAAAATCAGTAATTACGACGATGAGGTGAAACGATGGATCAACAGATGATGGAATGGACACGAGTTTTACACGCACGGAAATGGATGAAACAAACTGAATCATTTTTACCCTTATGGCACGGCTATATCGGCTACAAGTTCGGACTATTCGATGCGCTTCAAGGTGGCGCGAGCATGGCGGAGATGAATTTACGTCTAAAACGCCCATTGACACAACTTGCGCTAGAGCGTTGGTTAGAAGTCGGGGTCGCCGTCCGTCATTTGAAAAAGAGAGGCTGGCGCTACTATCCGACGCGTGGATTAAAATATCAATTATCCGGTAACGATGAACGGAGCATCGGGTTCATGCTTCAAGAAATGATGGAGCTTCATATCCCCGCGTTAATCGCTTATCCGGAATTTTTAGAGTCTGGGAAGCAAAAGACGTTTGATGGAGCTGAACACGGTCAAGTCGTCGCGAAGACGTCGACACTCGTCGAAACGGTCGCATTTCCGATTGTGCAACAATTGTTACGACAGGCAAATGTCGAATCGATGCTCGATATTGGATGTGGGCACGGCGGCTACTTACGTAAACTACAAGCGCTCGAACCGAGTTGGGAACTGACAGGCATCGATTTAGAGGAAGAGGTAATCGAAGAGGCACAATCGCGAGACGAGAGTGGCGACATTCATTTCGAAGTCGCTGACTTCATGAACTGGGAAACAGAAGAGCAATTCGATGCGGTGATGATGAACAATATGCTGTATTACTTCTCACCAGAAGAACGTATCAAGTTGCTTGGGAGACTACGGGAGCGTTTAGAAGAAAAGGGTGTCGCCATTCTTGTGACCCCGCTCGCCGAAACAGCGCTCGGTGGACGATTCGCTTCCGCGTTCAATGCGTTTATGACACTCCACGATAATCTGTACCCGCTTCCGACCATTCCACGATTGCGCCGGCAGATGCAAGAAGTCGGTTTTGATCAAATCCGCTTCATCCCATTCATTCCGGAAGGTTCTTGGTATATCGTCATCGCTGAGCGAGGAAAGACGAACCTGCTCAATCAACCGATTCAAAATTGAACTTGTCTCCCGTCATTCCTATAATGATAGAGAAGCATAAGAGACTATTCACATAGGGAGTTGTTGAGTGTGTCGAAACAAAGAGTTGCCGTTATTGGGGCAGGACCAGGTGGATTGGCTGCAGCGATGCTACTGGCTCATCGCGGTGTAGACGTCACCGTATTTGAGAAACAACCGTTTGTAGGCGGAAGAACGTCGCGCTTAGAAGTAGGCGAATTTGCGTTCGACCGAGGGCCTACGTTTTTGAATATGCCTTATATTTTAGAAGAAATTTTTGAAGAGACAGGGCGTAATCTGCATGATTATGTCGAGATGAAGCAGCTGGAGCCGATGTATGATTTGTACTTCGACCGTGGGACGCGTCAACTCTCGATGACAACTGATCGTGATCAGATGTATCGCGCCATCGAAGAACAATTTCCAGGGAATGGTGAAGGTTACGAACGGTTCATGAGTGAACAGGCGATCAAACTGTCTAAATTGATGCCTGTGCTTCAGACCGCACATGACAAGCTTACCGACTATGTCTCGTTGCGCGTGCTCAAGGCACTACCGTTCCTCTCAATCGGTAAATCGCTTTATGACGTCTTGTCCGAGTACTTCACGAGCGAAGAGTTGAAGTATGCGTTCACGTTCCAGGCTAAATATTTGGGGATGTCCGCTTGGGAATGTCCGGGTGGATTCTCCATCTTGTCTTACATGGAACACGCCTACGGAGTGCATCACCCGATTGGCGGAGTGAACCAGCTGTGTCATGCGATGGCGAAAGTGATTGAAGAAGAGGGAGGCGTCATTCGTTTAGGCGAACCGGTAGAGCGTCTTCTCATGGATGATCAAAACGTGACCGGTCTCGTGTCCGGGAGTGTCCATTATGCGTTTGATGAAGTCGTGATTGGTGCTGACTTCGCACATGCGATGACGTCGCTCGTTCCAGACGGTAAACTAACGAAGTGGAATCCGACTCAACTCAAGAAGAAACGTTACTCGTGCTCGACATTCATGCTTTATCTCGGTCTCGATCACGTCTACGAGAATGTGGCGCATCACTCGATTCACTTCGCGGATGATTATGAATTGAATGTCAAAGAGATGACACAAGAATTGAAATTGAGCGAGGACTTCTCGTTTTATGTACAGAATGCCTCACGCATCGACCCGACACTTGCGCCTCCTGGCAAGTCATCGCTTTACGTTCTCGTACCGGTGCCGAACAATTTATCTGGCCTCCCGTGGGAGACGTTACAAGCGACCATGACAGAGCGCGTTCTCGACGCGCTCGAGACACGTTCCCCATACCGGAACATCCGTCAACACATCGAGGTGATGGAGGCGTTGACACCTGAGGACTGGGAAGCGTTTGGTGTATATGAAGGTGCAACGTTCAATCTAGGGCACAATTTATCGCAGATGATGTATTTCCGCCCGCATAACCAATTCGAAGAGCTCGACAACGTCTGGCTCGTCGGGGGTGGGACCCACCCAGGAAGTGGGCTTCCGACCATCTTTGAATCAGCGCGGATCACGACGAACCTTTTGCGTGACCGGGCAGGTGTCGGCCGATGAATATTAGCTTTGTCGGAGCAGGGGTCGGTACACTATATGCCGCCCTCTTATTGACGAAACGCAATCCGTCACTTCAACTCACGATTTATGAGAAAGAGGACCGGGTCGGTGGACGCTTGAACTACGTTGAATTCGATAATGGGGCGAAAGTCGATGAGGGTCCGACCATCGTCTTATTGCCGAGTAAACTGAAACAACAACTGATTGAGGCGGGTCTTCCTGAACATGAAGTGGAGTTGATTGAAGTCGATCCGCTTTACCGCTTACGTTATCAAGACGGGACATCATTCTATAAATATCGGGAAATCGAGAGACAGGCGGAAGAAATCGAACGAACTTTCGGCGAAGGAGATGCCTTCCGTCAGTACATGTCCCAAAAGAAAGAAGAGTATCGGATTGGCTTCGATACGTTTTTAGATCGTAGTTATGCCTCAAAAGCGGAGTTGTTCGAGCCTAAACTACTTCTCCTTCTCATGCGGTTAAAAGCATATGAGACGGCTCATGCGAATATGAAACGCTTCTTTGAAGACGAACGTTTACGTGTCGCCTATAGTTTACAAACGCTCTATATCGGCGGAAATCCTTATGCCACTCCTTCGTTATATGGACTCATTCCTTATCGTGAACAAGAAGAAGGAGTCTGGTATGTAAAAGGAGGATATTTTTCGCTAGCGACGAAAATGGAACAAGAGTTGAAGCGTCGAGGTGTTCGTTTCGAGATGAATGCTACCGTCAATCGTGTCCATGTCACGGACGGGGTGGCCAATGGAGTCACGGTAAATGACGAATATGTACCGTATGATGCAGTCGTCGTGAACGGTGATTTTCCACTCATGGAGCGCCTGATTGATGGTGTGACGCCAAAGACGTATGAACCGTCAAGCGGTACGTTACTCCTTTATTTCACCGTCAACGGCGAACTCGACTTACCGGTTCACCAATTCGATTTACCGAATGATTTTGAAGGATCGATGCGTACGATCTTCGAGGATGGTAAACTAAGTGAGTATCCAGCGATGTACACCTTTAATCCATCGCGAATGGATACAACCCTCGCGCCAGAAGGAACGAGTGTATTATATGTTCTTGTCCCGGTTCCTCGAAAATTGGAACGAGAAGACTTTGAGGCACAAGGGACAATCGAACACCTATTAGGAAGAATCGAGGCATTCATGCCTGATTTTCGAAAACGTGTCATCGAGATGAAAGTCCGGACACCGATGGATGCTGAGCGATTCGGATTGTTCGAAGGAGGAAGTTTTGGGATTGCACCAAAGTTATCTCAGTCAGCCGCCTTCAAACCACAAGCGAGACCATTCCCGAAAATCGAACGCCTCTATGCGGTGGGCGCATCCGTCCATCCATGCGGTGGCGTCCCCATCGTTATGATTGGGTCGCAATTACTTGTGAAAAAAATGGAAGAAGAAATGGGGGCAATGCATCGTGACGACACAAGAAGCGTATCGTCAATGTGAGGAAATCATGAAGAAGGGCTCGTTAACCTTTTACCGGGCCTTCTCTTTGCTCTCAAAACCAGACCGTCAAGCGGTCATGGCCGTATATACTTTCTGTCGCACCCTCGATGATGCGGTCGATGAATCAGACCGTCCAGAAGAGAGTTTGACAGCATTTTTGCATGACTTCGACCGCTTTTTAGCTGGTTACGACCAAGATGAAGCACTATGGGTTGCCCTTCGTGATGTGTGGAACCGTTATGACATGGACGTCGAACCATTTTTTGAATTGGCGGAAGGGATGAAATGGGACTTACATAAGTCGCGGTATGAAACGCTCGAAGAGACCGAGCAGTATAGCTATTATGCAGCGAGCACGGTCGGTCTGATGCTGCTCCCGATCCTTGTCCCAAATCAGGACGCTGCGACGACACGTCAGCTAAGGCAAGGCGCCATCGACCTTGGCATTGCGATGCAGTTGACCAATATTTTACGTGATGTCGGTGAAGATTTGAATCGAGACCGCATCTATTTACCCCGTACGATGATGCGTCAGTACGGTGTGAGTGAAGCGATGTTACACCAACGAGAAGTGACCCCTGTCTTTATCGATCTATGGGAGGCGTTGGCGAATCGTGCAGAGTTCTTGTATGAACGGGCACGCGAAACCCATCATCTGTATCCACTCGCGAGTCGAAAGCCGGTACAAGCAGCGGCTCTTCTCTATGAAGGGATTCTTGATGCGGCACGTGCGAATCGACATGACGTCTTCACAAAGCGGGCATACGTATCGACCTTACAAAAAGGAAAGTTGTTGGCAAAACTATAAGCGATTCGAATCCCTGTAGACGCTCGATGGCGTCTACAGTTTTTTGTACGCAAAAAAAACCACTTTTGGCGGGGGACCAAAAGTGGCGTAAGCGTTATGTGATTCATTCATCGGGGAAACGAATGAATCGGTTTGTGATGAAGCCCTAAAGATGTGCCGGGATTCATGGGGAATGAATCAGTTGGGACATCTTCGTCGAAACAGGATGCTTGATGGACTAAGGGGGAACATCATACGCAAGCTGTCTCAACTACGGGATACGAGTGGGGAAACTCGCTCATCACTTTTTCTCGGGTGTGACAAGTTCAAAACGCGATGAGGCTCGGGGAAGCCATTCGATCGCTACAGGTGTAACAAACGTTACAGAACTGCTTGAACTCGAATATGATATTATCACGTCTTTCAATTGTCGACAAGTGTCGAAACTCGCGTTCACAAAATGTTCATATTGTCAGAGGTATGTCCTCTAACATCGATCGTGCAGCGAATTGCCCTGAAAGCGTCACCATCGGACTGCCACCGCCAGGATGAGTCGAACCGCCAGCGAACCAGATGTTCGATACATCTGTCGATCGCGGTGCAGGTCTAAAAAATGCCCCTTTTTTCGAGTTGGCCGACGTGCCATAAAGTGCGCCATAATACGCATAAAAATCGCGAGTCAAATCTTGTGGGGTCACCCGCTTATGGTAGAGCACCTCTTCTTCTTCCCAATCCACACCGAACATACGTAATCGTCTGCGAATCAAATGCTCATACGTATCTGCATCAATTTCGGTCAGATGTGCCGGAGCATTGACGAGGATGAACAGGTTGTCTCCTGCCTCGCCCATCGATGGATCGGTTGCGGATGAATTCGAAATATAGATTGTCGGTTCGTCTGCATAACGTTCTTCTTGGAAAAGTGCTTTAAATTCCCGTTCATAGTCGTCTGAGAAATAGACGTTATGGTGTGCCAAATTCAATCGTTTGGACAATCCGACCATCATGACGAATGCGGAAATCGAAGGTTCGACGGTATCGTGTGTCGGGACTGGGAAAGATGGGCGGTCTTTCGCATCAACGAGTCGCGGGTATTGCGTCAAGAGTTCACCGTTGAGAAGAACGGCATCACACGAGATGACTTCTTGGTCATCGACGACGACCTCATGTGCTTTTCCGTTCAACACATCAATTTTCGTCACTTCATGACCGAGTCGGAACGTCACTCCGAGTTCGCTCGCCCGTTTGGCGAACCCTTTTGCGATATTCCAGTTTCCACCTTTCGCAAAATAGACACCTTCATTCAATTCCAAATGTGCGATAAGGGCGAACGTGCCTGGCGTCACGTATGGGCTGCTGCCAATGTACGTCGCATAGCGGTCGAGCGCCTGAATGATGCGTGGGTCCTTGAAATACTTCTTGTGAAGGGCGTGCAAACTTTGAAGTGGATGTACTTTGACCATGTCCGCCCAAAGACCGGGATCCAACTTTGTGTCCATTTGTGTGAAGAAGCGCTTATTCGCAATCTCGAATAGCTTTTCCGCTTCATCTAGATAGGCACGCATCTGATTGTGTTTCAACTGGTCACCGGTCAAACGCCGTACTTCGACCTCAAGTTTTGCCCGATCGGCACTGAACGTGAAGGATGACCCGTCTGTGTAGTGGTTGACGGTATGTTGATCGAGCTTGATTAACTCAAAATAGTCATCCGGATTGGCCCCACTATTTCGAATAACTGAACGAAATACATCCGGCATCGTGATCGTATTTGGACCGAAGTCGAACCGGTGACCGTCGGTGATGATGGGCATGAGTTTGCCACCGACATGTTGATTCTTTTCAATGACCGTGACGTCATAACCTCGTGCTGCGAGCGTGACGGCGGCGCTGAGTCCACCGAGACCAGCACCAATCACTACGATTTGTTTCATACAATTGTCCCCCTTTAGACGTCTGCTTAGGAATAGTGACGACCTTTCCACGTGATGGGCAACCGTCTCCATTTACGAATGACGGCATTCCCGAGTAAGGTCAAGTAAGCGATTAAACTGAGTGGATGGTACCATGTACCGGACCCGTTTGATTTCAGATCGACAGCGAGACGCGCGAGGAGCACGAAAATCGCTGCGCTAATCGTCTGCCAACTCGGTGAAAAGATCCAAGCGAGCATAGCCGTCAACTGGATGCCGTAATATGTCATGAAGTACAAGGCGAGTCCTACTGATTCATTCATTCCCTTGAATACGTTCTTTGAAAACCCGGTCCACACTTCTTCATTCGTTTCATACATGTCGCAGGAGATGAACGGGGAGACTTGAACGAGTGACGTGACTTTTTGATGACGTTTGAACGTTCGACATAAATCGATATCATCAATCAACGACGTTCGAATAGCAGCATGTCCGCCAACTTCCTCGTAGCTGTTCCGCTCGACGAGTACGTTCATGCCATTCGCCGCGGCAAATGCGGGGTGTTTCACTTTACGCCAAAACAAAGGCAGATGTTGGGCGATGAGCACGTGTTGCATCGGAATCAACAATTTCCCGAGAAATGTGGACGTCGGAAATTGAGGGAAACCTGATAAAAAGACGGCCTGCTCTCGAGCGAGCGTGGCATGCATGCGGGCGATAAAACTCGGATCGATCGTGACGTCCGCATCTAAAAAGAGAAGATACGGTTCAGTCGTGCGTGATGCTAGTTGATGACAAGCATGAACTTTCCCGGCCCAGTCATGGGGCAAAGGAACACCTTGGATGACGGTAAAACGGGTATCGCTCCCAATTGCATGATTCAATTTTTCATATGTATCATCTTCAGAGCGGTCCTCGTAGATATAGACATGAGTCCCTTCCGGTATCGCCTGCTTTAAGTTCGAAATCAGTCGTTCAACGTGACGCGACTCATTGCGCATCGGGATGCAGACGGCTGTCGCCGGTGTGCGTCCTGGGTCGGCGAGCGGTCTCAAGAACGAAAGATTGATTAGGGTAAAGATAAACATCGAGAGGGTGAGCAGCCATAAGATCATGAACGTCCCCTCCCAAGTCGGAACATCGTTTCTGTCCATTCGGCAAGATTACGACGTGGTCGAAAGAGCGGCACATAGGCATCAGACCGAATGATGGCGTCTTGTCGCACGTCGTCATAGAGCGCCTCGAGTGCTTGCGCGATTTCCTGCTTCTGAGCTCGTCGTGTCATCGATGTCACGACTACTGTTCGAAAGCGGACATATACAAGGGGTTCCGCATGGTTCTCAAACGAATAGTACATGGCGCATAATTGGACGGGGCGGTCGTTCAGTAACAACGTTGCGCCAGACTCGATTTCGACAGGTCGAAGTTCCTGTGGCATCTCTTGTCCTTGAGGGAACATCCAGACGGATTTCCCGGACGCGAGCAATTCATTCGCATAAGCCAGTGAGGTCCGTACATCGGAGAGACTTCCTTTTTTCACCGAGAAGGCACCGAGGTGTCGAAAGAACGGGAAGCGACGTAGTCCATCCTCGTCCATCAACACGTGAATATCGTGTCGTAAAAAATGTTCATTGATCATATACATGATGAGACCGTCCCACCACGCGCTATGTGTACTTAAAAATAATCCGGGGGTCGGAACGTCGTCCGTTCGAATATAAATGTTATGGAAGGTGGGACGTATTTGACGTTCCCGCACGAACGTCGAGAACAGGTTATTGAACCATTTCTTTTTGTGTGACTCGATCATCGCGACCTCTCCTTTCAAGTAGAATCACTCCGGATGTGAGGATGCTGAGGAGCCCGATGCCATAGAGACCTGCATTGACAGCCGTGACACCGAAGAGTGCGTGAAGCATGACGAACAAATAGACGCCGTGCCGGATGAACAAGGAATCAACAGCGCGTTCGTGACGCTGTAACAACCATGAGAAAATAAGGGATAACCCGAACCAACCGATAAAGTTTTGTGTCGGGATATCATAGTATAAGCCGTCATTCGCCCATTCCCAGTAGCCTTTCACGTTTGCCGCTACGGGATCGATTGCCATATCGAGCCATACGGCGAGAATCGGGACGAGCCATAAAATATTGTGGCGGAATGGGAAGAGACGGGCCACGGCAAAACTAGAGCCAATCACGGCAAGCCATGCAGCACCGATTGTGACAGGAACTCCAAAAACTGTCGGACCGAACGCTTCAGCATAAACGTACTCACTGAACGGGAATCCCGTCTTCACGCCGAGTGTCTCCACAGCGATTGAACCGAAGAAAATAAACGGAACAATCCAAGCTCCTTGTCGAATCCCTTGATAAAGAATCGTTCCACCTATCGCCCCGGCTAGCCATAAAAAGACGGGGTTTGCCCACTCGAGCCAAGGTGGAAGCAGGTCGAATCCAACTAAAATCAACCCAATGAAATACCAAACAATAAACCATTTCCAAATAAACGGATACACTTTCATTCCATCACCTCTACTTTTTATTCTAAAGCTCATTGAAGTCTTCGTCTAACAAATGCATGTACAAAAAAGAGCCTCGCTGAACGAGACTCTCAATTGGCCATCCGTTTTCGTCTTTTCACGAACGAGAAGGCGATGAATAAGACATAGAATGGGACGGCGATGAACCAAAATGTCGGCCATTCTTTCCAACGGGCGAACATCATATACGTCACATAGACGAGACTGATGGTAATGATGAACGAGTGACGTGGCAATGGTACATCTTTAAAACTCGGGATGCGAACACGGCTGACCATTAACAAGGCGAGCCCTGTGAAGAAAATCGGTGTCAACAGTTCACTGACGCGATCACCGAACGTTGTGATGACAGCGAGAAGTCCCCCGGCGGCCGTGATCGGGACACCAGAGAAGTAACTCGCTGCAACGTTTGTCGCTGATAAATTGAAGCGAGCCAGACGATAGGCGCC
Source organism: Exiguobacterium sp. SRB7LM (assembly GCF_015712685.1). GTDB lineage: Bacteria > Bacillota > Bacilli > Exiguobacteriales > Exiguobacteriaceae > Exiguobacterium > Exiguobacterium profundum. The sequence continues at coordinate 2,103,417 of NZ_VWVR01000006.1, read as the reverse complement.
GAATAGCGGGAAAAGTGCCGCAAAAAACAATCCATAATTGCCGTAATCAATAAAGAAGGTGTAATAAGCGAGCATCGCCGGTGCGACCCCGAACGTTACGATGTCAGCGAGTGAGTCCAATTCTTTTCCAAAATCGCCAGCGACCCCGAGCATACGGGCGAGGCGCCCGTCTAAACTGTCGAGCATCATCGCGATGATGATTAACAGTGTGGCGTTTGAGAAGTCACCACGTGCGGCGTAGACGATGGCGACGACACCACAAAATAAATTTCCGAACGTAAAGGAGTTTGGGACCCACGAACGGATACGTTCTTTCCACATAATTTTGCCCCCAGTAAGGTCATTGGCTGAACCAGTGCCCATTTGTAAATTGCAGTAAATCTTCAGGTGTTAATTCGATTTGATAGCCGCGTTTTCCGGCAGAAATGGTGATCGTCTCTCTGTCTTGAGCTGCTTCGTGCAGATAGACAGGGAACGGCTTCTTCGCCCCAATCGGAGAGACTCCCCCTCGAATATAACCGGTCAATGTCTCGAGCTCTTTCATCGGGATGGGCGATGCTTTCTTCGCCCCCCAAGCTTTTGCGGCTGCTTTTAAATCGATGTCACGCTCTCCAGAGATGAGAAAGAAGGCATATTGCTTTTTCTCGTTCATGAGACAAATCGTTTTATACAGTTCGTCGAGCGGTTTATTCAATGTCATCGCCACATGTTTAGCTGAGACATCGGTGTCATCAACTTCATACGTATGATAGGTGAACGGAATCTTCTTCTGTTTCAGTTGCCGAGCGGCGTTTGTCAGTTGCATCTGACTCATCCTTTCGTGACCGACTCCTTTTAGAATAGCAAATCAACCAACTTCCCGGCAATTGAACTTCAAAAAACTTTTCAGTAAAGGAAGGAGTTTGAAGGAATGACGAAGAAATGAACAGTGATTCATTTTGAAGGGGGAATGAAAATGGAGACGATTCAATTGACGACACACAATGGAGTAGGGTGGTTGAAACTGAACCGACCTGAAAAGCTAAACGCCTTGAACGAGACGTTGCTTCGTGAAATGAAAACGGCAATCGACACATTTGAACAGGACGACGCGGTTCGTGTCATCGTCCTTGTCGGAGAGGGACGAGCGTTCTCATCCGGACAAGATTTAACGATCGAGAGCGATGCGGACTATGGGGAATATTTAGAAGACGTGTATCATCCACTCGTACGTACGCTTTTCTCATGTCAGAAACCACTCATCGCAGGGATCCACGGTGTCGTGGCTGGAGCAGGACTCAGTTTGGCACTCGCGGCAGACGTTCGAATCGTCGCCAAGTCGACGAAGTTCAGCTCGGCGTTCATTAAAATCGGGTTGGTCGCGGATGCGGGCGGCCCATATCACTTACGTCGACTCATGCGCGACGACCTCGCATTAGATTGGCTCTGGAGTGGCAGTACGATTGACTCGGATGCCGCGCGTACATTCGGGCTCGTCACTGAGCTCGTGGAAGATGCGATGTATACGGAGCGATTGACTTCATATGCGGAGACACTCGCTAGAAAATCACCGGTCGCTGTTCAAGGGATGAAGGCGCTCATGCGAGCCGCTTCATTTGAGGACGGATTGAATGAAGAAATCAAATGGCAACGGAAGTGTGGGGACACGGACGTGCACCGCCAAGCGATGCAGGCATTCTTGATGAAATGAAAAAAGCGGCTGCGGCCGCTTTTTTACGTGGTTGATTTTGCTTCGAACTGGAAGCCTTTTTGTTGCCATGTCCCGTATTTCCAACGACGGAACGCGAAGAATCCGCGGAACCACTCATCGAGGGAGAAGGCGAGCCAAATCCCAAGGATGCCGAGTCCCATTTGAAGACCGAACAAGTAGCTGAACGCCACGGCGACGCCCCACATCGAGGCAATTCCGATCATGACCGGGAAGCGGACGTCCCCGACAGACTTCAATGACCCCATCAAGACGATGTTCATGGCGCGACCCGGCTCTAAAATGAGCGTCGCCCATAAGATTGGCACACCGACCGCGATGATGTCTGGGTTTGATGTGAAGAGACCGAGTAGCGATTCGCTGAACACCGCTAAACCGAGAGAGGCGACGAACGATGCGAACATGGCAATCTTCAATGTCTTGACGGCACGATGATAGGCTTCTTTAAACCGTTTCCCCCCAATATCCCGTGCAATCAAAAGCTGGGTTCCTTGCGCGACGGCGACGGTGAACAAGAAGGCAAGCATTGACAAGTTCATCACGTACACGCGAGCGGCGAGAGAGGCTTCCCCCATCGTCGCAATAAATCCAGTGATGATAATTTGGGATGCCTGATACGATAAATTCTCTCCGGCAGAAGGGACTCCAATCTGAAGGAGTGACTGGATGTCGTCTTTCTTCGGACGAATCACTTCTTTTAACGGGAAGCGGATCATGAGCTTCCGTTTGACGAGCCAGAACAAGAGAACCATAGCGGCGAATCGTGCGATCACGATGGCCCAGGCGACGCCGGCAACACCTGTGACCGGAAGTCCAAACCAGCCGGTAACGGCAAAGATGGCACCGACGGCGGTGATGATATCAATCAGAAGCGTCGCGAGCATGGCGTGTTTGGTCATACCGTGACTCCGGAGGATCGAACTGAGCGCCATGATCAGTGCTTCGGTGAATAACGACAAGCCGACGATTTGCAGGAACAACAGCCCGTGCGCAAACAGTTCGTCCGATAGCCCGAACAAGCGTAAGAACGTTTCACCGAACAAGAAGATGACGACGACCATGATTGCACCGAGCCACATGTTCAAACTGACGGCGGAGCGGGCGAAGTCGCGACTCTTCTTCATGCGCTGTGCCCCGATGGCCTGACCGATCAAAATGGTCGCCCCGACAGACGTCACACTAAAGACAATCAAGAACACGTTTAAGATTTGGTTGGCAACCCCGACGGCCGAAGCAGCAGCGTCTGAGTAGTGAGCGAGCATCAATGTGGCGATAATCCCGGTTCCCATGTGGAGGGCAAGTTCGATGAAAATCGGCCACGACAGTTTGAACAGGGTCAGCTGTTCCGTTTGTTTCGTCTGCATGTAGTGTATTCTCCCTTTTCTCTATAATTCTTTCTATTAACTATTTGTTTTATAAAAATGTCAAAGGTCATCTTACTCCTTATGAAATGAAAAAGAAAGGGGTTTGCTAAATTATTTTCAACAAAAAAATCACCCGAAGGAATCAGGTGATTTTCGAATTTATTTCAATTTCAGAATAGCAGCACTGAATGGAGCGAGTTCGATTTCGAGTGAGTCGAGGTCACGGTCATGCAAGAGGTCCGTGGCGGCTCCTGTATAACCGAGCGGATTCAGTTTCGAAGCAGAGTCTGAGTTGTTGAAGTAAACCAAGTATGTCTCATCTTTCGTACACCGCTCGATGATGACTGCATTGTTCGCATCGTCGACCAGGTTGAAGCGATATGAGCCGGCATTGGCGAGCGCAGGGTGTTCCTTACGAAGCTGGATGAGCTTTTGGATGTAGCGGAAGAGATTACGGTCTTCTTCGGCTTCATCCCACGGCATACAGCGACGGCAACCTGGATCTTGTTCGCCTTCGAGTCCGATTTCGTCCCCGTAATAAATACATGGGCTACCCGTATAAGTCAGCATTGAAGTCATCAAGAGTTTGAACTTGCCTTTATGTCCTTTCGCTCGTGTCAACGCGCGGGGGGTGTCATGCGAATCAATCAAGTTGAACGTGACTTCGTTGACGTTCATCGTGTTCATCATCTCGACACGCGTCAATTCATTGCGGAACTCAGAAGCGGTCGTCCGGTCGAGTGCGAAATAGTTCAAGCTCGCGTTCGTGAACGGATAGTTCATGACGGCATCGAACTGGTCGCCTTGTAGCCAAGGTTGTGAATCGTGCCAAATCTCTCCGAGAATATAAGCTTCCGGGTTCGCATTTTTGACGGCCTTACGGAAGTCACGCCAGAATGCATGATCGACTTCGTTGGCAACGTCAAGACGCCATCCGTCAATGCCGAATTCTTCGACCCAGTAACGGGCGACATCTAATAAGTAAGCTTTTAATTCGGGATGTTCTGTATTGATTTTCGGCATGTTCTTTTCAAATGCGAACGTATCATAGTTCGGCTTCGGTTCTGTGACAACCGGGAAATCGCGAAGGTAGAACCAATCACGGTACTCAGAGGACGGACCGTTTTCGACGACGTCTTGGAACCATGGGTGATGATATCCGACATGATTGAAGACTGCGTCGAGCATGACTTTGATGCCGTTCTCGTGCAAGAGGTCGACCATCTCTTTAAATTTCTCTTTCGTCCCGAACTGTGGATCGATTTCCATGTAGTCGAGCGTATCGTACTTATGGTTTGTCGTCGCTTTAAAGATCGGGCAGAAGTAGATGCCGGTGATCCCGAGTTCGACTAAATGATCGATATGGTCGATCACTCCTTGGAAGTCGCCACCGAAAAAGTTTGTCGTCGTCGGCTCTGTCGAGTTCCATGGGAGCGTCTCTTCAGGATCGAGCGAAGCATCGCCATTTGCGAAACGGTCCGGGAAGATTTGATACCAGACCGTATCCTTCACCCAAGAAGGCGCATGGAAGATATCGATTGGGTTGATGAATGGGACACAGAAGTAGTAACCCGTATCATCGAGCGGCTTCTCTTCGAACCATCCTTTTTCGGTATAAACGGCCGTCTCTTGTCCATCATTCAAACGGAAGCCGTAACGTAGACGTCGGAACGGCGGTTTGATGGAGATGAACCAATAGTCGTAGGCGTCGTCAAACCCGATTTTCTCCATTGGAGTCTCGTATGTACGCCAGTAGCTCGGCTTATCCGGATCGAAGTTCCACATGGCTGGGTCTTCAGCATGCCAATCATAAGGGTCGTTCCAAATCAAATCGACCGATTCGATATCGCCTCGCTTCGTATGGAAACGAATGTGGATTGTCTCGCGATCATATTTGTAGACGAACGGGGACATGGCACGATGATAAATCGCTTCTTTCATCATAAGGAAAACATTCCTTTCTTTATAGGGGATGACATCATTTTACAACATCGAGAATCAAAGAGAACAGATGTTGCGAAAACGTTTGCTCAAGCAAAGGTTAATAAAGCGTTTACATTTTGTCAATTGCTGAAACGCATAAAAAGTGAAGAATTGAGAACAAACATTTGAAAATTACATAAATGGGTCAACAGACGTAAAAAAAGTGTAAAAAAAGACTTGTAAAACGCTTTCACAACTGTATAATAAAAATTGAGGTGAGGATGCAAACGTTTTCACTACCGTGTCAATTTCGTAGCGGAGTTTTAAAATTGACGTGGTCGTGCGATTGCGCAAATCTGACCATACTATTTCCTTGGGGAGGTTTTTCATCATGAAGATGAAAAAAATGGTAGCAGGACTTTCAACAGCAGTATTCGCATTCGGTGCACTTGCTGCATGTGGTGGCGGAACGGACAACGGATCTTCTAACGAAGGTGGTTCTTCAAGCGAGAACAAACCTGAAAAGATCGTCATCTGGGAAGACATCGAAAAGTCTGAAACAACGAAAGAAGTTGCGAAGGCGTTCGAAGAAGAGCATGGCGTAAAAGTTGAAGTTGTCGAAGTACAGATGACAGACCAAAAAGACAAGCTCGCGCTTGACGGTCCAGCTGGAAAAGGTCCAGACATCGTGCTCGTACCACACGACCAGATTGGTACAATCGCAGACCAAGGTCATTTGGCTCCAATCGCTGACGAAGGATCGCTTGACGCGTTCACAGACGCTGCGAAATCAGCTGTCATGTTCGATGGACAAGCTTACGGATATCCAAAATCAGTTGAGACACCAGTTCTCATGTATAACAAAGACTTGATGGCTGAAGCTCCAGCATCTATGGACGACCTTTACAAGTTGTCAAACGATGTAAAAGCTGACGGCGAGTACGGATTCCTTGCACTTTGGGATAACTTCTACTTCGCACACGGTGTTGTCGCTGGATTCGGCGGATACGTGTTCAAAGAAGACGGTGGCGCACTCGACCCAGCGGATATCGGTTTGAACAACGAAGGCGCAGTTGAAGGATTTGAATACATCGGTAAATGGTACGAAGAAGGCCTCTTCCCTAAAGGATTGATCGGAGAGTCTGGCGGCCAAGCGATGGACCAACTCTTCACTGAGAAGAAAGCTCACTCAGTCATGAACGGACCATGGGCTGTAGCTGGTTACACAGATGCAGGCGTGAACCTCGGAGCGGCTCCAATGCCGACACTTCCGAACGGTGAGCCAATCAAGACGTTCATGGGTGTGAAAACATATGCCCTTTCAGCTTACACAGAAAACCAAGAGTGGGCTGAAATGTTCCTTCAAGAGTTGACGAATGAAGAAAACGCATTGGCAATGTTTGAAGCATACAACGAGATCCCACCAGTAGCAGCACTCGAGTCGAACGAGACAATCACGTCGAACGAAGTTGCGAAAGCGGTATTCGACCAAGCAACAAACGCAATCCCAATGCCGAACATTCCTGAAATGGGACAAGTTTGGGAGCCAATGGCTCAAGCGCTTCAGCTTGTAGCAACTGGTAAACAAGATGCACAAAAATCTGCAGATGATGCAGTGAAAGTCATCGAACAACAAATCCAAGCGAACAACCAATAAGGAATTGAGATGACGGGGTACGCCACATGGCGTTCCCCATCATTTTCTAGCATTGAGCAAACGTTTGCTTGATTGATTTGCTCAAATCGAAAGGAGAAACTGAGGATGGCTGCAATTGCGAACCCTAAATCACCGGACCAACGCCCGGACAAGCCTACAAACCATGCTCGGAACGCGGGACTACTTTCCATCATTCCGGGACTCGGACAGTTATACAACAAACAATACGCGAAGGCGGTAGCGTTCTTTATCGTCGTCGTATCTTATTTTGCAGTAAACTATGATCTATTTTTCAAAGGGGCGGGCGCCGGACCAGGTGACCGTGGAGGACTTTGGGGATTGATCACGCTTGGTGAAGTGCCAGGACCTCGTAACGACCACTCCATCTTCTTGATGGTCGAGGGGATTGTCGCGTTAATTTTACTTTTCTTCGGAATCGCGTTCTATGTTTGGAACATTCGTGACGCCTATCGTGTCGGTCGCGCTCGTGATCAGCATCTAAACCTTCCATCGTTCCAAATGCAACTTCGCAACTTGCGTGACCATGGATTCCCATACTTAATGTTAATCCCATCACTCATTTTGTTAGTGTTTACAGTTATTCTTCCATTGATTTTCACGTTCTTGATCGCCTTCACGAACTATCGCTATAACAACGCACCACCAGCGAAGCTCGTCGAATGGGTCGGATTCGAGAACTTCACGCGTATCTTTGAAATTGATATCTTCCGTGACACGTTCGTCGGGGTACTCGGCTGGACGCTTGTCTGGACGGTCGCTTCAACGACAGGTGTCATCGCGATCGGAATCTTCCTTGCGGTGCTCTTGAACCAAGAAGGACTTCGCTTCCGTCGTTTGTTCCGTTCAATCTTGATTCTTTCATGGGCGGTCCCAGCATTCATCACGATCTTAATCTTCCGCTCGATGTTCAACGAGTCGTTCGGGGTGTTCAATACGACAATCTTACCGGCGCTCGGTCTTGACCCAATCAACTGGATGACCGACCCGACGGCAACACGTACGGCACTCGTTCTCATTCAATGGTGGCTCGGCTTCCCGTTCATCATGACGCTCATGACGGGTGTACTTCAGTCGATTCCTGGTGACTTGTATGAAGCGGCGACGATTGACGGAGCGACGATCTTTGATAAGTTCCGCTTGATCACATTGCCGATGCTCTTGTTCGCAACTGCACCGATCTTGATCACGCAGTTCACGTTTAACTTCAACAACTTCAACATCATCTATCTCTTTAATGGCGGTGGCCCTGCTGTACCTGGACAAACGGCCGGCGGTACCGACATCTTAATTTCTTGGATTTACAAATTGTCTCTCGGTGCCAACCCGCAATACGGACTTGCGGCTGCGATTACACTCATCTTGTCATTCTTCATCATGACGCTTGCCGTGATCCAGTTCCGTCGGACAAAATCTTTCAAAGACGAGGATATGATCTGATATGAAAAAACAAAAACGAATCAATTTGGCGATCTCGTATGTCATCTTGACGCTTGCGTCGATCATCATTCTCTATCCGATGCTTTGGGTTGTCGGCACATCGTTCAACCCGGGGCGTACGATTACGTCAACGATTATTCCAGCAAATCCTACGTTCATTCACTACAAAAACTTGTTTGACCTAACGATTTCGGATTATAGTTTATGGTATGTGAACACGTTGAAAATCGCTTTCATCACGATGGCACTCTCAGTCGTCTTGGTGACGATTACCGGATACGTCTTCTCACGTTACCGCTTCGTCGGACGGAAGAACTCTCTCGTCTTGTTCCTCGTCCTTCAAATGGTGCCACAGTTCGTTGCGATCATCGCGATTTATGTGTTGCTCAACATGCTCAACCTTCTTGACACACATACAGCGCTCATCTTGCTCTATGCGGGTGGTGCGATTCCGATGAACACGTACTTGGCGAAAGGGTACTTCGACACGATTCCGAAAGAACTTGACGAAGCAGCCCGCATGGATGGTGCTGGTCACCTCCGAATCTTCTGGCAAATCATCTTGCCGCTCGCGAAGCCGATTGTCGCAACGATTGCTCTCTTTAACTTCATGGGACCATTCAACGACTTTATCTTGGCATCGCTCGTCCTTCGTTCACCAGAGAAACAAACATTGGCAGTTGGTCTTTACAACATGATTTCGAAACAGTTCGATAATAACTTCACGTTATTCGCGGCAGGTGCAGTTCTATCAGCCCTTCCAATCGTCATCTTGTTCTTCATGTTCCAACGCTACTTCGTTTCTGGCCTCACAGCGGGTGGTACGAAAGGATAATACTCGTAAAAGGAGGAAGCGATATGAGGCGAGGCGTCGTGCTCGTGCTCCTGTCGCTTCTTTTGTTTCCGACCGTCGTCGGAGCAAAGGAAGCCGCTACTTGGGAACAAGAACGCATGTATTTTATTATGGTCGACCGATTTGTTGACGGAAATCCGGACAACAATGAACAGGTGGACAAAGATGATCCGAAAGCATTTCACGGTGGTGATATCCGTGGAATCATCGAGAAGCTCGATTATATCGAATCACTCGGCTTCACATCGATTTGGCTGACGCCCGTTTTTGAGAATATGCCGGACGGCTATCATGGGTATTGGATTAAAGATTTCTATAACATCGATCCACAGTTTGGAACGAAAGAGGATTTACAGGAACTCGTTCAGGAAGCGCACAAGCGAGATATGAAAGTCATTCTCGACTTCGTCGTCAACCATGTCGGTCCGAACCACCCGTGGGTGGAAGAAAAGCCGGAATGGTTCCACGAACAGTTACCGATTGTATTTTGGAAAGACCAGGAGCAAGTCGAGACGCACTGGTTGTTCGACTTACCTGACTTCAAAACAGAGGATCCGGAAGTCAAATCGTATTTGATTGATGCGGCGAAGTACTGGATTGAAGAGACGGACATCGACGGCTATCGCCTCGATACGGTTCGTCACGTCGATAAAGCATTCTGGAAAGACTTTGTCGAAGGTGTGCGGTCGGTCGACCCAGACTTTTACTTACTTGCCGAAGTGTTCGATCCAGACCCGCAATACGTCGCGCAATATGACGACCTCGGGTTCAACAGCATCACAAACTTTACATTTTATGACCGTGTGTCGAAAACGATGACGCAACAGCAAGCGAACGTCGACGAGATTGACGTTGCCGCAAGCTATGCCGAAACGTTCTTCAACGACCCGAATCAGATGGCGACATTCCTCGATAATCACGATGTCGAACGCTTCATGCATATGGCAGAACTCGGTGGTGTGGAATCGGCGGAACGACGCTTACGCCTCGGTTTGTTCGCGCTTTATGCGTCACCTGGTATGCCGATCGTCTTCCAAGGGACAGAAAATGCGCAGACCGGTGGAGCCGACCCGGCGAACCGTGTCATGACGGAATTCCCGGGAAATGAGGAGTTGCATGAATACGTCGCGACCATGAACCGCATGCGGGAAGAGTATCCGGTCTTTGCGACAGGAGAGCAACGCATGATCGCCTCGGAAGATGGGATGGCTGTTTTCGAACGGAAAGACGGAGATGACGTTGCGCTCTATGCAATCAACATGAATCGTGACGATCGAGAGATTGAGATCGATGTCAGTGAAATCGGGGAAGATATGAGACTTCGTGGTCTTTTATTCTCACAACTGGTCACAGATCAGCGCGGAACGTTTACAATTGAACTATCTGGTGAAAGTGCGAACGCTTACATCGTTGAGGAATCTTCGGTCAATCCGTGGATGATGGGCTTGCTCGTCGTTACGATTCCGATTTTCTTGACTGGTTTGGTCATGTGGAAGCGCCGCAAATAAAGACATGAAACGCCGCAAGGCACGAATCGAACTCACGGAAGCAGGGGGGAACACCATGCAAATCACAATCAAAGATGTGGCGAAGCACGCGAACGTCGCGCCGTCGACAGTCTCTCGCGTCATCGCCAACAGCCCAAGAATCAGTCAAAAGACAAAAGAACGGGTCAGAAGTTCCATGGAAGAGCTCGGGTATCATCCGAACATTCATGCGAGAAGTCTCGCTAACCGCTCGACGCAGTCGATTGGTCTCGTCATGCCGAGCGCGGCAACAAAGACGCTTCAAAACCCGTTCTTCCCGGAAGTGCTACGAGGAATTAGCACGAAGGCGCACCAGAATGGATACTCGCTTTATATGACGACCGGCGTGACAGAAGAAGAAGTTTTGTCCGGTGTCATCGAGATGGTACAAGGACGCCGTGTCGACGGTGTCATCGTTCTTTATTCACGTGAAGACGACCAAGTCGTCCAATACTTACGTCAAACGAAGTTTCCGTTCGTCGTGGTCGGGAAGCCGTTCGGGGACGCTTCTTCTATCACTTACGTAGATACGGATAACTATTTGGCTGGTCGTGAAGTGACGAAGCACCTTTATAACCTAGGTCATCGTCGCATCGCCTTCATCGGGGGCTCGGATAAACTCGCCGTAACACAAGATCGTCGGAACGGGTACGCGACGGCCCTCATGGAAGCAGGCATCCCGGTATGCGAAGATTACATCGCCCGGGCCGAATTCATGACAAAGGGTGGCGCGAAGGCCGTCCGTGAGTTGTTGCAAAACGAGGAACCACCGACAGCTGTCGTTGTCAGTGATGATATGATGGCACTCGGTGTCATCAGCACGTTAAGCGAGATGGGGCTCAAAATCCCAGAGGACGTCGCGGTCGTTAGTTTCAATAACGTTTATATCGCGGAGCACTCGAACCCGCCGCTCACGTCGGTCGAAATTAACATCTTCGGTCTCGGTTTCGAGGCGACGAATTGCTTGATCGAACAAATCAGTGATAATGCTCCACCTTATGGGAAGCGTGTCATCGTGCCACATTATTTGGTCGTCCGCCAATCATGTGGGCAGAAGAAGAGTAAAGCGACGGAAACATTAGAATCGAATTCTTGATTGACCAGACGATTTCGCCAGAGCGGAGTCGTCTTTTGCATATCCTTTTGATTGAAGCCTCATGAAGTAGGGAACAAGTTTCACGAAGGAATCGAAATCGAAGGGATGGATAGAGATGAGCGAAAGACGATTTGTCGGGACATTCGACACAAAAGAAAGCCTATTGTCAAAAATTAATGAGCTGAAAGAAAATGGCTACGATGAAGGGGAACTATTTGTCGTAACGGAGCGGGATGAAGCCGTTCACGTTCTTAAACGAGAGACGAACCTAAATGTAGAAGAAGGTGACACATCTTGGTTAGACAACCTCAACGGAGGGGGCAGCGAGGATCGGGATACGACACAGGCGCTCATCGATTTAGGGATCGCGGACGACGAAATCGAACAGGCGCATGCTTCAATCAAACAAGGGGGATATGCACTTGTCATCGACGAACCCGATACCGGATTCAATGATGGGCGAAGTGCGGTATTCGAGGGACACGAAGCGAATGCGGCGTTTGGTGAGGATCCGGAAAGTGGACAGAAAGATTGATTGAAACCGTCTCGATGAGAGGCGGTTTTTTTGATTGTAAAATGTGATGAAAAAAAGAAAGAAAAAGTTTTATGCAAACGATTGCATTCTCGTTTCAGTTGTGTAAAATGAAAGGTGAGATTAAATACAGCGCTTTCATAGACAAACGGTTGCATGAACTAGTTGTCCGTCGAAGGTAGCCTTGTAGAGAAAAAGGAGTGGCAGACAGATGAAACGATTGTTTGCAGTCGATGAATGGAAAGTAACAGAGGAAGGTCTTCACCCGAAAGAGAACCGTCTTGCAGAATCCATCACATCGCTCGGGAACGGGCATATGGGGATGCGAGGAAACTTTGAGGAAGATTACTCGAATGATACGCACCAAGGATTCTACGTGGCGGGCGTCTACTACCCGGACAAAACACGTGTCGGTTGGTGGAAGAACGGATACCCTGAATACTTTGCCAAAGTGTTGAATGCGACAAACGTCATCGGTCTCCGCGTGGTCATCAATGGTACACCGGTCGACTTGGCAAAATGGGAAGTGAAAGATTTCACTCGCGAGCTCGACATGCAGCGTGGTGTCCTCACACGGACGTTCACCTTGATGAACGGGACAGAAGAGACGAAAGTGGAAGTCATCCGCTTCTTCTCGATCGTGGATAAAGAAGTCTTGGCAATCCGTTACAACGTCACACCAGTCAACTACGAAGCAAAAATTGAGTTCACTCCATATTTAGATGGCGATGTCGTCAATGAAGACTCGAACTACGATGAGAAGTTCTGGCTTCCGGTCGACCGTGGTGTGGAAGAGCGTTTCGCTTTCGTTACGACGAAGACGAAGAAACTCGACTGGCATGTCACGGCATCGATGATCGCGGACGTCGAAGGCGCTCGTTGTGAAGTGCTTGAAGCGACAGATTTGTTTGTTGCCAACAAATTCACGGTCAACGTAACGGCCGGTGAGACAGCGACAGCCTACAAGTATGTGTCGGTCGTCACGAACCGCGACCACGAGGTTGAAGCATTGCAGTCAGCAGGGATGACACGTGTCGAAGCGGCGTTTGAAAAAGGATTTGAGACACTTCTCGCTGAACAGACGGAAGCATGGCTCGCACGCTGGGAAGATGCGGATGTTCGTATCGATGGAGACATCGAGGCACAACAAGGAATCCGTTTCAACATTTTCAACATGTATCAAACATATACAGGTGAAGATTCACGTCTTAACATCGGTCCAAAAGGATTCACAGGTGAGAAGTACGGCGGTGCGACGTATTGGGATACTGAAGCCTACTGCCTGCACTTCTATTTGGCGACAGCCAAACCAGAAGTCTCATGGAACTTGCTCAAATACCGTCACAATCAACTGCCACAGGCAAAAGAGAATGCTGTGAAGAATGTCGGTATGGAAGGCGCGCTTTATCCGATGGTCACGATGAATGGGGAAGAGTGCCACAACGAGTGGGAAATCACGCATGAAGAGATTCACCGTAACGGTGCGATTGCCCATGCTATCTTCAACTATACGAACTTCACAGGCGACAAGTCGTACCTTGGACAATACGGATTGGAAGTATTGGTCGAGATCTCGCGTTACTGGGCTAGCCGCGTCAACTTTGTCCCGCACAAAGACGTGTATATGATCCTAGGCGTCACAGGTCCAAACGAATATGACAACAACGTCAACAACAACTGGTATACGAACTTGATCGCCGCATGGACGCTCGAATACACGCAGGAAGTGTACAACTACTTGAAAGAAGCGGAACCTGCACGTCTCGAAGAGCTCGTGTCGACACTCGGCATCACGGACGCTGAACTTGCGAAGTGGGCGGACATCCAAACGAAGATGTATTATCCAAAAGATGATCTCGTTCCAGATGTCTTCATGCAACAGGACGGATTCATGGATAAAGAGCAGATTTTGGTGAAAGACCTCGATCCGAAACATCTTCCACTCAACCAAAACTGGTCATGGGATCGCATCCTTCGCTCGAACTTTATCAAACAAGCTGATGTCCTCCAAGGACTCTATACGTTCGGTGACCGCTTCACGGTCGAACAGAAACGTGCAAACTTTGACTTCTACGAGCCACGCACGGTTCATGAATCGAGCTTGTCACCATGTGTCTACTCGATCATTGCGGCAGAAGTCGGTTATGAAGACAAAGCGGTCGAGTTGTACCAACGTTCGGCGCGCCTTGACCTCGACAACTATAACAATGACACGGAAGACGGATTGCACATCACGTCGATGGTCGGTTCGTGGATGTCCATCGTTCATGGATTCGCTGGAATGCGCATTCAAGAGGATAACCTCTCGTTTAGCCCGATGATTCCGAAAGATTGGAACGGTTACTCGTTCAACATGCTCTGGCGTGGTCATCACTTGACGGTCACATCATCACGTGAACAAGTGACGATCAAGCAAACAGGTGGTACAGATGTGACAATCCATGTATATGGAAATGCGGTAACGGTTCCTGCAAACGAATCGATTACAATTGAAACAGTGAAAGCGTGACCAATCGTTCCGTACGAACAAGCCGACCTCGGTCGGCTTGTTTTTGTGTGAAAAACTTATCGGATTTCCTGCATATTTGCTGTATGCAGCATGAATAATCTATGTTATCTTGATTCTTAGCTATTTTGAGAAAGGGGAGTTGAAGCTTGACGGAAGCCGTTAAAGAACATACACGAATCGGGGTTGTCTCGATCATCGGAGGATTGTTCGTTGCCTTATCCATGACATTATTTTTAATTCCAGCTGGCGTCTATTCGACAGGATTTACGGGTCTTGCCCAAATCTTGACGAAATTGTTAGAGGGTACACCGCTTGAATTAGGGGAAGGACTCTGGTTCTTTATTCTGAACGCACCACTGCTCGTCGTCAGTTATTTTATGCTCGGGCGGAACATGATGATCCATACGCTGGTCAGTGTCGCCTCGGTCACGTTGTTCATTCGTTTGCTTCCGCAATCGCAGCTTCTCTCGGACGATCCACTTTTGAACGCCGTATTTGGCGGTGTGCTCTTGGCAATCGGCTCGGGTATCACGATTCGGTATGGAGCCTCGACGGGTGGCTTTGACATCGTCGCGCTGATTCTCGCGAAGTTTACGAACAACTCGGTTGGGGTCTATCTCTTCTTGATGAACATGATGATTGCCCTCGCAGCAGGTGCCTTGTTCGGATGGCCGACAGCGCTCTATACGATCGTCTTCTTGTATGTGACGTCAAAAGTCATCGATGAGATTTACACGAATACACAGCGTCAAACCCTCTTCATCGTGACGAATCACCCGGACGAGGTGACAAAGGAACTACATCAACACGTATTCCGCGGGATCACGCTCATGCCGGCAATCGGAACATACTCGAAAGTCGAGAAAGCGACGCTCATGATGGTCGCGCAACGACACGAGGTGCGTGAGATTACGCGCATCTGTAAAGATGCAGACCCATCGGTTTGGATCAATATTTTACCGACAGAGGACGTCGAAGGGACGTTCCGTCGCTAAACATGAATAAATCATAAAAAGCACCGACTTTTCTAAGTCGGTGCTTTCATTATACCTTGATGCCAAGTCGCTCTTCTAAGAAGAGGGCAATCCCGTCATCCATATTTGAAGCCGTCACTTCGTTGGCTACATTCTTCAATTGGTCGATGGCGTTCCCCATCGCTACACCGGTACCGACATAGTCGAGCATCTCGAGATCGTTCTCTTCGTCACCGAACGCGATAATGTGCTTCCGGTCGATGTTCAAATGCTTCGAGACCTCTTGAAGCCCAAGTGCCTTCGATGTGTTTTTGCTCATGACTTCAATCATATGTTCGGGCATACGCCACTGACGGTTCAATACCGCCTCCGCATGAATGTCATCGAGTTGGGAGCGGACGTGCGCGACGTGATCTTTTGTCGCATGAATCAATAAGGACGTCGGCTCGTCCTGCAAATGCGTCAACAAGTTACCTGATGTAACGCTGAGCGCACGTTCTGCATACGGACTATAGAACTCTTGCGGGTCTTTTTGGAAGTACACGTGGTCCGTCACTTCGACGACGATATTGTGTGCCTTCGTATCCGATACTTCTTCAATGATGTCATGGGCGGTCTTGAGCGGAATCGGTCGGTGTGTCACCGCGTAGCTCGCATCTTTCGGGTGATGTACGAGCGCACCGTTGAAGTTGACGAGTGGTGTCGTCAATCCCATTTGCTCATAGTACATGATCGAATGGCGCTTTGGACGCCCTGTGGCAATCATGACTTCATGACCAGCTTCACGCGCCGCTAGAAGTGCGCGAAGGTTTCGTTCGCTGATTGTTTTATCATCTCTTAATAACGTTCCATCTAAATCGACTGCGATTAAATAATGTGACATCAGTCATCCTCTTTTCTTCACAATGATGTTTCTACGACCGTATCACATTTTTCGATTTGACGGAAAGAATATACAATCGAAGTCGCATATTCTATTCGAACAATGCTATACTAATGTCGTATGAATTTTTACGAATCATCTGTGAGATGGAGGGGACGTTCAATGCGTTATTTAGTGACATTGATCTGGGCGATTGTGCTCTCAAATACAGCGGTATTTATCATTTCTGCCGTTGATGGTGTAGAGTTCAACGCGATGCTCGCGACAGGATTTGGCGTGGCCATCACAATCTTCGTTGCAATTCTCGATGTCTTGAATCAAGACATGGGAATCAGCGACGTTGCACAAGAGAAGTAAGCCGTCTACAATCAAACTGACTCGTGCATGAGTCAGTCTTTTTTCTTTATTCAACATAGAGGAGGATCACACATATGAAAAACCCTGAAAAACGCGCGAATTTTATCACGTTCGCCATTATCGGTGCGATTATCGTCATCGGAATCGGTTTGTTGTACTTTTTAAATGGAAACAATACTGACGATGGTGTCAACGCCGTCACAGCAGATGAATTGCAACAACAATTAGACCAAGATGGTGAAGTCGTCGCTTACTTCTGGCAAACGGGCTGCGAATACTGTGAGCAAGTGAAGCCTTATGTCGAACCCCTTATCGAAGAATATGATGCGGTCTCGATCAACTTGTCTGACCATAACGTATGGACGACGTATGGGATTGAAGGTACGCCGACTATCATCCGATTTGAAGATGGAAAAGAGGTCGGTCGAATTGAAGGAGCCGTCTCTGAACAACAATACGAGACGTTCTTTAAAAATGAGGAGGCCAAAGAGGAATGAAGCGTCGTTTCTACCAAACGTTATTTGAGCTGAACGCCTCGCCTTGGATCGCCACACGCCTCAAGCGTTTCGCAGAATCAGATGTGAGTCGTCACTTGATTCCATCGTTTGCAAAAGTATATGACATTGCGGTAGAAGAGGCAGAGCAACCGCTTGCTGCCTATCCATCATTGCATGCGTTCTTTACCCGTCACTTGAAGACGGGAGCACGTACGATTGATGAGTCGTCCGATACCCTCGTATCACCGTGTGATGGCAAGTTATCGGTCATCGAATCGATTTCAGAAGACAGTCGTTTCGAGGTGAAAGGTCAGTCGTATACGCTTGCGGAGTTACTCGGTTCTCAACAAGAAGCAAGACGTTATGCAGGGGGGACGGTCGTCGTTCTCTACCTCAGTCCGCGCGATTATCACCGCGTCCACACACCGCTCTCTGGTCGTGTGCTCAGTCAATATGAGCTCGGGGACCGTTCGGCACCGGTGAATGAAATCGGATTGACGGAGACGGTTCGACCGCTCTCACGCAACTACCGTCGCGTGACGCGCTTTGACAGCCCAGCCGGAACGTACGAACATATCATGGTCGGTGCCTTGAACGTCAACACGATTGAGTGGACGCTCGAAGGAGACCAGGCGGGCAAAGGAGAAGAGGTGGGATACTTCTCGTTCGGTTCGACCGTCGTTCTTTGTTTTGAGAAGGATACGATTCAAATGGACCGTGAAAAGATCGGTCCGGTTCGACTCGGTGAAGTCATCGGGACAATCAAATCTAACTAATTTTGTGTCAATTTTCTTCCGACCGAACGATAGACTAGTCGTTTGGTCGGTTTTCGTTTACCATAGAAGGGATATCAATACTTGTATAAGTAGTTGAATCGTTTAGCTAATTGGAGGAATTTTACGTGTTTAATCGACTTTATCCGAAACAGTTCGTCGCGTCTGTGTTTGACATCGACCTACAAGAATTGAAAGACCGTGGGGTGCGCGTCATTTTGACGGACCTTGATAATACACTCGTGGCGTGGGACGTCCCACATGCGCCAGAGCTTTTATTGATGTGGCTTGAAAAAGTGAAATCATACGGTTTCGATGTGATTGTCGTATCAAATAATAACGAGAATCGTGTACGAACATTTACGGAGCCGCTCGGCCTTCATTATGTCGCTCGTGCTAGAAAACCATTACCATCTGGATTTAAAGCGGCACTCTCGAAATATGGGTACTCGCCGAAGGAAGCCATCTTCTTAGGGGACCAGCTGTTCACAGACGTTCTCGGGGCAAACATGGCAGGCATTCATGTCATTCATGTGCAACCGGTCGTTAAAACGGACGGACTCGTCACGAAATTTAACCGGATGCTCGAAAAAGTGGTCTTCGCACATATGAAGCGTCGTGGGAAGTATGTATTGATCACGAAAAAAGTGGAAGAACTTGCCGTTGACGCACAACGGGCAAAAGTCGCGGTCGCTGAAAAAATCGGTGAGGCCATGCATCCACGTTCCGAAGATTCACATAAAAAAGATGAATAAGACCTCGAACGCACAGGAAGAAGGAGGCTGCCCATGTACGGCGAGCAAGGCGTCGGAATTAACGCTTCAGGAGTAGCAGCGAGGTGCTACGGTGAATGAAGAAGGGGAAACCTGAACGGCAGTAAGTATAACTATGGAAGAAACAAAACGATATTGCGCTGGGTGCGGCGTAGCCATCCAAACGGAAGATCCGAACGGGGTCGGCTATGCACCGAAATCGGCACTTGACCGTGAGATTGTCATTTGCCAACGTTGCTTCAAATTGAAGCACTATAACCAAGTTCAAGATGTGGAGTTATCAGATGATGACTTCTTGCGCATCTTGAATGGTATCAGTTCAAAAGAAGCACTCGTCATCAAAATCGTCGACATTTTCGACTTCAATGGCAGTTGGCTTCCGGGTCTTCAACGCTCAGTCGGGTCGAACCCGGTACTGTTAGTCGGAAACAAGGTCGACTTGTTACCGAAGTCGGTCAACCCGAACCGGATGGCGAACTGGATGAAGGCAGAGGCAAAAGAACTCGGCTTGAACCCAATCGACGTTCATTTGATCAGTGCGAAAAAAGGACATGGCATCGATGAACTCGCTGAAAAGATTGAGTACTACCGCAAAGGCAAAGACGTCTTTGTCGTCGGTTGTACGAATGTCGGGAAGTCGACACTCATCAACCAGGTGATCAAACGTTTCGGTGAAGAGGATGAAGCCATCATCACCGTCAGTCATTTCCCGGGAACGACGCTTGACTTGATCGATATTCCGCTCGACGATGATGCGAACTTGTACGACACACCAGGAATCATCAACCGTCATCAAATGGCACACTATGTCGATGCGAAAGATTTGAAGACGATCACACCGAAGAAAGAAATCAAACCGCACGTGTTCCAGTTGAATCCGCAACAGACGCTCTATTTCGGCGGATTGGCACGTTTAGATTATCTTGAAGGAAATAAGCGATCGTTCGTCATTTATATGTCGAATGAATTGAAAGCACACCGTACGAAACTCGAACGTGCCGATGAGCTCTATGACCAACATATTGGGAAGATGCTCAACCCGCCGAATGAGAAGACACTCGAAATCTTACCGCCACTCGTCCGTCATGAGTTCAGCTTACGGGACGGCGTGAAAACGGATATCGTGTTCAGTGGTCTCGGTTGGGTCGCGATTCACGGAAAAGGTGGCCGTATCGCAGCATGGGCTCCAAAAGGCGTCGCAGTCACACTTCGCGAGGCGCTCGTATGAATCTGGCCGTCATCGGTCACCCGATTGCTCATTCGCTCTCTCCCCAACTGCACGAGCAGTGGTTGAGGGCGTCTGGGCTTTTCGGGCGTTATGAGGCCATCGATGCCACACCAGATCAACTCCCAGCCTTATTTGCGGCAATGCGAGAAGGGGACTGGGATGGATTCAATGTCACGATTCCTTATAAAGAGGTGGTCGTTCGGTATCTCGATGACCTTGACGAAGCGGCGAAACATGCTGGAGCCGTCAATACGGTGTATAAACGAGACGGGCGACTTATCGGGACGAATACGGACGGGGCAGGTCTTGTCCAAGCGCTGATGCCATACACAGACTTTACAGGGCGTGTCCTGATTGTCGGTGCCGGAGGAGCGGCTCGGGGGATTGTCCAAGCTCTCCCGACGCGTGACGTGACGATTGTCAATCGAACTGTGGAACGGGCAAAAGCGCTCGCCGACACGTTCGGAGTCGTCTACACGACGTTCGATGAGATGGACGTCTCTCGATATGATGTCATCATTCAGACCACTTCTGTCGGGATGGACGAGAGATTGACACCACTTTCATTAGAAGGATTACGACAAAACACGGTCGTTTGTGATATCATATATCGTCCACTTGTCACCCCGATGCTTCAAGAAGCGAAACGTCGCGGAGCCAAAGTTGTGACAGGTGTAGCCATGTTCGTCGGGCAGGGCGCGCTCTCGTTCGAGAAATGGACGGGCGTGAAACCGGACGAAACCATTGGAAAAAAGTTAATCGAAGGATTATTGGAGGAATAATATACTATGTTATCAGGTAAACAAAAACGCTTTTTACGCGCAGAAGCGCACCATCTTTCACCAATCTATCAAGTTGGGAAAAATGGAGTCAGCGAAGCGATGTGTAAAGATATCGCCGACGCACTCGAGAAACGTGAATTGATTAAAGTTCAAGTACTTCAAAACTGCATGGACACGCCTAAAGATGTCGCTGGTGAGTTAGCTGAAGGCACACAGGCTGAAGTCGTTCAAGTGATTGGAAAAGTCATCGTCTTGTACAAAGAGGCGACCGAGAAAGAAAATCGCCAAATCAAACTCCCATGAGCCGGATCGGCTTGATGGGCGGAACGTTCGACCCGCCGCATCTCGGACATCTGTTAATCGCGGAACAAGCGCGTGAACAGCTTGAACTTGATGAGGTGTGGTTCCTGCCGGCTGCGATTCCACCACATAAGGTCGGATTCAGCTCGGCAGACCACCGAATCGAGATGACGCGACGCGCCATACAAAATCAGTCCGACTTCAAGTTGAACTTGATTGAGTTTGAACGGAGTGAGCCGTCTTATACGGTCGAGACGATGAAAAGGCTGATCGAACAGTATCCGAATGATGAATTCTACTTTTTGATTGGTGCCGATTCACTCGTTTCGCTCGAATCCTGGTATGATTATGAGACGCTCATCCGTCTTGTCACGTTCGGTGCGGTCGCACGGCCGGGGACACGTTATTTGATTCCGGAGAAGGCAGACGTCCGCGCGATTGACATGCCGCAACTCGAGATTTCATCGACGGACATCCGGGAACGGGCGAAACGAGGCAAATCCATCAAATATCTTGTCCCGACGCCAGTCGAGGAGTATGTGAAGGAGCATAAGTTGTATGACGTTTGAAGAAGCGCACGAGTTGATTAAACAGACGCTGCCAGAAAAACGCTATATCCATACGCTCGGTGTCGTCGAGACGGCGGAACGCATGGCGGTTCAATTCGGTGAAGAGGTCGAACAGGCTCGTCTTGCTGCCATGCTTCATGATTATGCGAAGTACTTTGACGTCGAAGAGATGCGTCGAGTCGTCGTGGAAGAAGGGTTAGACCCAAATCTACTTGAGTACGGGGACGAGCTACTTCATGCGCCGGTCGGTGCGATTTTACTTTCCCGTCAATACGACCTGGATGACGCGGTGCTCTCGGCGATTCGGAATCATACGACGGGAGAGCCCGGGATGTCTCGGCTTGACCAAATTCTGTTCGTGGCTGATGCCATCGAACCGAATCGGGATTATCCCGGCGTCGACCGGTTGCGGGCAGAAGTGGAGCGCTCGCTCGAAGCGGCGGTTGTCGCGACACTGAAACAAACGATTGAATTTTTATTGAAGAAGTCGGTGCGTATTTTTCCACTGACGATTGAAACGTATAACGATTTTGTGAATATACCTTAGGAGGGTCAATATGACTGCAAGAGAAGAATTAGAATTGATTGTAAAAGCGGCTGACGATAAACGTGCCGAGGAAATCGTCGTACTCGACATGGAAGGGATTTCGCCAATCGCGGATTACTTCGTTATCTGTCACGGGAACTCGGAGAAACAAGTCGAAGCGATCGCACGTGAAATCAAAGACGTTGCTGGCGAAAACGGCTTACCACTCCACAAGTTCGAAGGAATGGACACGGCACGTTGGGTCCTCGCTGACCTCGAGAACGTCGTCGTCCACATCTTCCATCGTGATGACCGTGATTACTACAACCTAGAGAAATTGTGGGCTGACGCGCCACACGTCGAAGTGGAAGTCGGCTAATGGCTTACGAAGGATTCGCCTATGTATACGACGAGTTGATGAAAGACGCGCCGTATGATGAGTGGGTCGCTTTCGTGCGTCGTCACGTCCAAGATGGCGCGACACTCGCGGATGTCGGGTGCGGGACCGGATCGGCGACGATTCGCCTCGCTGAACATTACGATGTCATGGGGATCGACTTATCCGAGTCGATGCTCGAAGTCGCACAAGAAAAGGCGCTCGAGGTCGAAATCGAGTTGCCGCTTTGGGAACAGGATATGCGTGAGTTGGAGTTACCGGAACCGGTCGATGCGGTGACGATTCTCTGCGACTCCCTTTGCTATTTGCGAGACGAGGCGGACGTGATTGATACGTTTGAATCTGTCTACAATCAACTCAAACCAGGCGGCTTGTTCATCTTTGATGTCCATGCTCCGAACAAGATGCAGACGCTCTTCAACCAAAAGACGTATGCGTCAAACGAAGAAGATTGCTCATATATTTGGTTTGCCGACCCGGGAGAAGCCCCGCTGTCGGTCGTTCATGACTTAACGTTCTTCGTCGCGCTTGAAGATGGGACGTATGAACGAATTGAGGAGACACATGAACAACGGACGTATGAACCAGGGCAGTACATGCAATGGTTGATTGGTGCCGGGTTCCATGTCAAATCAGTCACCTCTGATTTCACCGAACATGCACCAGGAGCGGATGCCGAGCGCATCTTCTTCGTTGCCCAAAAATAAGCAAATCCCCGATTCTGACGAATCGGGGATTTTTGTCGTTATGCTTCGTGGCTGAACTGCCACTGGACGCCGAACTGGTCTTCGAGCATGCCGTACGCCTTGCTCCAAAACGTCTCTTGAAGCGGCATCAAGACACGTCCGTTCACAGAGAGCGCCTCGAACTCACGATGGATGGCCTCGAGGTCGTCTGTGACGACAGCGAGCGTGACATTGTCACCGAATGTGACCGGTCCGTCAGGCATCGCATCAGAAAACATGAGCGATGAGCCGTGAACCGAGAGTCGGGTATGCAGCACAAGATTGGCCATTTCACTCGGCACCGGTTGACCGTCTGGACCAGGTTGATCACCGAACGTCATGATGTCTGGAGCGGCGTGGTTGAACACATCAGCATAAAAGGTTACGGCGTCTCGACAATTCCCATTAAAGTTGAGATACGGATTGATCGGCATAGCAAGTTCCTCCTCGAATTCATAATATTAATTATAGAACGTATGTTCGTAAATAGCAAGAGAGTCCAACTAAATTCAATTGTGTGGTTGAACACGATTGAGAGTTGGGAATAGAGCATATAGAGAACAAACTAGACGAAAGAAGGCGAAGCATCATGAAGCTCACGAAAGGACGTATCCTCGAATTTGGATTCGTCTTGTTCATGGCGATCATACTTATCACATCAATCATTGAAGAATCATGGTTCGATGCGAGTGTAGCGGGGGCCGGAATCATTTCTGGGCTCATCCCGTTCTTCATTGAAAAGACGTTTAAAACAGAACTCGATGGCAAGATGAAGGTGGCGTATATCCTGTTCTTGTTTGCCTCCCAGTATTTAGGATCGATTGTCGGACTATACGGGAATGGTTGGTGGGACACGTTCCTTCATCTCTTAAGCGGAATTTTTCTCGCATTCCTTGGATTCGACTTCTTCAGTAGGCTCGATGATGACATTCGGACCGAGATCCCGAAACGATTTTTGTTCGTATACATTGTCGTCTTTTCCATGGCTGGGGCGGCGCTTTGGGAGATGTATGAATTCACATCTGACGTCGTCCTGAATACAACGATGCAAGGGAACGGGAATGACGATACGATGGTCGACATCATAGCGGGGTCCCTAGGCGGTATCTTGGCAGCATTTTTCGTCGTGACGCTCCATCAACGTGAAAAATCCAAACAAAAGAGACATATGAAAAAAAGTTCGTGATTCACGAGCTTTTTATTTGTAATCATTCTAATATTTGATTAATATCAAGATTGTAATGATTATAAATAATGGGAGGCAATCATATGGATCAACACCGTCAACTAACTACTAACCAAGGCGTACCAATCGGGGATAACGCCAACTCCATCACTGCGGGTCGTCGGGGCCCGACGCTTCTCGAAGACTACCAACTAATTGAGAAATTAGCGCATTTCGATCGTGAACGAGTACCAGAACGTGTCGTTCATGCGAGAGGCGCAGGGGCGCATGGTGTCTTCACTGTAAAAAATAGTATGAAACGCTATACGAAAGCCGCATTCTTGCAAGAAGAAGGGCAAGAGACGCCTGTGTTTGCGCGCTTCTCGACCGTCATCCACGGATTAGGTTCACCGGAGACGCTTCGTGACCCACGCGGTTTCGCCGTCAAGTTTTACACGGAAGAAGGGAACTATGATTTCGTCGGAAACAACTTACCGGTCTTCTTCATCCGTGACGCGATTAAATTCCCGGACGTGATTCACTCGCTCAAGCCGGACCCACAAACGAACCTTCAAGACCCGGACCGCTTCTTCGACTTCATGTCGCTCACACCGGAATCAACGAACATGCTCGTGCATCTCTTCAGTGACGAGGGAATCCCAGCATCGTATCGCCACATGCGAGGGTCATCCGTCCATTCCTTCAAGTGGGTGAATGAATTCGGCAACACGGTGTACATAAAGATGCGCTGGGTACCGAAGCAAGGGATTCAAAACTTGTCGATGGAAGAAGCGGCGAAAATCCAAGCAGAAGACTTCAACCATGCGACACGTGATCTGTTCAACGCCATTGAAAATGGAGACTATCCGGAATGGGATCTATATGTACAGATTCTCGACCCAGCGGACATGGACAACTTTGACTTCGACCCGCTTGATGCGACGAAAGATTGGTTCGAAGATGTCATCCCGTATCAATTGGTTGGAACGATGACCCTCAACAAAAATGTCGATAACTTCTTCGCCGAGACTGAGTCTGTCGGTTTCAACCCAGGCGTCCTCGTACCAGGGATCCAGCCGTCAGAAGACAAGATGCTCCAAGGACGACTCTTCTCGTATTCGGATACGCAACGTTACCGCATCGGACCGAACTATCTCCAACTTCCGATCAACTGCCCGTTCGCTCAAGTCGCGAACAACCAGCGTGACGGGGCGATGCCGTTCAAGCAACAGACGAGCCCGGTCAACTACGAGCCGAACCGTTACGAAGACGCACCGAAGCCGAATGCGGACTATATTGAGACGCCGCAACCGATCACAGGCGTGACGGGTCGTCAGAAGATTGAGAAGACGAACGACTTCGGACAAGCCGGAGAGGTATATCGTCGCTATTCTCAGGAAGAGAAGGATGCACTCGTTCGTAACCTCGTGGCGCATATCAAAGAAGTTCGTCACGAGAAGACCGTTCTCCTCTTGATCTGCAACTTCTATCGTGCGGACCGTGAACTCGGAGAGCGTCTCTCGAAAGAGTTGAACGTCGATCTCGCACCATTCTTGAATCAAATGTCGAACTAAACACGTAACCGCGGTCTTACACCGCGGTTTTTTTCTATGTGAAAAGACGCCTCTCTCGTGGAGAAACGTCTCGTTCGTCATAGTTATTCCCCGACCATCCCGTCACCGTCTCGGTCGTCCATGTATTGATACAGCCAATGGTCACGCGTGATCGGCATCTCGAATCCGGCGTTCTTTGCTTCTTTGATTGTCACTTGTCCGTTTCCGTCAAGGTCGATATCGGATAATTCCCGTTCCTCGACTGGTTCCGTCGTCACTGCAGGAGGGGAATCATCCGTCAATCCGAGCGATTCGTTGACTTCCTCCGGATCTACGTTATCATACGTATCGGTGACCGTATTGCCCCGTACGGTATACGTGTATTGGTAGCGGGAAGGAATCTGAGTCGTCGTGTTCGGATAGGTGATGATGGCTTCGAAGTCTTTCGCCCCGCCAGCCTTCCGGATGACATCTTCCATGAATGCCTGGTCGCCGTAACGGTTGAGTGCGCTGTTTTGTGGCGTGATGTTATAGGCGTTCGAGACACCGCCAAGTGAATCGGCGATGATATGGCCTTCGTCGAGGTTCGGGTCTTCGACACCCGGAACTTTTGCCTCGTCTGCATAATAGCGTCCTGAAGAATTGACGTCTTCGGTCTCGTCGTTTTGAAGAATGATCTCATCAGCAATCACGCGAACTAATTGACCATGTTCGTTCGTGAACGCCCAGTACTCTCGGTCGCCAAAACCGATATCAACGACGACATTCGCCTCACGTGTGCCGGACTGATCTCCGCCATCGACCTCGATCTTCGTATAGTCTTCAAATACATCGCCCTCAGATTCAGGGGTCTCGGTGGTTTGTTCCTCTTGTACAGGTTCCTTTTCAACTGTTTCTTCGGTTGACGTCGACGTCGAGACACTCACGTCGGCATCCGTGCATCCTGAGAGGAATAGCACCCCAAGTAGGAATGGGATGTAAAATGGTATTCTTTTCATCTATATCGCTCCTTATTCGAAGTTACGCTATCGTATTTACTATGTAGCTTATAATGATAGCATAAGAAAACGAGATGTGAGCGTCCTCCCTTCAAAATGTGCCCGATGGATTCCTCTCATTTGTGGATTCAGATGGCTTATGCCAAGATTGAAAAAAAGGGGGAAGAACGTATGAACGAAGTGATTGAGACCTTATTGAACCACCGTTCCATCCGCGATTTTACGGACGAGAAATTGACAGACAAACAAATCCAGACCATCGTCGAGAGCGCACAACGGGCATCGACGTCTAGCTTTATCCAGGCCTACTCCATCATCGGGGTGACCGATGAAGCGAAAAAGAAACGACTCGCTGAGATTGCGGGCAACCAGAATTACGTGGTCGAGAACGGTCACTTCTTCGTCTTTTGTGCGGATTTGCATCGCCATGAGGTGATTGGTGAACTGCAAGAAACAGAAGTGTCCGCAACACTTGAGACCGATGAGAAACTGCTTGTCGCTGTGATCGACGCTGCACTTGCCTCACAAAATGCGGCAGTGGCGGCAGAGTCGATGGGGCTCGGAGTCTGCTATATCGGTGGCATTCGGAACGACCTCTTTGCGGTGAAAGAAGTGCTCGCATTGCCGGAACGGGTCATTCCGCTCTTTGGCATGGCCGTCGGTGTACCGGCTTCAGTCGAAGATCAAAAGCCCCGTCTACCGTTCCATCATATCTACCATGAGAACGCATACGAGGCGAATCCAGAACGGATCAAACAGTCACTTTCGGATTACGACGCGTTGATCCATGATTACTACATGGTCCGGGGATCGAATCCGCGTAAAGACACGTGGACTGGCCAAATGGGACGCATGTTGTCGAAATCGACACGTCTTGACGTCAAAGACTTTTTGAAAGCACAAGGCTATTTGAAGCAATAAGATAAACCGCCGACAACTCTTTGTCGGCGGTTTTGTCATGTTCAATGCAATTGGGCGTCGAGCCAATTCTTGTCGATGGCACCAAATTGCTTCGCGATGATCACACCCGACTCATCGAGCACATATGTCGTCGGCATCGCTTGAATCCGATACGCATCTCCGACTTGGCCGTCACGGTCATAGACGACGGTAAACGCATCTTCATACGGTTCGACGAACGTGACGGCATTGTCGGGGTCGCGTTCACTCGTCGTCGTGTTGACGGCGACGATGGTCACGTCATCTCGCTCTTTCGCGAACGCCGCCATATCCGGCATCTCCGCCCGACAAGGCGGGCACCAGGACGCCCAAAAGTTGACGACGACGCGCTGGCCACGTAGTGAAGTTAAGTCGAATGTACTCCCGTCGGTTCGCTGTAATTCGAACGAAGGGGGGATTTGCCCGATGTTCAAACCGGTCGACGCCGTCTCTGTCGTGACAGATTGCGTCGCTTTCTCTGGCAGGACAGCATTCACGACCGCGAGAACGACCAGGACTCCGACACTAATTTGAATCGCTTTCTTTGAAGGGCGGGCGAGATAGACCGTCAATCCGAAGAGGACGAGGGCGATGACAATCATCCACCATTGAATCTGTCCGACCGCATATGACTCAAATAGCCAGATGCCGGATGCACCGCATACTGTCCAAAGAATGTTTCCATGAGTCGGTTCATGCATCCAGCGCCACGTCGTTCCGAGTAGCAGAAGAATGAGCATGGCGCTCCATAGATGAATCGGCTGGTCGGAAAGGTTCAAAATCGTCCCGTATACTGGAACCGCGAGTGTCATCCCGAACCAAATGAGGAGTCCGCTCAGCACCCAATACCCTAAAAGGTTCCGGTCGAGTCGATAGACGAACCAAAGGACGACAGCAGCCGCAATCCATTGAGACCATACGCCTCCTGTGGCGTAAAGAGCGAGCGATAAGTCACGTGTCGTCAACAGACCGATGACGATGGCGCTTCCTTTCCAGGCAAGAAAACCATAGAACCATGTCCCGATGACCGCTTCACGCTGTTTACTCGACAATCCGAGAAAGCGGAAGATGCCGTAAAGGACGGCAAGGCTTAGTAAAAAGATGAGTAAATCGAAACGAATGTTGAGTGGACCGATGGCGACCACGTCTTTCCCTCCTAAACAAAAGGCGCCCCTCTCGAAGCGGGCGCCATATTCATAGTCAGTATAGCATTACTTGATTTGTTGAGCGTTCAAGACAGTCTTCATCGCGCCGTAGCCACCGAGGATATTGTGGATATCTTTGTAGCCGAGCGATTGAAGGACACTTGCCGCCATGCGTGAGCGGACGCCTGACGCACAATGCACTGCAATCGTTTGGTCTGTCGGAAGACCTTCGTGGTCACGTGCGAGCTTACCGAGCAAGATACGTTCTGCCTTTTCGTAATGGCTCGCGTTCCATTCTGTCGCGTTTCGAACGTCGAGGACGAACACATCACCTTTTTCAGCAGCTTCAATCGCTTCTTCTGCCGTCACGTCCGTATACGTTTCCGTCAAAAGTGATGCATCGAGTTCTTCGACTGGGACGATGAAGCGAAGACGGTCGAGACCGATTGATTGGAGGTCTGTTTGTACTTGATCGACGTTTTCTGCACTTGCGATAACCGTGATGTCTTTGTCGAAGTTGACGAGCCAGCCTGCCCAAGAGACGAACTTGTTGTTGTAAGGGATGTTGATTGTCCCTGGTACGTGACCATTTGCGAAATCTTCACCTTTACGTGTATCGACGACCTGTGTCTCTTCGACGAGTGTATCGAGCCGGTCCGACCCGACGACTTCAGGACGAGCGATGTCCGTCGTCTCTTGAATGCCTTCTTTGTTTACTTTCTTCATCATGGCGAAGTAGTTCGGCGGTTCTGGTTGATCCGTCGTCAATTCTTTGATGAAGGCATCTTTGTCCGTCATTTGAAGCGCCCAGTTCGTCGCTTTCTCGTAACCGACCGTCGATGTCGGGATCGCACCGAGTGCTTTCCCGCAAGCACTACCTGCGCCGTGTCCTGGCCAGACTTGAACGAAGTCAGGAAGTGCCATGAATTTTTTGAGTGAATCAAACATTTGTTCCGCACCGATTGCCGTCGTTCCTTTCACACCGGCTGCTTCTTCGAGAAGGTCAGGTCGACCGATATCTCCGACGAAGACGAAGTCTCCTGTGAAGATCCCCATCGGTTGTGTCTGGTTGCGGTCATAAAGAAGGAACGAAATATGTTCCGGTGTGTGACCCGGTGTATGCATGACTTCGAGTGTCACGTTTCCAATCTTGAACGTGTCGCCTTCTTTGACAAGTTGTGCGTCGATTTCTTTCGCGAATGCATACTTCCAAGAAGCATCACCTTCGTCTGATAGATAGGCTTTCGAACCTGTGCGCTTCGCGAGTTCGAGTGAACCGGACACAAAGTCCGCATGGATATGCGTCTCTGCCGTTGCGACGATGTTCATGCCTTCTTTTTTCGCTTCTTGAAGATAAGGCTCGATGTTACGGGCCGGATCGATGACGATCGCTTCTCCCGTCATTTGGCAACCGACCATATATGAAGCTTGTGCTAGTTTCTCATCATAAAAATAACGTAATAGCATATAAATTTCCCCCTATGAGTAAAGTAATCGTTTATTCGACTTCGCCTTGCCAGCTCATCATCCCACCGTCGACGTTCGTGACGTCGAATCCGAGTGAGTCAAGATAAGCAGATGCGTTCATGCTGCGTCCACCGGCTGCGCAAATGACGTGAATCGGTTTAGAGCGATCGAGCTCATCGACTTTTGCCCCGAATTCAGAAAGTGGTACGTTTTTCGCTTGTTTGATGTGACCTCCAGCATATTCATCCACCTCTCGTACATCGATGAGGTTGAGTGAGTCGTCAGCTTGAAGTAGCGCTTCTAATTCAGTAGTCGTAATCGTCTTCATGAGTCTTTGATCTCCTTTTCATGGTTAAGGTTTTTGGCAACGAGAATGTTTCGTTGGCTTTAATATACCCCCTAAGGTATAATGAGCGCAAGTGAAAAGAATTGGAGGGGAAAATATGAAGAGGATTTCCTTATTTGTTGGGATTTTGGTTTTAATGGCGATTTTTATCTTTGTAATCACATCAGAAAAGGATGGAATCATGAAAATTGACGTTAAAACTCTACAAAACAAATTGGAAAACGAGGAAATAACACTTCTTGATGTACGCGAAGTATCGGAATACGAGGGGGGGCATATCGAAGGGGCGGTGAACGCACCACTTTCTTCATTAGATGCAAACCAACTGTCGTATCCGAAAGACGAACCAATCTATGTCATTTGTCGAAGCGGTAACCGAAGTGCCCAGGCTGCTAGTCAATTACAGGATGCCGGCTATACGGAAATCTATGACGTATCAGGCGGAATGATGGCCTGGGAATCGATTGAATAAGTAGAGAATACGAGAGTAAATGGAGGAGTTTATATGGAGTTCGGGTTTATCATTACAATCTTTCTAATTGGATTTATCGGGTCGTTTATTTCAGGGATGGTCGGGATTGGTGGATCAATCATCAAGTATCCGATGTTGTTATACATTCCACCGATTCTAGGATTTGCCGCTTTTAGCGCGCACGAAGTTTCAGGGATTAGTGCCATTCAAGTCTTCTTTGCGACAATCGGTGGGATTTATGCCTATCGTAAAGGTGGATACTTAAACAAGCAGTTGATTCTTTACATGGGGGTGTCGGTATTAATTGGTAGCTTCATCGGTGGATACGGATCGACGATTCTTTCGGAAGTGATGATCAATGTCGTCTATGCCGTACTCGCAACGATTGCCACCATCATGATGTTCTTGTCGAAGCCGAAAGTGGACGACATGCCGCTTGATCAAGTACAGTTCAACAAAGTGATTGCGGCAAGTTCAGCATTCGTCGTGGGAATTGCGGCAGGAATCGTCGGGGCAGCGGGAGCCTTCATTCTCATGCCGATCATGCTTGTCGTCTTACGCATCCCGACGAAGATGGCGATTGCGAGTTCCCTCGCCATCACCTTCATCTCGTCGATTGGCTCGACGTTCGGTAAAATCATCACCGATCAAATTGTCTGGGGTCCGGCCATCATTATGATTATCGCGAGCCTGATTGCCGCTCCAATCGGGGCGAATGTCGGGAAGAATATGAATACGAAAGCACTCCAATGGATTTTAGCGCTACTCATCTTAGCGAGTACCATCAAAATTTGGAGCGACTTAATCGCATGAAAAAATCACGACGCCTATTTTCTGGCGTCGTGATTTTTTACGTTACTTCGTAATGAAATAATAGAGAAGACCAAGTCCGATGAACGAGACAGGGAGCAAGATGATGTAGAGCCAAGATACCATCGACCAGCTCTTCTTTTGGCTGTACGTGGAGCGGTCTTTCCCGAGCCCGACCATAATAGTGAAAATCATTGCAATTAAACAGACGAGCAAGGCTAATCCGATTGTTAGGTACAAAAACATCACACCCTTTACTGACCGTTATAACTTAAGAATAGCGTGAACTACTCGCCACTTATTTGCTTCGCAAATTGAAGGGGGAGCTTCTTGGGAAGATCGTACTTTTATTAGCCACGATTATTTACCAAGCTCGTCGGGGGGTTCCCACCCTGAAGGAATTCGTTTTAGTTTGCCAACATCAACAGATTGATGCTCGCGTTGATGTCTCGATCATGATGAACACCGCAATGAGTACACGTCCATTCACGAACATCCATCGTCTTCTTCTCGCCTTTGACGCCACAAGAAGAACAGATCTGCGTCGATGCGAACCAGGGGTCTGCCTTGATGAGCGTCCGTCCGTAGAACTTGCATTTGTATTCCAACTGTCGGACGAACTCGTACCAACTGACATCCCCGATGGACTTCGCTACCTTGTGATTCTTCATCATGTCCTTCGACTTCAATGTCTCCACGACGATGACTTGGTTCTCGTCAACGATCCGTCTCGACAGTTTGTGAAGGAAGTCCTTGCGTTGGTTGGCGATCTTTTCGTGTTTCTTGGCCAGAAGTAACTTGGCTTTTTCACGATTCTTGCTCCCGATCTTCTTGCGTGACAAAGCGCGCTGCGCCTTCTTGACCTTCGCTTCGGACTTCCGGATGAGTCGGGGGTTGTCAATCTTCTCCGAGACCATCGCGTCGTTCGTCATGACGGCGAAGTGTTTAAGGCCGAAATCGATTCCGACCTTGTTCTCGGCTGGGATCCACTTTTCCTCATCTTGATTGACGAGGATGGAGATGAAGAACTTGCCCGTCCTCGTCATCGAGACCGTCGCCGACTTAATGATTCCCTCGAACGGACGATGTTGTTCGAACTTCACGAAGCCGATTTTAGGCAGTCTCACCTTGCCGTTCTCGATGCGGATCGTGCCGTGCTGGTTGTTCGTCGTGTAGGAGGCGCGCGACCGCCGTCTCGATTTGAACACCGGGAAGCCGCCCGTCCCGGCGAAGAACTTCGCGAACGCGGTGTCGAGGTTCAGCTTCGCGTTCGCGAGCGCGAGGCTGTCCGCCTCGGCGAGGAACGGGAACAGGCGCTTGTAAGAGGCGGGTGTCGCCGGTTTCCGTCTCGTCCCGTCCCCCGCTTTCGCCTCCTCGCGGATGGCGATGCGGTCCTCGAGCAGCTTGTTGTAGATGAACCGTGCGCAGCCGATCGTCTTGATGAGGAACTCGGCCTGTGCCGGCGTCGGGTGGAGCCGGTATGTATAGCCTTTCAGCATGTCCGTCCCTCCTCCCTTCCGAAGATCGTGATGTGTCCTCCTCGTCCGATACCCGCGGAGGGGGAGTGAGAATCTGACGGAATCACGAACTTTCGTTCGTCATATCTGTCACAGGGAGAGAAGAGTTTTGGATCGGGCGATTCATCACCCACCTACGCCGGGCTTCGCCCCGAGACGCTGAGAGGAGGGAGAATTCTCGCCTACTTTTGTTAAAAGGACAACACCCAGTCTTGAAACTGTTGAAAGACTGGGATTTGATTGGCCAGTCCGATGACGAGAAACCAAGCACCCGTATAGAAAAATGCAGAGATAGTCGTATAGAACGCATACGTGCGAAGTTTGAGCGATGTGAACCCGGCGATGTAATGAAGCGGGTGCCGAAGGCCAGGGATAAAATAAGAAATCATAATGGTGCGTGCTCCATACTTTTGATAGAACGCCTCAGCTCTCTTAAGATAACGAGATTCGCGTTGTCGCACGGGTAGGATACGATGAAGCCCTTTCCCGATTAAATAGAACCAGCCGAACGTGAGCGTGAAGAGAATCCAGGTGGAGACAAATAAAAGCCAACTTGGGACAAAATCATCCGCGACCGTCAGATGGGTGATCATTAAGACGTCGTCAGATAATGGGGTAAACATGATGCCGATGGCGAGCATCGCATAATGTATGATCATTTCCATAATAAATTCACTCCTTACCTTGTCTAGTATTCACTCGCAAGCGTAAGGAGTTTTTAGTATTCTCTTAAGAAATCTTAAGAAGTTCGTCAGAATGTGTTGCGATTCACTCGATACACTCAAGCTATCACCAAAGAAAGAAGTGGAATCGAGATGATACAATCATGGCTCAACAAATATAAGAACTACCTTGAAGAAATGAAGATGATTTCTCCAGAATCAACCTATGTGGCAGAGCGAATGACACGGAAAACAGTATTGAGCGAAGCGCATGTAATTGTTGAAATCAGACCTGGGATAATCGGTTGTACCGAAGAAATCCTTCGAAAAATGCGAAAAGATGCTACGCTCATATTGATTGAATCTGACATCGATCTGGTTCACTATTTAAAGACGCGATATGGAAGCGATCATCGAATCATCATTGTCGAAGCGGATGCTGTCGACTTGAAGAACATATTACGAGCATTGAACATCGAGGAAGTGGATATCATCTTTTCTGGACTGCCGTTTTCAAGATTCGATGCTCAGCAAACAGAAACTATTTTACGAGAAGCAAAGGCGGTTCTCTCCAAAACAGGCTGGTTTGTCACGTTTCAATATACAAAAGGTCGATACGAGCATTTTCAACGAGTGTTTAGTCGTGTGAAGGTGGAACGAGAATTTCGTAATGTACCATCGGCATACTTATTTCATTGTGCTATGTGAGGAGGAAAGACATGCGTTCACAACCTGTTATCTGTATCGCGGACGATGACGAAGCGATACGAGAATTGCTTGCCATCTATTTAAAAAATGAAGGATATGCACTTCGGTTTGCGAAAAATGGACAAGAAGTACTTGACCTCGCCTCGACCGAAACGATTGATTTGCTCATTCTAGATTTGATGATGCCGATTATGGGCGGGATTGAGGCCTGTATCGAAATTCGAAAGACGCAGTTTATGCCAATTTTGATGCTGACAGCCAAAACGAGCGACTTGGATTTGATGCAAGGCATTTCCGTTGGAGCGGACGACTACATCAAAAAACCGTTCAACCCACTGGAAGTGACGCTTCGAGTCAAATCGTTACTCAGAAGGTATCGTGACTATGGGGCAGATCGGACCGAAACACAGACCATGCTTACCCATGAGGAAGTCACACTCGACCTCCAGACGCGACAGTGTCGAAAGGGCGAAGTTTTAATTCGGCTTACACCGAAAGAATTTGATATTCTCGCTTATTTTATGAGGCATCCAAATCAAGTCCTCACCGTCGAACAGATTTACGAGGCGGTGTGGGGCGAGGCAGCATTTGAGGTCGACAACACAGTGATGGTCCATATCACGAAAATTCGTGAAAAATTGGAAGACACACCACGAAAACCAACAATCATCAAGACGGTGTGGGGCGTGGGGTATCGATTATGAAACAGAGGCAATGGGATCGATTGCTTGTCAAGTTAATCGGTATTATTTTAATTAATGCGCTGATTGCGACCATTGTATTTCTAATGATTGCTTATCCAATCGGGTTATATTATATGCGCAATGAAACACGATTAGATCCTCAAACGTCCAATCTGATTTTTTTAAGCGTAACCTTTCTTGCGATTCTCGTATTCATCATTGGATTTTCAATCATGATGCGGAAGACACTTCGAAAAATCACGTATTTATCGAGTGAGATTGAACAGATTGCAAACGGTGACCTCGGTCGTACAGTCAAGGTGGAAGGGCGGGATGAGCTCGCCTCGCTCGGTGAAAGTGTGAATCAGATGTCGAAGCAATTACGTGAATTGTTTGAGAAGGAACGGGCCCACGAAGAAGAACGGAACCAACTGTTCTCCAACCTGTCTCATGATTTACGAACGCCGCTCACGAGCATCAAAGGGTACAGTCAACTGCTTCAACTGAATCGTGAACTGACATCAGAAGAAAAAGATCACTTTCGTATTCTAAATGAAAAAACGGATCAGCTTGAACATCTGCTAGACCAGTTGATGGACGTGAACCGCCTCTATGCCCCGCACATGCAACTTAAGAAACAGAAACTCAACCTGAGCTTATTGACGACACAACTCATCCACGAGATGGAGCCGTTGTTCAATGAGCGAGGCCATCGATTACACCTATCGATTCAACCTGACCGATGGATAGTAGCCGATCAAGAACAGCTTATTCGTGCTTTTGAGAATCTTTTCTCGAACGCATGGAAATATGCGGAGCGAACGAGTCCGATTGAGATTCGACTTCAAACGAAAGAACAACAGATTGAATGGTCTATTTCAAATGCGACAACGGCTGAGACGATTGAAGCCATCCCTCATCTCTTTGATCGTACGTATCGTGTCGATTCCTCGAGAGGGGTCACACCAGGTGATGGATTGGGTCTATCGATTGCCCGCCAAATCATTTTGTTGCATGGGGGACAGTTGACAGCGGAACCGCTAGAGGGTCAGGTCATTTGTTTTCGGGTATCGTTTCCGACTCATCAACATATAGAACGTGACTAAATAGCTGTCCTTCGTTTTGAAAGTCGTAGCTCATAAAAGGCTGCGACTTTTTGTGTCGAGCAAATAACCTCAAAAAAAAGCACTCGGATCATTGTCCGAAATGCTCATTAGCGTTTGAGTAACAACATCACGCCGGTCACGAATAATGCGATTCCGCTCGCGAGTCTAACTTGTTTGCACGTCACGTTCTTTCACCCCTACATTTCTTATCTGTTTGCTTTAGCGACACGTTTTGGTATTTTCGACATTTCTTGATAAATCGAAAGAATCTCGGTCCCGTAATTTCCTTTCGGCTGCATGGCCCACTTTTGGTGAAGAGATGGCCACGTCGTTGCAGAGCCTCGCTTGACGAGATGGAAGCGTGGGTCGACTTGTTTCGTATTCAGTGCATCGTGTGAGGCGTATGCCTTTAGATGCTGAACTTGAGCAGTCACGCCTTGATGCGGTGAACGGAAATAGTGACCTTTTACGCTATTCCCAGTCGTCCCGATTCCGGAGTAGTTATGCTGTTTCGGCAGGACATCGCCGCCGTAACGGAAATAACCGGTCTCTTTCAGTGCTTGAGCGAACGCGACATCCCCACGAACACCTTCCTTAGCGCCGATGATGACGAAGAGGTTCGCCAAGTCTTCGACCGACGTTTGTACTAGCCGGACATCACGAGGATTCTTCTTTTTTACGTAATCCGCCATTTGTTGCGGAGTCAAAGCCGATACTCCCATAATAGCACGATTCTGCTTCTTCGGGGCCGCCTCAACGATTGATCCAGTCGAGAGAAAAGAAGATGTGATCAGAAGAAACACAATCATCAAGCTAAACACTTTTTTCATCATATGTACCCTCCTAAACGAATCCTATACATTGAGAAATAATACCATATTAGGATTAAATTTTAATTTCAGATTTATTTATGAAGGAAATGAGAAATTAAAAAAAGCCGCTCTGAATTCAACATTCAAAGCGGCTTCTCAACATTTAATTTGCTTGTTTCAATTCTTCAACAGTCTCTACTTGATCATCGAACTTCCGCACATCCACTCGTTGCACGAAGAACGCAAGGACGAGCGCCAAAAGGTTCATCCCAAGTGCGACATAAAACGAATATTGAATCCCAGATAAGAGGGCTTGCTGAGTGATGGCACCCATCGAACTCTCTGTGAGTGTCGCAGGATCGACTCCTGTCATCAATGATTCAGCCTCCGTACGTGTCACCGAGTTCATGATGGTGACGAGGACTGCCGTACCAATCGCACCAGATACTTGTTGGGCCGTGTTGTTGATGGCCGTTCCGTGTGGATTGAGGCGAGTCGGTAACTGGTTAAGTCCATTAGTCATAATCGGCATCATAACCATCGACATCCCAAACATACGCAACGTGTACGTCAAGACGATGTACGTGTAGGTCGAATCGAGTTGGACGTTTGCGAGCATATATGTTGATACCGCGGTGATTGTCAGACCGGTAAGTGCCAATAATTTTGGCCCGAATCGGTCAAACAGTTTACCCGTGATCGGTGACATGATTCCCATGATGATCGCACCAGGGAGAAGCATGAGCCCTGAATCGAGTGGTGAGATGCCACGTACGCTTTGGACGTAAGCCGGTGTCAAAATCATACCGGAGAACATTGCGACCGCGTTGACCATCGCAATGACTGACGCGAGTGCGAACATCGGATGTTTGTAAGCACGCAAGTCGAGCAATGGTTTTTCCATGTGAAGCTGGCGGTAGATGAAGGCGATCAACGAAATGGCACCGACAATCATCGTCGCCAAGACGATTGGATTATCCCAGCCGTCTGAACTTGCTGAACTGACACCGTATAAAATCCCACCAAATCCGAGTGTCGATAAGACGAGTGACAAGTAGTCGAGAGATTGGTCTTTATTTTGGACCATGACGTTCTCTGCTTTCCAAACAGCGAGCGCGAGACCGATGATCGCGAGCGGTAAAATCATTTCGAATAAGACGCGCCAGTCATAGTACTCGACGATATAACCGGAAAGTGTCGGTCCAATCGCAGGTGCCGAGATCATGACAAGTCCGAAAATCCCCATCGCCATTCCCCGTTTTTCACGCGGGAAGCTGACGAGCATGACGTTCATTAAGAGTGGTCCCATTGTTGAGGCTCCGACGGCTTGAATCATTCGACCAGTCAACAACCAGCCAAAGTTTGGCGAGAAGGCCGCGATAGCCGTACCGATGGCGAAGATACTCATCGACGTGATGAACAAACTGCGGTTTGAAAAACGAGTGATCAAATAGGCGGATGCCGGAACGAGCACACCAGTCACGAGCATAAAGCCTGTCGCGAGCCATTGAACGGTCGAGTAGTCTGCAATTTCGAGATCGACCATGATCGATGGGAGCGCGACGTTCAGTAATGAGTTGTTTAAAAATGCGATGAATGCACCCGCAAAGAGCACCGCCAACATGACGTAAGGCGGTTTCTTTTGGAATTCTGGTTTCATATGGATGGCTCCTTTATTTTCTAAATAGTTATGTGTTGGTAAGTGTCGATGAAATGATTTTATACCCGTTGTATAAATAAAGCAACTATTTTGTACTATTAGTCTAAAAAGGTTTTCGGTGCTATAGTAAAGGTACAAACTAGAGAGAACGGAGTCACGAAAATATGAAAGAGAAAAAGAGAAAAGTTGCCGATATTGCCATGTCTCTCTTCATCGAAAATGGGGTACAGCACACATCGGTGCAAGAGATCATCGACCGCGCTAATATCTCCAAAGGGACGTTTTATAATTACTTCTCATCGAAGACGGATTGTGTCGCTAGTATCCTCGAGAACTTACGATATGATGCAGGGCAACGCCGAATCGAAATGCAGATGGGGCGGGATAAGCGAGATCGTGACGTCTTCATCGAACAGATTTCGATATTGATTCAATTGAACGAAGAGCGGAACTTGCACGCGTTATTTGAATCGATCATGTCGTCGAACGAGAATGAATTGAAGAAACTCGTCCTTCAACATCGCATTTATGAAATCGAGTGGATTGCGATGCGTTTGACGGAAATCATCGGAGAGTCCGTCAGACCGTATTCGATGGAATTGACAGTGCTCTTCAACGGAATGTTGCAACATATCTTGTTTACGAACCGCATCACGAATGCTGCCTACTCTCCTCAAAAAGTCGTCCGAAGCTTATACACGTATGTCGAATTGATTGCCGCTCGGATGATGGAGACAGGAGAGCACGTCTTGAACCCGGTCACGGTCGATCAAATGCGTGGGACGACAGATAAACATCTCATAACAATCGAGGAATTGATTGAGATGGCTACTCGCATCGAAGAGCATGTCGACATGACAGAAGAACAGCGAGATTTGTTCGATGCGATATCGTTCGAACTTAAACAAGAGCGTCTTCGGAAAATCGTGTTAGAGCAATTGTTAAAGCCATTCCAACGGCTATTTAAAGGCGTGACAGGCGAGACCGAAGTACAAAAGTTCACAAATCTCGTGTGGTTGTATACGCGGACACATTAAAAATCATCCAATATTTCTGGATGGTTTTTTTTATTTTTCGATATAAAAGATAGAACAATTGTAGGTTCGTATGGGAAATATGGGTAATAATTAGTGATGGATAATGTTGAAGATGAAAGCGATTGAAGATGGGAGGAATTGAATATGCTAGAAAGTGTGATTGCATTTACTGCAATCGCTCTACTAATAGGTGGAGCGGCATATGGTCTCTATTCTGTATTTCGTTATTTTAGCAAAAAGGATATCACTTCATTCCCTATCATATTAGGGGGCTCGATTTTTCTCGCAGGTGTTTGGTTGATCTTCATACTCGGAATTCTTGAAACAAATAATCAAGAAGCGGCTACTGATTTTGAAGAAGAGAGCACAGTAGCAGTTACAGAGGACGAGAGTGAACCTGAACCGGTAATTGAAGAAGAGGTCGAAGAAGTTCAAGAACCTTCTGTGGAAGAGTTTTTACAAGACGTTCAGCCTGAGGAACCAATATCGAACTATAAGGAGT
Source organism: Exiguobacterium sp. SRB7LM (assembly GCF_015712685.1). Lineage (GTDB taxonomy): Bacteria > Bacillota > Bacilli > Exiguobacteriales > Exiguobacteriaceae > Exiguobacterium > Exiguobacterium profundum. The sequence goes on along the minus strand of NZ_VWVR01000006.1, from coordinate 2,062,425 downwards.
ACATGGAATTTTATGAATTACAAATTAACCGAGGATATACTGTTTATGGTCTAGAGTTTGATGAAGTCACAATCGAGAATCGAAACATAGTCGTGGTATACGACGCAGACTCAATTATCGAAGTAGGTGTGAATAAAGATTTAGATCAAGTAAAAAACAATCATGTCAAAAAGATTCAAGAAGATTTAACGACAACAATAGAGGGTTCATCAGATATGGGAACTGATGCAATTCAGCTTGAAAGAGGGTTTGCTGTTGTAGCCAGTACTTACAATGGTTCAAGTAATTTTGCAGTGACACTTCAAAATGATCAAGGGGAAATGATTGATTTACTAGTGAATGAAATAGGAAACTATTCAGGAAAGAGTTTTGTTTGGATTGAGGATGCAGGGGATTATTACTTAAATATAAATGGCAATCAAGGTAATTGGACAATTAATGTTATGCAATATCGACCTCTTGAAATAGAAAATCTACCAGGTGCTATAAAAGGAAAAGGTGACGATGTAGTCTTTTTTGAAATTGATAAAGGGTCTTATCAAATTTCGTTTTCGCATAATGGGGATTCTAATTTTGCAGTGAACGTCAACAAGGTTGATTTGTTAGTGAATGAAATAGGGAGTTATGAAGGGTCTCAACGCTACTCCTTTGAAGAGTCTAGTGTATATGTGTTTGTCGTAACGGCAGATGGAGACTGGACCATCAATGTTAAGGAATAATATAGCTTGTACACAGGTATGACAAAATTCTTCCCTTTACAGTAATATAGAAGAAACAAGGAATGGAAAAAAGAATCAAAAAGTTTCCTCGAAAAAGAATTGATTCCTACAAATCCATACGCTACAATCAAATTACCGAAAGCGCTTTCGGGAAGAGGAGAATGACATGGGTACGATTTATGATTTAGCCAAAAAAACAGGATTCTCAATCACGACAGTGTCCAAAGCGTTGAACAATTACAAAGACGTGAGTGACAAGACGAGAGCGAAGATTCTTCAAGCCGCTGCTGAGATGGACTACTTGCCGAACGCACATGCCCAGTCGTTATCGACGAAAAAATCATGGGCGATCGGGGTCATGTTCTCAGAGGCGAACGAAGTCGGGATGAAGCACCCGTTCTTCAACGGAATCATCGAAAGTTTTCGTCACGCGACAGAGGAGCAGGGCTACGATTTGATCTTTGCCTCGCGGAATCTACGCAATCGTGACATGAGTTACCTCGAACACTTTAAACACCGTGCGGTCGACGGGATCGTCGTCATCTGCTCGGACCGAATGGATGAGCAAGTTCAAGAGCTTATGCGAAGCGACATCCCGATCGTCGTCGTCGATATGGACAGCGCCAACTGTAGCGTCGTCTATTCCGATAACATCGAAGGGGCACGTCTCGCTGTGAATTATCTCTATGAACTCGGTCATCGAAAAATTGCCCACATCGCTGGGGATGAAACGATTGACGCCGGAGCGGCACGAATCAAAGGATATGAACTTGCGATGCAAGAGCTGGACCTTCCGATTCGACCAGGCTACCTCGTCAACGCCGGTTTCTTCTCGGTTGAGGAAGGGAAACAAGCGATGGAACAATTGCTTGAACTAGACGATCAACCGACTGCAGTCTTTGTGGCCGGGGATCAAATGGCAATCGGTGTCATCGAAGCCATTCACGAGCACGGTCTTCATGTCCCAAATGACATCTCTGTCATCGGATATGATGACATTGAAATGATTCAATACATCACGCCGAAACTGACCACGATTCGCCAAGATACGGACGAAATCGGAGAAGCGGCAGCAGAACTTTTACTTGAACAAATGACCGCGAAAGAGCGACTCACTGAACGTCGCGTCATTCCGGTACGCTTAGTCGAACGGGCATCCTGTGCACCGGTCAAACAGTGATTTATAGCCAATGATGTTTCGAAGTCGCTCTCTTTTCTTCAGTGGATGGAGAGGGGAGCGCGATTTCGAAAGTCATTTTTGAAAGAAATCGAAAGCGCTTTCGATATTTTATTTTGACTATGAAGAAAGCGCTTTCGATAATTTTAAACCTCTTTTTGCAAGCGCTTTCTACTATTACTTATAAAAAGGATGGGAACAACACATGCGTAAATTAGTCAGCTTACTTACACTCGGAGCACTTTCAGTTGGCGTCTTGAGCGGTTGCTCAGACAGCGAAGGCGGAGCTTCTGAATCAAAAGATGACGTCTTAAAAGTTTGGTCATTTACGGACGAATTAAAAGAACCAATTAAAACATATGAAGAGAAGAACGGTGTCAAAGTTGAATTGACTATCGTCCCGATCGCGGACTATCCAACGAAATTGAAGCCAGCACTTGAGAGTGGCGTCGGCGCACCGGACGTCTTCACAGGAGAAATCGCATTCCTTAAACAATGGGTTGATGCAGGTTATTGGGAAAACCTTTCGGACGAGCCATACAGTGTCGATGAAATCGCAGACAACTACGTTCCGTACGTGTTTGACCTCGGGAAAGATAAAGATGGAAACGTTCGCGCTCTTTCATGGCAAACGACACCAGGTGGCGTTTACTACAAACGTAGCTTAGCAAAAGAAGTACTTGGTACAGACGACCCGACTGAAATCGGCGAAATGATGAGCTCGATGGACGGTGTCTTCGAAGTTGCTGAGAAGATGAAACAAAAAGGATACAAGATGTTCCCGGACGAAGGCGCGATCCGTTGGTTCTCACAAGGAGCAAACCCAGAAGCGTGGGTCAACGATAAAAACGAACTCGTCTTGACAGAAGATAAAATCAACTACATGGACTATGCGAAAGAACTTCGTGAGAAGCAATACACTGCGCTCGCACCAGAATGGTCACCATCATGGTTCGAAGGAATGGATAAGCCAATCAAAGTGAAAGAGAACGGAAAAGAGACAGAGACACAAGTCTTCTCATACGTCCTCCCAACATGGGGTCTCCACTCTGTATTAAAAGAGAACGCGAAACAGACTGCAGGTGACTGGGCTGTCACAAGCGGACCAAGCCCATACTTCTGGGGCGGTACATGGCTCGGAGTCTATGAAGGATCGAAAAACAAAGAAGCCGCTTACGACTTCGTAAAACTCATGACACAGGATGAAGAATTCTTGACAGAGTGGGCACAAGAGACAGGCGACGTACTTGCGTTCAACCCGGTCACAGACAAAATTAAAGACGACTTCAGCGATGAGTTCCTCGGCGGACAAAACAACTATGAGTTCTTCCTCGATGAAGCAGATGAAATCACACCAGGTATCGTCACGAAATACGACCAACAGCTCGATACACTTTATGGTGCATCTGTCCTTCAGTATGTAGAAGGGAAAAAGTCAAAAGAAGAAGCGATTGAAGAGTTCAAAAAACAAGCGAAGAACGCTTACCCAGACATCGTTGTAGACTGACGATGACCAACACGAGGGGGGGAGCTCCCCCCTCGGTTCTTATGGAAGGAGAAATACACGTGAAAAAACTAGATCGTTACGGCTATCTGTTCATCGCCCCGTTCTGGGTCGTCTTCTTGACATTCAGCATCTATCCGGTCCTCTTAACGCTTTATTATAGCTTCACGAACTATACGGGGAGCCCGGGTGAAGAGGTCGTCGGGTTTGCGAACTACACACGGTTGTTGACGGATACGTACTTTATCGAGGCGTTTTTCAACACCATCAAAATTTGGGGAATTAACTTCGTCTTGCAGATTGGATTGGCGCTTCTCTTGGCGCTCATCTTCTCTGACCTCCGTTTGAAGTTAAAAGGACTATCGTTCTTCCGCTCGTTCTTCTATCTTCCAAACTTGATCACGATCAGTTCGGTCGCGCTCTTGTTCGGTATTTTACTCGACTGGCAGCACGGTTCACTCAACATGGTGTTGATGAAAATCGGCTTGATTTCGGATCCAATCAACTGGTTGGCAGAACCGGTGACGGCACAGTTATCCGTTTCACTCATTTTGACATGGATGTGGTTCGGACACTCCTTCATCATCGTCATGGCAGGGGTATCGGGCATCTCGACAGATTACTTCGAAGCCGCTCACATTGACGGTGCGAACCGTTGGCAGATGTTTACGAAAGTGACGTTGCCGCTCTTGAAACCAATTCTTCTCTACATCATGATCACGTCACTCATCGGTGGACTCCAGTTGTTCGACCTTCCGATGTTGATTACAGACGGGATCGGTTCACCAGACGGTTCGTTGAACACGATGGTGCTTTACTTGTACAACCAAGCCTTCAAGTATAACAACTATGGCTATGCGTCAGCGGTCGCTTACGGCCTATTCTTGATCACGCTGATCTTCTCGGCGGTCGTCTTCAAGGGTATGTTCCGCAAAGAGCGCGCGACACAGAAGGGGGCGTAAGCAATGGAACAAAATGCGGAATCACGGCGAATGCTTCCAGATAGCGAAGCGCAGCCGAAACGGAAAGAGGAGCGTCCGCTTAAAGTGGCGCCGCCTTCTAAGAAGAAAACGAATAAGCGATTCGCACGAGGTTTGATTTATACAGGGCTCATCCTTCTCGCGATTATCTGTTTCATTCCGTTCTTGATGATGATTGTCAACGCGACCCGGACGAATGGAGAAATCATGGCTGGGTTCTCACTTCTTCCGGGGACGGCGCTTGCAGAAAACTATGCGACGCTCAGCGAATACATCAACATTTGGAACGGCTTCAAGAACAGCTTGATCATCTCTGTATCGGTGACGGTCTTGTCTGGTTACTTCTCAGCCCTAACGGCTTACGGCTTTACGTTCTATAACTTTAGAGGGAAGAATGCGATGTTCATCTTCATGCTTGTCATGATGATGGTGCCAGCGCAACTCGGACTCATTGGATTCTATGAGATCTCAAAAACGCTCGGTATTTTGGACACGTTCATTCCATTGATTGTCCCAGCGATTGCAACACCGTTCACCGTCTTCTTCATCCGTCAATATACGCAAGCAACGCTTCACATCAGTTTGATTGAAGCGGCACGGATTGACGGTGCGAGCGAGCTACGTATTTTCCACACAATCGCACTTCCAATGATGATGCCAGCGATTGCAACGATGTCTATTTTTACGTTCATCGGCTCATGGAACAACTACTTGATGCCACTTGTCCTCTTGTTCTCGCCTGAGAAATACACGTTGCCTGTTTTGATGGGCTTCTTGAAAGGATCACAAGTCGCAGAGAACCTCGGCTCGCTTTACCTGGGCATCGCAATCTCGGTCGTACCGATTATGATTGCCTTCTTGTTCCTCTCGAAGTACATCGTCAGCAGTATTTCGGCAGGTGCTGTCAAAGAATAAATATAGAGAAAAGAGGAAAACACTATGCATTTTAAGAAAGACTTCGTATTCGGGACAGCCACGTCCTCGTACCAAATTGAAGGCGCATATAACGAAGGAGGCCGTACTCCTTCCATCTGGGATATGTTCTGTGACATCGACGGGCGCGTGTTTGAAAAGCATAACGGCGATGTCGCATGTGACCACTACCATCGTTACGAGGAAGACATCCAGCACATCAAAAAGTTAGGTGTCGACACGTATCGATTCTCCATCGCGTGGCCACGCATCTTCCCTGCCAAGGGAGAGTACAACCCAGAAGGAATGGCGTTCTACAAAAACTTGGCGCTGCGTCTACGTGAAGAAGGAATCAAACCAGCCGTCACGATTTATCACTGGGACCTTCCGATGTGGGCTCACGAAGAAGGTGGCTGGGTCAACCGTGAATCGGTCGACTGGTTCCTCGATTATGCGAAAGTCTGTTTTGAAGAGCTTGATGACATCGTCGACTCTTGGATTACCCACAATGAGCCTTGGTGTGCCGGCTTCCTCGGCTACCACGTCGGTGTTCATGCACCGGGTCATCGTGACATGAACGAAGCGGTACGCGCCGTGCACCACATATTGTTATCGCACGGAAAAGCGGTCGAGTTGTTGAAGCGAGAGATGACGTCCATGACCCCGATCGGCATCACGCTCAACTTGTCACCGATGTACGCGAAGACGGATTCTGCGAATGATCGCCTTGCGATGAACAATGCCGACGGGTATTCGAATCGCTGGTTCCTCGATCCGGTCTTCAAAGGTGAGTATCCAGCTGATATGATGAACTTGTTCTCCAAATATGTGCATAACTTCGACTTCATCCAACCGGGTGATATGGAGACGATTTCGACATCTTGCGACTTCTTCGGCATCAACTTCTACAGCCGCGGCATTGTCGAGTTCAACGCAGCAAACGATTTCTTGAAGGCAGACGCTTACTCGGACTACGAGAAGACGGGCATGGGCTGGGATATCGCCCCGAACGAATTCAAAGACCTGATCCGTCGTTTACGCGCCGAGTATACTGACCTTCCGATCTACATCACAGAGAACGGCGCCGCATTTGACGACGTGCTGGAAAATGGCGAAGTCCATGACGATAACCGGATCGACTACGTCCGCCAGCACCTCGAAGCCGTCTCCGGTTTGAACGATGAAGGCATGAACATTCAAGGCTACTACCTCTGGTCGCTCATGGACAACTTCGAATGGAGCTTCGGTTATGAGAAGCGCTTCGGCATTCTTTATATCGACTTTGAGACACAGGAGCGCATTTGGAAAGACAGCGCGAAGTGGTATGCCGGTGTCATCGCCGACCATAAAGCCAAACACGCGGATAGCGTCGAGGCGTAACATGCATCCATCCCCACCGCTACGGGGATGGATTTTTTGTGTGGAATGCTATCTTTTTGGGAACGAAGATAGGGGAGGGATATTCTATGAAACGTGAGTTTGCGACATACGAAGTGACGGGATATGACGACCTTGGGAAAATCAAATTCGTTCATTTGAGAGAAGGCGAGTTTGTGTTGCCCGTTGAGATCAAGGGAGATGACTTACGAAAAATCAAGAAGATGATGGAGCTCAATCCAGGTGTGACCGTGATTATTCATGCGGCGATTGATCAGAGACGGATGCGTTTGCTTGAGGTGGGTGGGTACTCGCTTCGAAAAGAGTGATAGGATAAAGATGTATATATTTTGAAGGAGGAAAAACAGTGAAAGAAGCTGAGAAGTCAGTATTAGAGGCATGGCATTTAATAGAAGCGTTATCCCCACACAATCTTCCGAATAATAAAGAATTAGAGGGAGAAAAATTTAAAGATAATCAAAAAAAAATGACAATGCGTGAATTTGATGTGGAATCGGCTGATGGTGAACAATTATTTCAATCAGTCGAATTAAAAAAAGCTTCGTACTATTATATTTACTATTGTGATTGCTATAAACAATATCAATTAGTCGAGGCTTTACGAAAGCTCTTTAATATAGAAGATGAGTTAGTGAATAAGCTGAGGCAGGAGTCATATAGTTTTTCTTTCTCGGTTGACCAAACCGGAAAGTACATAAAAGATTCATTGGTCGTTCCATTTATAATGTACGTTATGAAAGAAATAAAGGGGAAAGATCAAATCAATTATAGGTATCTTGAAGAAAGGTTCAAGAGTGCTCTTGACTCCTTAGAGTTGAGGGCGCAAGAGATACTTTTAAACGGGATCACTAAATCATCAGTAAAAAAACTTCAAGACGAATATATTCGTTATTTCTATAGAGTTAAAAACGAAGAAGGTGGAGAGGAAGAAGAGAAGTTAAAAAATTACCGTGAGTTGAACTTGGTATTCTTTGAGAAAGCAAAAAATGGTAACGAAAACCGAAAACCATTACCGAATTTTTATATGGGTGATTTACAAAAGATTTTATCGGAAGACAGTATCAATCAAACGTTATTAACGTATATCTCGGGTATGAACTTTGAGCAACGCACACATATCGACGAAAACCGTACATATATTGAAGGTATGCTTCAACCAACGAATCTTCCTTCTGCACGATGGCCATCACCGGTCAAGCATCGTCTGTCTCTCATGCAACAAGTAGCCGTCAATCAGTTTTTTGTAGAGAATCAGGATGTCAGTTCCGTAAATGGACCACCTGGAACGGGGAAAACCACTTTATTAAAAGATATATTCGCAAATGTTGTGGTGGAGCGATCTAGGGAACTAGCAAAACTTGAAAGTCCGTACAAAATGTTTGACGACACAGTTGAATCAGTCAAATTGGGAGACTATTCATATCCAATTACGAAGTTGAATCCGGCGATAAGCTCCTTTAGCATGGTAGTTGCATCAAGCAATAACGGTGCTGTAGAAAACATTTCGAAGGATTTACCGAAAAAGAACGAAGTGATTCGTGACGACTCTTCTGAATTCGATCAGCGGTACGCTGAGGAAGCAAAAGTACTCGACTTATTTCCTGATTTATCATCAATGTTGATATCGGGCGATGAAAAAGTTGATACATGGGGGTTGTTTTCAGTCCCACTCGGCAAAGCAAAGAATATCGATAAATTTGCACAGCATATGTTCGCATCTAAAAAAGAGAATAAAAAACTCGACGAGGATAAAAAAACATTGTCTGCACATCTTCTTCAATACAAGAAGAGTGAGGTTGAAAAAGAGTGGCATAGCGCTGTTGAAGAGTTTAATGAGTTGAGCAGACAAATCGAAAGCAAAAAATTACATCTTCAAAAAATATATGAAGAATCTAATAAAGTTCCGGTGATGACGAACAAACTAATGAACTTTAAAGAGTCAATTACAAATTATGAGTCTCAATTAAAAGATGCGGATAAGGATAAGGAAGAGTTATCTAAAAAAAGAGGTATAGTAGACGAGCAAATTTCTCTTTTACCGAAACGCTCATTCATTTCACGTCTCTTTACTAAAGATGAGCGTGAGATGAGCTTAAAGGAAGAGTTATTCCATATTTTAGATGCTCTAAAGGAACGTGAAGCAGAAACAACTAAAGTGAGAAATAAAAAGAATCAATTCATAACAGAAGTGAAAAATCTAGAGGAAGAGTTAGCGAAGTATGACCAACTAATTAAGCAATATGCGTCAGAGAGTTTAATTATCCCAAATGAACAGTATTGGAATGATGATGAGGAGGCGTACGCACGTAGACAAATCAATACACCGTGGGTAACGGATTCATTGAATTATGATCGAGGCTTGCTGTTTCTAAAAGCGATGAAACTCCATAAACTTGCACTGGTTTGTAATGCAGACAAAATTAATGCTGCGATGCGTCTATTACGCTTTCGTAATGGTTTAGACTTAAGTAATCCAGAGCACAGAAAAGTAAAAAAAGAAGTATTGAAAACGGTACATTTGATCACCCCTTTGGTTAGTACAACATTCGCTAGTTTTAGCGCCATGTATGAGGGTGTAGGTGAAGATTTTATCGAGTATTTATTCATTGACGAAGCTGGACAAGCCACTCCTCAACAAGCTGCTGGCGCTATATGGAGATCTAAACGGGTTCTTGCTGTAGGAGATCCGTTGCAGGTTGAGCCAGTTGTCACGATTGATCAAACCATTATGAGTGATGTAAGGAAGTACTATGGTGTGTCCGAAGAACATGTCGGGATGAGTGCTTCAGTGCAATCACTTGCGGATCAAGCGAATTCGAGAGGGATGAACACAACCGAAACTGCATGGATGGGTATTCCGCTATGGGTTCATCGACGGTGTAGCAATCCAATGTTTTCAATTGCGAATGAAATTGCATATGGAAACAAAATGGTGTTAGCTAGCGAATCATCAATAAATACTGATAACTGTAAATGGTATGACTGTAAAGGTAGTGTGACGAAGCGTCAGTTTGTAAAAGAGCAAGGAGAGTTATTAGTCCATCTCTTATTGAACCAAAAGAATGAAAAGGGTGAAGTGCCCAATCATTACGTCATTACACCTTTTTCAGCGGTAAAAGAAGAATTGACGAAAATGCTGAAGAATAAAGGGTTTTCGATTGAATGGATAAAACAAAGTGTCGGCACAGTTCATACGTTCCAAGGTAAGGAAGCGGATATCGTCTATTTTGTAGTCGGGACAGATAAAAATACAAAATCATCCGCTGAATGGTCATGTAAACAGCCGAATTTAATCAACGTTGCAGTAACGAGAGCCAAGAAAGAGTTTCATATTATTGGTGACTATAGCTTGTTATCACCAATGAAAAACTATGCAACAATAGCGAAACATGCTAAAGTCATCCATCCTCAGAAAGTATAAATTAAAGAAGACACATAAAACGCCAGCACCGAAAAATCGGGCTGGCGTTCATTTATGGAAGTAACAAGATTTTCCCCTGGCTCTTCCGACTCTCTAAAAAGGCGTGGGCCGATGCGCCATCGGACAAAGCGAACGTCGTGGGTGGCGGAATGACGAGTGAACCGTCTTCGATCCAGCTGAACAATTCGTGTGACCGGCGAATCCGTTCCTCTTTTGAGGTGAGGACGTTCCATAAGTCGCCACCCGTCAACGTCTTGGACGTATCCATGAGCATGCGTGGATCTACCGGTGTGGGGTCACCTCCGGACATGCCGTAGAAGACGACCGTTCCGCCGATGCGGGTCGCTTCGAAACTATCCTCTAATATCGAACCGACCGAGTCATAGACGACATCGGCCCCATGACCGTCTGTGACGTTACGAATCGCTTCGACCCATGCTTCGTCATAGCGATAAGCACGGGCACCATGCGCTTGGACCGTCGCCACTTTTTCGACTGTGGACGTGAGTCCGATGACTTGTCCACCGAGACGTTGAATCATTTGCGTCAACAGTTGACCGACACCACCAGCGGCTGCATGGACGACCGCGACGTCATCAGGTTGAATCCGATAGCTGTCGTGGACGAGGTAATGGGCCGTCAATCCTTGAAGCATGATCGATGCAGCCGTTTCGAATGAGATGGCATCTGGAAGAGGAATCGCCTTGTCGAGCGGGACGGCAACAAATTCTGCGTTGGCCTGTGGAACATCGGCAAAGGCAATCCGGTCCCCGACTTGAAGCGATGTGACGTTCGCCCCGACCGCCTCGATGACACCGGCTCCTTCATATCCGAGAATGTATGGCGGTTCTCCGACGAGATGATAGTTGCCTTTCCGGCGATATACATCGGCGTAATTCAATCCGATGGCTTTCGTGCGGACCAATACTTCATCGACTTGTGGCATCGGTGTCGGGACCTCTTCATATGTTAAGACATTCGGGCCACCGAACTGATGAAAGACGAGTGCCTTCATGCTGATCACTTCCTTCGTTAGATTCATTCAAACTATAGCATACGGCTCACGATTCGCTCGTGATGACGCACAAAAGTCACCGACCATGAAACGGTTCGGTGACTTTGTTGGATTGACTGATGCGTTTGACTCGTTTCAATACGTCCCGTTTCGGTAAATCCGGGTAATCATGCTGAATGCGTTCGACGCAGGACACGATGGTTTCGGTTCGTAACAAGTGGATGATCTGCTGATCGATTGAATCAAGTTCAAGAGGTACGTCTTCTTTCGAATTCTCCCGATCTAGCCAAAATGATGCACCGAATAAGTGCACGAATACAATCGCCATGACGGTGAGCGTCGATAAATCGATAGACGGAAAGAGTGTCAGTACAAGGTATAGACTGATTCCGCTCACTGCTCCGTGCAGAATGGTGTCGATTAGACGCGGTACATTCGTATGAACAAACGAGCGTAACGCTCCCGTTAACCCATCAACAAACAAACTGAGGATCGTCGACAATAGGTAGAAACAACCGAGCATCGCGAGAGTCGATAAGATTCGGAACGCTGTGTCTTCAAGCAGATAGATGAGAATCAAGTCGACGATCAATAGCGGGGCGAGGGCGAGCGCTAAAATCAATGCGCCCCAACCGAGTCCAGTCACAGCCTTCATGAGACATGTGCCCGATATCGTCCAAGTGCGATGATGGCACAGAAGAGACAGACCGTATGGATTACGACCCCGATAAGCATGGCATATGGCAAAATCGATTGGAAGCCAAGACCGAATGCGAGGGCGGCGCTCGATAAAATTAGAAAGCTCGGTGTATAGTTTCGGACGGTTGTTTTCTGCTTATTCGCATGTACCATACAGTATCCCGCAATGAGTAAAAAGACAGGAAACAACATGATGGGGTAGACCGATTGAAGCAACAGTCCGAGTAATCCGGACAGACCAGCGATAACGGCGAATATGGAAGGATAGTATGCTTTCAAATTTCCAACTCCTTGACTCTTTTCCCTAAATATAACAGCCCTCCTCATGATTGAGAAGGGCTGTCGTTTTTGTTTCAGGCTGATGCTTGATCAGAGCCTTCTTGTGCTTTCAATTCTTCACCGTACGAAACGCGGTCTTGAATGCGAACGAACGGGAGATAGACGGCAACGGCCATGGCGATTGTTGCAATCTGTAAGAGGGCAGCGCGCCATCCGCCAATCAAGAATCCAGAGATGACTGGAGGTGTCGTCCATGGTACTTGAAGCGCGTTGAACGGCTCGACCCAACCCCAAAGGATGGCAAAGTAGACCATGAATGAAGCGATGGCTGGCACGACGACGAATGGGACGAACATGATCGGGTTGAAGACGATTGGCATCCCGAAGATGACCGGCTCATTGATGTTGAAGATACTTGGTGCAAGTGACAACTTCCCAAGCTGCTTCAAGTGTGCCGAGCGTGCAACGATTAAGACGGCAATGATGAAGCCGATTGTGATTCCTGATCCACCGAGTTTCGTGAACACGTCGAGGAATTGAATCGTAACGATTTTTGCGTTCTCGCCAGCGACGAGCGTACCACCAGCATCGAGGATGGCTTGGTTTTGAAGTGCATTCGCTGTGAGAAGTGGTCCCATGATTCCCATGAGGATTGCGGCACCGTGAATCCCACACCACCACATGACTGACATGAGCACCATGATGATGACGGCTCCAGCGAGTGTGTCTGTCAAGTTTTGAAGTGGTGCTTGAAGCACATCATAGATGACTTCTGTGAACGTACGCTCTGCAACCGCTTGGAAAATCGCAAACGTCGCAACGGCGAGCGAGATGATCGCTAAACCAGGAACAAGTGCAGAGAATGAGTTCGATACGCCTGGCGGGACACCGTCTGGCATTTTAATGCTGATTCCGCGTTTGATGAACTGCGAGTAGATGAATCCGACTGTCAATCCGACGATGATGGCAGCGAGGACACCTTGTCCACCTGTCCATACTTTTGGAATGACGCCACCGACGAATTCCCCAGATTCAGACAAGACAGAAGCCTGTGTGATGATGAGGAACGAGATGATTCCGAGGATACCAGCTGGTACGCCTTCGATTTTTTCATTCTTGACGTACGAGTAAGCGATTCCAAAAACACCGATCAAAGCAAGGATGTCAAACGTCGCGCCGACGACTTGCGTGAGCGGGAGTGACCAGTCTGCTCCAAATAGACCTGACATGAAGTCAGCCCAACCTGGAATCGGTAACGCCAGGATGAGGAGAAACAGTGATCCGATGATCGTCATCGGCATCGTGAGGATGAACCCGTCCTTAATCGCAAGGACGGGCTTGGCGTTCGCGAAGCGAACAAAAGCAGGGGTGAACTTTTCAAATACTCTTTCTAAGCGGCTCATAGGGGAACCTCCTTATAGGTCTTCAGCGCGCGTGGCGATGATCTCTTTATACCAATGGAACGACTGTTTCTTCTTCCGTGTGAGACCGTTGTTGTGGTCGACATAGATGAAGCCATATTGTTTCTTATAACCGTTCAACCAGCTGAGTAGGTCGATTGCAGACCAAGCATAGTAACCGGCAACGTTGATGCCTTGTTGAACAGCATGTTTGACTGCACGAAGGTGTCCTTCGATGTACTCTATCCGTGGCGTGTCCATGATCTCACCGTCGACGATCGGGTCGACATCACCGAGACCGTTCTCTGTGATATAGATTTTGACGTCGCCGTAACGATCTTTCAGCATGTGCATCCCAGCGAGGAACGCTTCCGGTGAGATTTCCCAATCCCACTTCGTATATACTTTGTCATCCATCTTGACCGTCTTGTAGACGCCATCGAACGATGGGTTACCCGGACGACCTGTCGAGTTCTCACGTCCACCGGCCATGACGAGCGCCGAGTCATTCTTCATGACGCGCTGCGGGCTGTAGTAGTTGAGACCGATAAAGTCGTTCATCGGAGCGGTACGTTTCAAGACGTCGAGTTCTTCCTCTGTCATTTCAGGGAGAAGACCTTGTTCGTTTAGACCGTTTACGACGTACTCTGGGTATTCACCTTTCAAGATCGGGTCATAGAACCAATGCGTCGCATAAGCGTTCGCATGCATTTCGGCAAACTTGTTCTCCTCTGCGTCATCGATACTGAACGCCGGGTTGAACACGTGTGTGATCCCGATTTCGCCAGTGTGACCGTTTTGTTTGAAGAGCTCAACGGCACGGGCGTGAGCGACGAAGACGTTATGTGTCGTTTGGAAATATCCTTTGACGTCGCCTTCGATACCTGGCGGGTGTGCGCCTGTTAAGTATCCAAGTGAGCAGAAGATGACCGCTTCGTTGAACGTGATCCAGTGGTTGACACGGTCACCGAACGATTGGAAGCAAGTCTCTGCGAAACGGACGAATGCGTCAACGGTCTCTTTGTTCTTCCAGCCGCCTTTTTCTTCAAGTACTTGTGGGAGGTCCCAATGGTAGAGCGTGACGAATGGGACGATGTCATGTTTCAAACATTCGTCGATCAAGTTGTTATAGAACTCGAGTCCTTTTTCGTTCACTTCACCCGTACCGTTCGGGAAGATACGCGGCCATGAGATGGAGAAACGATACGATTCGAGTCCCATCTCCGCCATGAGCGCGATATCTTCTTTATAACGATGGTAATGGTCGACTGCGACGTCGCCGTTTGTGTTTTCAAATGTCTTACCAGGAATTTTCGAGAAGACGTCCCAGTTCGAGAGGCCTTTCCCGTCCTCGTTCCATGCGCCTTCGACCTGGTAAGAGGCCGAAGCAGCGCCGAACAAGAAATCTTTAGGCATTTTCAAAGTCATCACCTCAGTTTATTTATTTACAAGTTTCAATGAGTGGTCTAATACTTTCGCACCGTTCATCATGCCGTAGTCGACTGTGTTGATGACGTCGATTGGAACACCTTTTGGTTCGCAGATTTGCTTCCCTTTTGAAAGGAGGTACTTCACTTGTGGTCCGAGAAGTGCAACGTCGATGTTGTCAACGTAAGTTTCCATCTCCGATTCTGGGTAAGCTGCGATTTCAGCTTCGATGCCACGTTCAGAGGCAACCGCTTTCATTTTTTCTACTAACATACTTGTTGACATACCTGCCGCACAGAAGAGTCCGATTTTAATCATTTTTGATCCATTCCTTTCAATTCGTTGATTTCGTTTTGCATATTCATCATATATCCAAGCATTTCTTTGACGAGAATCGTGTTCATCAAGTGATCTTGCGCATGCACCATGAGGACACCGACCGTTGCTGATTTACCTTGTGCTTCGAGCGTCACGAATTTCGTTTGAATCGCATGTGCTTCCTTTAATGTCGCGTCACCAGCAACGACTGCCGCCTCGGCTTCTTCTTTCTTTCCTTCTTGCATGAGGAGCATCGCTTGATGGTAGCTCGCTTTGGCGTCACCCGAGAGGGCGATGAGACCGAAAATATCTTCCGGTGAGATGTCGATTGTTTCAGAAACCATAATATCTCTCCTTTTTTGTATGGATAACTAAAATTCATAGGTACAAATATTTTCTACACGTTGATAGTAGCACGAAAGCGTTTTCGTGTAAACCCTTTCTTTTCGAAAAAAATGCATAAAAAATGCGCACGAGAAAAGCATCTCTCGGGCGCGTTTAGGACTTGATGTTCGAGACTTTGAGCATTTTGACATGTTTAAAATGATGAATGGAACGAGAGACGTCGAAGATTTGTCCGTTCGTCAAATAGACGGTGTTGTCGACAATCAAGGCTGGATCATTCTCGTTCAGGTCGAGCAGGTCGGCGGACTCTGAATCTAAAAAGTCTGCGTAAATGACTCGGTCGGCGAATCCGATGGCAAGTTTTTGGTCGTTTCGTAAATACGTGTAGATCGACTTTTGAACGATGTTCTCATCCAAGTAGATGACGAGCTCTTTTCGGAAGTATGAATCCTCTACCGAGAACGGGTGGTCATCGACGAGACGTAGCCGCTTCACGAAGTAGACAGGTGTCCCGATCGGGCACTTCATACGTTCGGCGACCTCATCGTTCGCCACCGTCTGTTCGAAGTGTAAGACGCGTGTCTCGACTTTTCGACCGCTGAAGTCACTTGTGAGACCTTGGAGTTTTTCTAAATTGATGTAATCACTATTGTAATGGTCACGGACGAAGACGCCGCTCCCTTGAACTTGATAGACGTATCCTTTGTTGACGAGGATCTCGATCGCTTTTCGGACCGTGTTGCGGCTGACGCCATACTTGTTGGCATACTCATCCTCGGTCAATAATTTATTCGTATGTTGGTAGACGTGATTGACGATGTCCGCTTCAATCTGACTCGCAACTTGCTTGTACTTCGGAGACATACAGTTCTACACCTTTCAAAAAAATTTGTGGGAATGAATTTGGTAACAGTATAGCAGATAACCTTTGTAAGCGGATACGTTTCGTTCGTCAATTGTTGAAAAAAGTCGAACGATTCAATGCTAGAATATTCGGAAAATGTGAAACAATGAGGGCATAGAGTACGTATATAGGAGTAATGCATATGAAGGAAAGGAAGTGCTCTAGTTGACTGAGGCACATTGGCATATGGAAGAAACAACATGGCGCAAGTCACACCTTCGGGTCGGCTATACATTATTGGTGTTTGTTGTGACGGCCATTATTTTATCTTTTTTCGGACGTTATGTCTGGTTGACGATGCCGTTCGTCTTGATTGGAATGGCCATGATTGGATTAGACGTGAAGAAGTATCGGATGCGTCGTACGCATATGAAAGATCGAGATGTCGTGAAGTTACTAAAATGGAACCTACTGTATGATTTGATCAGTTCGGGTGTTCTCGTCTCCTTGATTTCGGCTCTGCTAATCTTTCAATATGACAGTTTGATGTTAGCGATCGGATTGCTCGTATGGGGAGTAGTAAGCGATCAGATGTCACGGATGTTTCAAAAGAAGTTAAATGAACGTGTTCCGTTGTTACATCAGTTAGATTTGGAGCGACGAAATCAATGATTGGACGCATGACACAAGAAAAAGCCTGGAAGCGTTTATTCGACCAATGGATATTTGGCCTGTTTGGAACATTTGTAGTATTGATGTTACCGATCAGTTTATTTACAGATGACCTTACGTGGGGCGTGCTATATATGGCCTGTGCGCTCATTCCGCTGAACATCTTATATGTGAAGCGCTATCGAATGCGCCTGAGGTTTCAAGCAGAATTGAAAGGATTGTACCGTCACCAACTTGTTCGGGACGGAATCAATAGTGTCGCTTTTTTTCTCGCATTGAATCATCAACTATTGTTTACCTCAAACGTGGCGTATGTGTGTGTCACGGTATTCATCGGTGGTGCGATGCTATGGACGTTGAACGTGAACAAACAAACGAAACGACTAGATATGGAGTATATACATTTCGACAAGGAGGCGATCTAGATGGCACAAGACGTAAAGTGGGTTCAACGGATGCGACATTATGCCGTACCCGTTTTGATTCTATATGTCACGGCTATTATTGTCGCTCTCTTGCTAGAGAAAATGTGGCTCATCCCCATCATGGCGTCGGTCTCCGTGATGATTGTCGTGATGGGATATCAAGAAATGCGAATCATGTGGCAAATGACAAAACATCCGAAGGCGCATCGAATCCTCATTTTTCAATACGTGTTCGAATGGGTGGATGCGATTTTGTTGACGGCGCTCATGGTGACACTTCTGACAGCGGAAGATTTTGGTCTCGTGATCGGTCTCTTTTTTGGGATATGGGGAGTACTCAGTCCGACTCGGCAAAAGTGGTTCACGAAGCAACTTAAACAAATCGATCCGGAATTACCGACGTATGAGGAAGTGATTGAAGGGAGTGTACTAAATGGACCGTCAATTTGAACTCACGATAACGCATGCCAAACAATTCGAACGGTTCTTTGGCTGGCCGGTACTCGTCATATTCCTCATTTCGTTCATCGTGATGTTACGGACACAGGCGACATGGGTCATCCCGGTCATGTTGGTCGTATCCATGGGCATGGCTTATAAAGGATATATGGAATATCGAGTCATTCGCCCTTTTGCCGAACATCAAAACGTCGTTCGGGTGTTACGATATCGACTCGTTGACTGTTGGATTAGTGCTGTTTCGTTATTTGTGCTCTTCATCCCGATGTATGTGAACGAAGATGCCTTCATCCTGACCGGTGGGATCGTCGCCCTTTGGGGGTTGACGAAATCGTATCGAGAGAAGAAGTGGGAAGAGCGAATCCATACGCATCAGTCAGGATTACCAACGTATGAAGCGATACTAGAAAGCGAGGGAGCCATATGGAACCATCACCAAAAGTGAAATCGCAAATCGACACGATTCTAAAAGTAGACCGCTTGACGAAATGGGGTGTCGGCATCATCGGCATCGGACTCGTCGTCAGTTTTTTGATTTATGCCTCGTATTGGACACTCTCAGATGGTGTCGTCACGGGAACATTATATGCGGTGCTCGCTGCAGTCTTGACGGGTATTTTTATACAATATCGGATGTGGCTGCGCTTTGTGACGAATCAGACGGCACGAAACCTCTTATCGTTCAAAATGATGGCACATACGCTCGCTTTGACGGGTGTCGGGATTTATGGACTCTTCTATTTCACGAGTGAAACGACAGGTCCACAATCGTTCCGTATGTTCCTCCTTTCGCAACTGACGTTTTTCGGGATTGAATACTTGGCGAAGCGGTTCGACCGCGTCATTCAATCTTATGACGAGAACTATTTGACGGATCAAGATTTAAAAGAAATTCGTGAGGTCCGTGAATACGAGAAGGAGCAACGTCGTGAACAAACGTGATCAGATGAGAGAATTAACGACATTCGATGAATCTGGGAAGTGGACTGTTAGTATGATGAGTGGGGCACTCGCACTCATGCTTTTCTTCGCTGTAGAGAAAGGGTGGATTTCGTTAGTAGGTGTATTGGTGATTTCGGAAATCGCTGCCTTACCTGCATGGAAGAAGACGTGGGACCGAGAAGCAATCAAGAAACGTTATCTGACATCGAGAGAGGCGAAACGACTTGCGCATTGGAACTCGATTACTGGACTGATTGGGTATCCGTTCGTGATTGTATTTCTATATTTCACAGTTACCGAGCAAATCTCGACGCTTGCTTTCTTTGTAACGATTGCAGTGCTCATACCGAGTTCTATGATGATGCATCGATTGTATGAACAACATATGGTCCGACTTGATGAGAACTATGTCACAGAACGTGAATTAAGAGAAGAACAAAAATGGGGGAGCGCGTGAGCGTCTCTCCCATTTTATTTGAATAGACGAGCGATGAACCCCACACATGCCGCAAAGGGAAGAAGGAGAAGAAGTCCGAGCCATTGATCGCGCCAAACGACAAACCAGAAAGCGGCTTGCAGACATAGGATGCCGACTGCGGCAAAGATCACGAATAAAAATGCTTTCTTACGGGTGGAGCGGTCATCCCACCATTCCTTGAAATAAGGGAAACTGCAGAGAAACGCCATAGCCATAAAGAAAATTGCAGGAAACAACATGACATCCCCTAACGTGCTATTGCCTTCAAATTCGAGCCATCTGGATAAGACGGATAAAAGTATGCCGATCAACAGGAAGATTCCACCCATGTGTTTCCCCTCATTTCTTTACTTGTTACTTGTATCATGCCCGTTCTCTCCCTACTCGAAAACCTGATGGATTGATGGCTTTTTAGTGAAAGTGGTGACTTTTACATGAACGGTAAAAAAGTATTTAGCGACTACTTTAACAATTTCTCTATCCAACACGCCTTGTACTCGATAGCATGAAAGCGTATCTGGAGAAACGGCTAGATATGAAGTGGAAGCGCCAGAACTCTGCGGAGTTGACGAGGACGAAGGTGATCGAGATTTCGGCGGATGCCTTCCAGTCGCGTGTCACGACTGAGAGAGTCTTGATAAAACGTTCGGGTGACCGGGCGGACAAAACGAGACTTGATGACATCACTCAAAAAAGCCCGTTTCCTTTTTCGAGAAATCGAAGCGAAGAGGAGAGTTTTGTATGTGTGGAATCGTAGGGATGATCGGACAAGTTGGAACGAAAGAGATTTTATTGAAAGGGCTTGAAAAGCTCGAGTATCGTGGCTATGATTCAGCAGGAATTGCATTAGTCGGCGAGGACGTTCGTACGTTCAAAGAAGTAGGACGGATTCAAGCACTCCGTGACATCGTACCGGCTGACGCTGAAGGAACGATCGGAATCGGTCACACACGTTGGGCGACACACGGGGTACCGAGCGTACCAAACGCCCACCCGCACCAAAGCACGACTGGACGCTTCACGCTCGTCCATAACGGCGTAATCGAGAACGATGAACAATTGAAAGCCACGCTCGACGTCCCGTTCCTTTCAGAGACGGACACAGAAGTCATCGTCCAGCTCATGGAAAAACACTTCGTCGAACTCGGCGATGTCGAGGCGGCGTTCCGCAAGACGCTTTCGGACCTCCACGGTTCGTACGCGATCGCGATGATCGACTCAGAGGACCAAGAACGCCTCTATATCGGGAAGAACAAGTCACCGCTCCTCGTCGGACTTGGTGACGGCACGTTCAACGTCGTCGCATCAGACGCGATGGCGATGCTCCAGGTGACAGACCAGTACCTCGAGCTCCACGATGGTGAGATCGTCATCCTCACACGTGAGGCGGCGACGATCAAGACGCTCGACGGCGAAGTACTCGAGCGTGCACCATACACGGCCGAAATCGATGCGTCAGACATCGAGAAGGGCACGTACGCGCACTACATGTTGAAAGAGATGGACGAACAGCCAGCCGTCATCCGTAACATCATCCAGCACTACCAGAACGAGAACGGCGACATCGAGCTCGCAGAAGGCGTGCGTGAACTCGTCTCGGAAGCAGACCGCGTCTATATCGTCGCATGTGGTACAAGTTACCACGCTGGTCTTGTCGGGAAGCAATTGATTGAGCGCGTTGCAGGTGTACCGACTGAAGTACACGTCGCATCAGAGTTCGGTTACAACATGCCACTTTTGACAGAGAAGCCACTCTTCCTCTTCATCTCACAATCAGGTGAGACAGCGGACAGCCGTGCCGTCCTCGTCGAAGTGAAAAAATTGGGCCATAAAGCGCTCACGTTAACGAACGTGGCAGGATCGACATTGTCACGTGAAGCGAACGAGACGATGCTCCTCCACGCAGGACCAGAGATCGCGGTCGCGTCGACGAAAGCATACACGGCACAGATTGCCGTCCTCGCAATTCTCGCATACGACATCGCTCGTGCGAACGGGAAGAAACTCCCGTTTGATCTCATGCAAGAACTTGCACTCGTTGCGACAACGATGGACTCGATCATGGCACAAAAAGAAATCTTTGAAGAGCTTGCAGATAAGTTCTTGAAAGAGTCACGTAACGCATTCTTCCTCGGACGTGGATTGGATTCATATGTAGGTCTCGAAGGCGCATTGAAGCTGAAAGAGATTTCATATATCCAAGCAGAAGGGTACCCAGGTGGGGAACTCAAGCACGGTCCGATCGCCTTGATTGAAGACGGGACACCAGTCATCACGCTCGTGTCTCAACCAAACACACACCTCAACATCCGTGGAAACATCAAGGAAGTTGTGGCGCGTGGTGCCATCGCATGTACGATTTCAATGGAAGGAATGGAGCATGAGAACGACGCATTCGTTCTTCCACGTGTTGAACCACTTCTCACGCCACTCGTGACGGTTCTTCCACTTCAACTCATCTCGTACTATGCAGCACTTGCTCGTGACTGCGATGTCGACAAGCCACGTAACTTGGCGAAGTCTGTAACGGTTGAATAATGTTCAAGACCAAAATCTTTCGGGATTTTGGTCTTTTTTGTTGCAATGAGTTAACAAATCATCGTAATGTTCTCAAATATGTCTGTTCATTCTCCGGAACGGGTACACTCAACATGAAAATGAAGAGAAGGAGAGATTCGATGAAACAGAAGAAATGGATGACAGGTCTCGGTGTCATGATTCTCGCGACATCATTGGCCGCTTGTGGGGATACGGTAGAGGACACATCGATGGAGATGTCAGAAGAGCAAAGCATGGACCATTCAGCGATGGATCACTCCGGGTCTGGAGAAGTTCCAGACGGGCTGAAGGAAGCCAGTGATCCGACGTATCCAGTCGGATCAACCGCGATGATGACAGCGGATCACATGCCGGGCATGGAAGGCGTGGAGGCGACGATTGTCGGTGCATATGATACGACGGTCTACGCCGTCAGCTATACACCGACTACAGGTGGTGACCCGGTAGAGGATCACAAATGGGTGATTCACGAAGAACTGGATAATCCGGACGAGGCGCCGTTGTCTGAAGGGGATGAGGTCGTATTGGCTGCCGACCATATGGAAGGGATGGACGGCGCAGAAGCGACTATCGATACAGTGGAAGAGACGACCGTTTACATGGTTGATTACACGACTGAAGACGGAGAAGAGGTCACAAATCATAAATGGGTGACCGAAAGTGAATTAGAAGCAATGAAATGAATGAAGTAGACCTCGAGTACATCTCGAGGTCTATTTTTTTCGATAAATATTTATTGATAAACGATAAAAACGGGCGTATGATAAAAGAAATAAAATGAGTGAGGTGTATGACAGGTGAAACGAGAAACCGTCTTTTTAAAACTATCGGTGATTGTCTTAGCTCTCCCGATTCTTGCGGCCTGTATCTTTTTACTCCCTTTCCTTTGGCGAGAGGCGGTGGAGAGCGGAGGATGGATTGCAAATTCGATGCGACCGATTATTGGAGGGATGTATGTAGCAGCGATTCCCTTTTTCGTTGCCTTGTCACAGTCATTCATCTTACTTGGATTGATTGACCGGAATGAGGCATTCTCCTATCGGGCGGTGAAAGCACTTCGGATCATTAAATATTGTGCGCTGACCATCACGGCCATCTATATGGCGACACTCCCGTTCTTCTATTGGTTCGCTGAGCGTGACGACTCGCCAGGATTTTTAGTCATCGGATTCGTCTTCGTCTTCGCCGCATTTGTCATTGCGGTTTTTGCTGAGTTGTTACAGAAACTATTGAAGCGCGCCATCGACATGAAACAAGAAATCGATTTGACGGTCTGAGGTGAGAGAAATGGCGATGATTGTGAATCTGGATGTGATGTTGGCGAAACGAAAAATGAGTGTGACGGAACTGTCGGAGCGAGTCGGGATTACGATGGCGAACTTGTCGATTTTAAAAAACGGGAAGGCCAAAGCGATTCGTTTTTCGACACTTGAAGCGATTTGCGAAGCACTCGACTGTCAACCGGGAGACATATTGGAATATCGAGCGGACGAGCGAGCAGAGTGAATCTCTGCTTTTTTATATGAATTTGAAACGTGTTCTTACTATGCTCCGTATATAAAGGTATCAGTCAGGGGGAGATGTAGAATGATTCAAACATGGACGGAACGGACACATGAGGCCTTGAAAGGAAGAACGGGGAAACTCATCGGTTGGTCTTTTGCAATGGCGATATTAGTAGAAGTGTGGCTTATGATAGATCCGACATATTACGGGATCCAACACAGTTCTACTATTCTTATGATGATCAGTGTGATTGGACTCATCCTATATGTGATGTCTCTTCCGATGTATGTCGGATACAGCTGGGTCATTTTAGATACGGTGCGAAATAAGGAATTGCATTTTCAAGATGTATTTAAACCGTTTCGGAAGAATTACCGCTTAAATTTGGCCACATTCCTACTCATGGTTCTCTTCCAACTATTGTGGGGGCTGCTTCTAATCGTTCCAGGAATCATAAAGTACTTTTCTTACGCATTCACTTTCTTTATATTGCGAGATGAGCCTCATTTGTCCCCAACAGAAGCAATTACAAAATCTCGTGGGATGATGCGTGGACAGAAATGGGAAGCATTTAAATTGATCCTGCCAATGATTCCGGTCTTTTTGACGGGTTTCACGCTGAGTATTGTTTTCAAATTACCGATTTTGTCATCCTGGTCACTGTTAGTTGCGACTTCCCTTGTTCGCCCGTTAGTCGTTGCGCGCTTCGCTGTCATGTATGAAGACACGCGTCGGGCTTACGACGAACAATGGAACAAGCCAGCCTGAAGCATATCAAACAGAGGGGAAATTGAATGAACGTGCTACAATCTTCATGAAGAGAAAGGGGAATGCGGAATGAAGATTGGGATCATCGGGGCCGGTCTGAGCGGAATCATCGCAGCGCGTGAACTCGCGCGTCAAGGTCATGACGTCGAACTGGTTGAAAAGAGTCGAAGCGTCGGGGGACGCTTGGCGACGCGTCGAATCGGTGATGGACGAGCCGACCATGGAGCGGTATATTTCACGGTGCGTGGAGAAGAGCTCGAACGAGAGGTACAGTCGTGGATGAATGCGAACTGGGTGCAAGTCTGGTATGCCGACCCTTATCCACGTTATGTCGCGATTGATGGGATGAATGCCCTCGCTAAGCGTTTAGCTGAAGATTTGACCGTACAGTTGAATGAACGAGTGGAGAACGTTCAAGTGGAAGAAGACGGAACCGTCACAGTCAAGACAGACGTGACGACGCGTTCCTATGATCAAGTCGTGATGACGGCACCGCTTCCACAGTCATTCGAACTACTAGGGAGTTTGGTCGACCAGATCAAACCCGCGCTACTTCGTCTCGTATATGCGCCGACGTTCGTCGGTCTTTTTGAATGTGCCGGTGATGTGCAGATTGGAGCAGACGGTATTCTCGATCAAGAACTGGTACCTGGTGTATTAAAAATCGTCGATAATCGGCAAAAAGGCATCTCCGATACATCACTTATAAGTGTCTATATGGAAGAGACGTGGAGTGAGGACTGGTATGAGCGACCGGA
Organism: Exiguobacterium sp. SRB7LM; assembly: GCF_015712685.1. GTDB lineage: Bacteria > Bacillota > Bacilli > Exiguobacteriales > Exiguobacteriaceae > Exiguobacterium > Exiguobacterium profundum. Next base: position 2,037,419 of record NZ_VWVR01000006.1, on the reverse strand, counting down.
AGCAGAGACACTTGCTGAAATCGAGCGGTTAGTGCGTGAGGAAGTCGGAGACCTCGGCATCCGATCACGGCAATTGAAACGCTGGCGTTACGCGCAAGCGAAAGATATATGGCATGAGCCGTTTTATCAAGTAAGCCGTCATCCCATCTATTTAGCAGGGGACATCTTCCTTGAGTCCGATGATCCATCCGGACGAACGCGATTCGAAAGTGCCTATCTGTCTGGGTTACGTGTGGCAGAAACCATCGAAAAGAACATGGACCGATAAGGGCACTCCTTATCGGTCTTTTTATTTGACGCCATTTAGTTTAGGGCATAAACTATAATCATCTAGTTTAGGGGGTAAACTAAAAATGAAAGCATTGATGCGCGAAGCGGTGCAGTTGTTTGAAGAAGTGATGTTCCATGGGACGGAACATGTCATCGAAGCGATGGAAGGGGACGTATGGCGCGAGTATTCGCGCGAACAGCTCCAACTGTTGAAGTTACTCGATCAGTTTGGACCAACTCCGGCTGGGCAATTGGCGCAAAAACAAGGTGTCCATAAAAGTGCGGTCTCGAATCGCCTGAAAAAGTTGGTCGACAAAGGACTCGTCACGAGTCGACGAGGACAAGATCAACGGGAACGATTGATTGAATTGACCCCAGAAGGGAAACGGCTCGTCGAAGAAGTGGACGGTGCCGTCTATCGATATGTGGAATCCCTCATCGATGGAGAAGTAGACGAAATTGAAATCGAGCAGTTTGTTCGGACGTTCCGAAAAATAAAGCAATTGCTCCGAATCGGGGAGGAATAACACATGCATAAAATCATTCAATGGCGCTGGGGAATTTTCATTTCCCTCATCGTATTGACGGCAGCATTATTTGTCGCAGCACCGAACTTAACGAAACAAGCAGAAGAGGCAGGGAGCTTCCAACTTGCGGACGACATGGACTCACAACGCGCACAAGCGATTTTAGATGAAGCCGGGAAGAGTGACAAGACCATCTCCCTCGTCTATGAGTTTGAATCAATCGGAGAGACGGAGCGAACAGATGTCGCGCGTGTCATCGAAGAACTTAAACAAAACGAAACGGTCGTGACGGATGTTCTCAATCCGTTTGAAAGTGAAGAGACAGAGGCACAGCTTGTCTCGGAAGACGGACGCATCGTTCTCGTCCCCATCACGGTAGAAGGTACGACGGAAGAAATCAATGCGTTTGCTGATGATGTCCGTGAAAACGTGCTCCCGCAAGAGGAGACAGTATATATCACCGGGGAAGAAATCATTAACAATGATGTGAACTTAAGTGCACAAGAAGGGTTGAAAAAGACAGAAATCATCACGGTCGTGTTGATTTTTGGATTACTCCTTCTCGTCTTCCGTTCCATCGTGACCCCGTTCATCCCGCTCATCGCGGTCGGATTCACTTATCTATTGAGTCAATCCTTTGTCGCGTTCTTCGTGGATTGGTTCGGGTTCCCGGTGTCGAACTACACGCAGATCTTTCTTGTCGCCATCTTGTTCGGGATTGGGACAGACTACTGTATCCTGCTTCTTAGCCGTTATAAAGAAGAACTCAGTGCAGGACATGCCATCGAAGACGCCATCGTCAATACGTACAAGACGGCAGGACGGACGGTCCTCATCAGTGGACTCGCGGTCTTCGTCGGTTTTGCCGCCATCGGATTTGCTGATTTTCCAATCTTTAAATCAGCGGTCGCCGTCGCAGTCGGGATTGCGGTGTTGCTGCTGATTCTTTTCACGGTCGTCCCATTCTTTATGGCGACGCTCAAACAGCGACTGTTTTGGCCGTCGAAAAAGGCAGGCGAGCATCATGACAGCAAGCTTTGGGCTAGCTTGAGCCGATTGTCGGTCAATCGCCCGTTCGTATCGATTTTGGTCGTCGGGTTGATTACAGTACCTGTCTTATTCACATATGACGATGCCCGTTCGTTCAATACGGTCGATGAGATTGGAGACGGGTACGATTCAGTTCGTGGACTGAATTTGATCTCAGAAGGGTTCGGTCAAGGGGAATCCCTTCCGGTACAAGTCATTTTGAGACAAGATCAAGCCATTACAGAATCAGAAGTTCCCTATATCGAAAAGTTTGCAAGTGAGCTTGAAAAAGTCGAAGGTGTGAATGGTGTCCGTGCGCTCACACGTCCTACTGGTGAAGTCATCGATGATTTTTATGTCGATACGCAGCTCAGTGAAGTCAGCGATGGCTTGTCTGAAGCGCAGACGGGTCTCGGGGATGTTCAAACTGGATTGGATGAGATTGAGCAAGGATTGAACGGGATTGTTGGACAACTACCAAGCGGTTCAACCAATGCTGGGGCACCGCTTGCAGAAGCAGCAGCGGGACTAAATCAGTTGAATGGTCAACTTGGTCTCATTGGGCAAGGATTGACAGCGACTCAAAACATCCCGGCCGCAGTCGGACAGCTCGGTCAAGTATCAGCTGGCCTCACACAAATTGAGTCAGGAATCAACGAAGCGGCGTCCGCATTAAGTGCACAAGGTTCTCAGGTCGGTGAACTTGGTAGCGGGTTAGCGCGACTGGCGACAGGTGTCGCGGAAGCGAACGACGGGCTAGGACAAATTGAGTCTGGTCTCGGCGAAGCCGTTTCGTTCTTACAACAGTTGAGTGAAGCAGATGCGCTTCGGGAGACAGGCGTGTATCTTCCGGAAGGGACGCTCACATCAGATGAGTTCTCACCTGCAGTCGAACGATATGTCTTCGATGAAGGAATGGCGACTCAGCTCGAGGTCGTCTTAGAGATGGACCCGTATTCGCCAGAAGCGATTGATACCGTTGAGACAATCAAAGAGACGATGAATCGTGCCGTGACGGGAACACCGTATGCGGATGCGACCATCGGATATGCCGGGATCTCAAGTATCAATAGCGATTTAAATGAAACATCGACGAATGATTTTAATCGAACGGTAGCCATCATGCTCGTGACGTTGTTCATCGTTTTGACAGCACTGTTCCGCTCGATGATCATGCCACTCTATATGATTGCTTCGCTTCTCTTGACGTACTATACGTCAGCGGCAATCACAGAGCTGATCTTTGTAGAAGGACTCGGCTATGACGGGATTAGCTGGGCCGTTCCGTTCTTTGGATTTGTCATGTTGATTGCCCTTGGAATTGACTACTCCATCTTCTTGTTAGATCGCTTCCGGGAAGAAACAATCAATGGGAAGACGGTCCGTGAGGCGCTCATCCACTCGATGACGAAGATGGGTACCGTCATTATGACAGCCGCGGTCATCCTCGCCGGGACGTTCGGTGCCATGATTCCGTCAGGCGTGCTCAGTCTCGTCCAGATCGCGACAATCGTCATCACCGGTTTGTTATTGTATGGCTTGATTGTGTTACCCCTCTTGATCCCAGCCATTACGATTTCATTTGGCGATGGTGTCTGGTGGCCATTCCGACAAAAGAAAAAGTCATAAGCAGAAACGGATGTCTCGTATGATGAGATATCCGTTTTTTGGGATAGATTGTAGTGGATTCGGGAACAGAAAGGCAGGTCCATTATCTAAGGAGGAATACTGTATGGAAATCGTCATTACTGCAATCTTGAAAGCCCATCCCGGAAAAGAAGAGGCGTTACGTGACGCGCTGTACCGTGTGATTCCGCCGTCGCGTGCGGAAGAAGGATGTCTCGCGTACGTTCTTCACGAGGCGATCGATTCACCAGGTACGTTTGTCTTCTATGAAAAGTATAAGGATGAAAATGCACTCAATCACCATATCCAGTCGTCGCACTATCAGGCGTATCGTGATGAAGCCGGAGAGCTTCTCGCCGTCCGTGAGGTCTATCGTTTGCATGAAGTCTGAAAGGAGACATTCTCATGATTACGCAACCCGTGATTCCATGTATTTGGTTTGAGCAGGACGTTGAAGAGATTGCCGAGTGGTATGTATCCATCTTTCCAGATTCGTTTGTCGACTATACGACGAGATTTTCAAGTTCACCAGCAGGCGATACGACGATTGTGACGCTATCACTCGCTGGACAATTCTTTCAGTTGCTTGGGGGAGGGAAGGTGCATGAACGGAATCCGTCCATTTCCTACATGGTGTCGCTTCCGACGACGGAAGAAATCAATGCGCTTTGGGAACGATTATCTGACGGAGCGGATATCTTGATTCCATTAGACACGTACGACTTCAGTCAGCGTTATGGGTGGTTGCAGGACCGCTACGGGGTTTCTTGGCAAATCATGCATGATGGCGGGATGGACATTCAGCTCGTGACGCCATGTCTATTGTTTGTCAAAGAAGCGTTCGGTCGTGCCGAGGCGGCGATGAACGATTGGATCTCTATTTTCAAAGATTCATATGTATTGGACGGACATACGGTACGATACACGGAAGAAGACGGGGACGAGCTTGACGGGAAAATCAACTATGCTCGTTTCGTCTTATCCGGTCGAGAATTTGTCGTGATGGACAGTAATGAAAATCATACATTTTCGTTTAACGAGACCCAGTCGCTCATCGCTTTTTGTGAGTCGCAAGAAGAAGTCGATTCGTACTGGGAGCGGCTATCGGCTGTACCGGAAGCAGAGGAGTGTGGTTGGCTGAAAGATCGCTATGGCATCTCCTGGCAAATCATCCCGTGGGAAATGGAAGAGATAATGACGGTAGGTTCGCAAAAGCAGATTGAACAGGTCGTACAGGCATGTCTGCCCATGAAAAAGCTTGATATCGCGACATTGCGTAAAGCTTACTGAACAAAACTCCCGAGACAAATAGCTCGGGAGTTTTTTCATGGACTCATTTGCGAGAGGGCATCTTTCTCGATGATGGTATCCGAGAGCCGGAGTTGACTGGCCGCACGGTCGATGTAAGGGGCGCATCGATCGAATGCGACTTGTTCTTCCGTCTCAATGGAATAGCATGTGCCGTTACCAGTACGTTCGGTCAAGTCTGGTTCATAGTAATGATCTTCATATCGGAAAGCGCCCGTCCGAAAGACGGTTAGATTTGACGTATCATTTAATAGGGAGTCGCCAAGCATATATGCTGGAGAGATTCCAAGTAAATCGAGAATCGTCGGGGCGATATCGATTTGTCCACCACTCGCCTCCATGACTTCTCCTGTCGTCGGTCCAGGTGGTTTGATGAAGAGAGGGACAGCACGGTCAAGTTGAAACGCGTCAACCGTCGAATCCACTTCTTCGAGGGTAGCCATCTCTTCTCCTGGCGCCGTCAGACCGCTATCGTGGTCACCATACATGACGAGAAGCGTCTCATCCCACAGCCCATCTTGTTTCAGTCGTTCGATGAACTGACCGACAGCGGCATCGACGAAATGGACGGTATGATAATAATTTTCGAGAAGGGGGTCGTCAATATCAGATAGGTCCAACCGCTTCTCGTCTTCCGGGATATCGTACGGTGTATGACTCGTTAAAGCGACTAAAAATGCGTAAAATGGTTCATCCAACTCTTCCATAAATCCGACCGACGTATTTAAGAATTCCTGATCGTTGAGTGCCATCCCGATGATTCCTTGATCGGGGTAGTCTTTGTCGCTAAAGAAATGATTGAACCCGATATTGTCATAAAAGTCATCGCGATTCCAAAAGTCTTTTCGGAACGAATGCATGGCTGCCGTATCGTAGCCCGCCTCATTCAAGGATTGAGAGAGCGCGCTGAATTGATTTCCCGGGAAACGCGTGTAGACGGAACCAGATTTGACAGGATAAAGTGACGTGTTGACGATGAACTCTGCATCAGACGTTCGCCCTTCATGCGTTTGATGATACACGTTCGGGAAGTAAAGCATGTCACGTCGCAGTCGGTTCAAATTCGGGGTCAGTTCCTGTCCATCAATCTGTTGATCGATGACGGATGTTTGGAATGATTCGAGTTGTAAAACGATAACGTTCGTATCTGGACTTGGGGCACTTAATTCTTGATAAGAGAGTGCTTGAATTTGAGAACGCTCTTCGTCTGTCAGGGCTTCGTTCCATCCCATAGCACGTTCGACGCCTCGGGCGACATCCATCGCGTGATAGCCCCAAAATCCAAGATGATAGTATTCACGCATATTCGAGATGGGGTCATCTGCGATCCACTTTTCTCCACGCTGAAAACTGAGGGTGAGAGGGATTGTGAAGAGAAGGAATCCGAGTGCGAAGCCAGCGAGCGCCAATCGTCTTCCGTTCCGCTTCCCTTCACGGACAGGATGACGTTTCATATAACGCAAAATCAAACCGTAGATGATGAGGTCGATGAAGAAGAACGCATCGATTGGGCGGATGAGCGTCAAGAAGCCACCCCCGACATCTCCCATCTGCCCGATATCAGATAGTAAGGCGACGGATAATAAGTCTTCAAAATAGCGATAGTACCAGACGTCCGAGACGAGCAGGGTACTGTGCAGGAACAGAGAAACGTATAAAATCCATCGGCGGATCGGATAAGACACGGCGAGTGCCCAACTCGTCAGGAGCAAAATCGTCGCCAAATTGATGAGGAAAAACGAGAAGTCGAACGCCGTCGCGGTCAACCAGCTAAAAAAGAAGAGCTTTGCCAGAGAGAGTGACAAGTAGCTCCAATAATCGAGATATTTCATTAGTGATCTCCTAACTCAAAATGTAGTTACTGTATCCTTTCCTTTCTTATGAACAGAGAAAACGTAGAAAGTGTGATGGAGATTCATTCGTAATCAAAAATATGTAATATATATATTGCGTTAATGGAATATATATATTACATTTTAGGTATTGCGCAACTAAATTAGGAGACAGACATGGGAAATAGAGTAAAAGAACATCGAGTAGAAAAGAATCTTACTCAAACCGATTTGGCAGAGGCGATCGGTGTGACTAGACAGACAATCGGTTTGATCGAATCGAATAAATATAATCCCTCTTTGAAACTCTGTATTGCCATTGCGAGGGTTCTGGGCGTCACTCTAAATGATTTATTCTGGGAGGAGTAAAAGATGAAAGAATCATGGGTCACAATGTTTTTACCAAATGACGAATATAAAGAAAGGCGGATGTTGTACTTTATAGCCGAGGCTTTCGTTTTGTTCATTGGATTTTTGGGAGTAGTCGTTCTATTGAATAGATTTTCAGGTATATTCAACACTGAGTCTTCATATATTTTATTGAGTGTTATAGCAATTCTAAGTCTCTATGTATGGATTCGTTATATTGTCTCAGGTATGGAGTATGCAAACGTTGTTGAGAAATCTGAATATAAAATGGAACTAAGGAAACTGATTGGTTCTACATCGAAGTTTGCTGTTTTGTTTGCTGGAGTGGCAATAGCATTAAAGGTGACGGGTGTAGTGGTTTACTCTTGGGTGGACTTGTTAGCAATGACACTTCTTTCAAATGGGTTACTTCTGGTCGCACAATTCATTTCACTTCAACGGTCATTTAGAAAAAATCGTGAGCTTTCATGACCGAGGTGATATATTCGTTTTACTTCAAATAGGACATCTATGTCTTTAAGAGTGCATAACAAAACCAGGTCCCATGCAAACATGGACCTGGTTTTGTTGGATAACTGTGAAGCTCTGATTATGTAATCTCGAACGTATCACGCAGTTCAATGATGGTTCCTTCCGGTGCTTTTAATTTACTTAAATGTCCATCGACGACGAAGTAGATGTTGCCACCGTGCTTCGGTAAAAACGTGACGCCGAGTTGTTCGAGTCGTGCGACTTCCGCTTTGAGGTCATCTACATAGAGGGCGAAATGGACGGGACCGGCCGCATGTTTCGAGTAGTCTTGTAACGTTTCATCCGCTTTAGCAGTCTGGAGCTCAATATAAAAATCACCGAGCTTGAGCCAACTGTTGAAGTCACGCGTATGAAAGTTTGGCGACTCCTGGACGAGTTCAAAACCGAGCGCTTCGTAAAATGACTTCGATGCGGCATAATCCGGGGTTTGGATACAGATATGATGGATTTGTTTCATTGGTTGTTTCCTTTCGTTTGCAACTCTTTCACTCGATCACGGTGGAACGGGGAAGTCAATTCTTCTGAGATGAGGCTGATCGTATGTCCATCCGGGTCTCGTACGTCAAAACAGGACATACCACCGAAATCGTGAAGCGGGGTCGCAATTAACCCTGCTTGTTCGAACGATTGATACGCGAGCTGGATGTCTTCACAGATGATATTGAAATAAACATGGGCTTGTCCGGACGCATCCTTAAATGTTGTGGGTTGCGTTGAAGTAGTTTGAATCAATCCGAGTTGAGTTGAGCCATCTGGCAGACAGATTCCGATGCCCCCTTCCCAGCGCCCGATTTCTTGGGCATGAAAATAAGTGGTATACCAGTTCAGAGACTGTTCTACATCTGATACGGGAATAAAGATACTTCCGATTCGGAACATAAGATCCCCTCCTTTTCTATTGTTAGTGTAGCGAATACAAGCCTTCGAAGATACGGGAGAAGAAACTTTTTACGGGAGAAATTGTATGGAAGAGAGAAAATCAATGAGGTGAATGTATGAAAGTAAACGAAATCACGATTCAACCGGTTGATGCAGTCAATCGAGAGGCGGTCATCGCCCTGACAGTGGACGAGAAACAATCTCGATTCATCGAGACGAATGCCGAATCCCTTCGAGAGATGATTGAGGATACGAAATACAATTGGCAGAGCTTTGCATTTTATGAAGGCGAGCGACCGGTTGGCTTCATGATGGTCGGAGCGGAAAACCAGTCAGAACGTTACATGTGGCTCGACCGTTTCATGATTGATCAAAACGAACAGGGGAAAGGCATTGGAACGAAGTGCCTACGCATGGCAGTGGAATTCATCCAGACACAATACGACGTGGATGATATCATCCTCAGTCTCCATCAAGAGAATGAAGTCGCGAAACGATTTTATGCGAAGAACGGCTTTGTCGACAGCGGCTTAATCGATGAATGGAATGGTGAAGCGATTTGGGTCTATCATACAGAAAACCGACCGTCATGAGTCGGTCGGATTCTCGGATGGACTTATTTTTTGCGTGACATTCATAGCTGCCAAGAAGAAGGGGATAGCGGCAAAGAGAAACAAGGTAACGAACCAGTTTTGGAGAAATGGATCGACAAACGACGGTTTTTCCAACCAGCTCCCGGTTGAGATTTCGGCGTACCAACGTATGTAGAGTGCGATGCGTTCGAGCGTATATAAGAGTCCGGACAAAAACAACAAAATACCACCCGCTACAAGTTGATTGAAACGAGACATAAAACCCCTCCTCTGTAGATGTTGTCTATAGTTTACCATTTTCATCCAAAAAGGGAGCTTTTATTTGAGTACGCTCGGTCGCAACTGTTTGACACGCGACAAGACGAGCCAACCGAGAAGCGCGCCCGTCAAACTAGAGGCAAGGAACGCCGGGACAAAGAAAAATGCACCGAACGTCGAACCCATCAACAGTTTTGCGTACGGGACGGCAATCAACGAAGCGATGACGCCGGTCCCGATGATTTCTCCGAGAGCGGCCGCATAGACGCGGTTCGTGCGAACGAAGAAAATGCCGGCAAGAAACGCGCCAATCATGCCACCAGGGAATGCGAGCAGTGATCCTGTACCGGTCATGACGCGAATGAGTCCGGTGACGAAAGCGACGAGAACGGCTCCGATTGGACCGACGGTGACTGCGGCAATCACGTTCACCATATGTTGAATCGGATAAGCGCGGGCGACACCTGTAGGAATCGAGATGAACATCGAACCGACGACGGCGATGGCAACGAGCATCGCCATCCAAGTGAGTTGTTGAATACGCATGAATAGTCTCCTTTCAAAATAAAAACGCCACGTTTCCAGACGGAAAAATGGCGTGGACATACAGAGACGTATTCCAAGCCACTTCCCTACGCTGGTATGAGCCAGATCAGGTTCAAAGGGTCCGGCAAATGCCGTCTCAGCCCGAAGGCTCCCCTAGTGGTCGTTTATTGATTTGAGTATAGCATAAATTGGAAGGGGACGAATATGGAACAACTATCTGTTTTCTGGGAAAACACTGATCTCAAGCATGAGTTTGATCAGTGGATTGATGAATATATTTCGAATGAGACGTGGCATCTAGAAAAAGATACGGATTTGACGTATCTGGTTCATGGCAATGGCGTCTATGCTAAAGCGGTCACTTCAATCAGTCAGAGTGAAGGAATGTTGTCACAATATCTTGCTCATATGTTGCCTGGGCTCGTGCCAGACGTAGTCGCTGTGCATCCGGTTCATCCATGGTTCATCTTGCGAAAAGTTTCCGGTCACCCGTTACGTGATGTACCTGATCAGGAACAGTATGAGGTTGCGCTACGAGAGTATGCCAAATTACAGCAACGAATGAGTGGTGAGACGGAGCAACTTTTAAAAATGGGGGTTCCAGACCGTCGTCCGTCTATGCTCAGGGAGGAAATCGAATCGACGTTCGTTGAGATGAGTCTAAATCTGGAGCGGGTGCAGCGGGAAGAAGTGTTGGCACTAAAACCTGAACTTCTGTCGATGTGTGAAGAACTAGAAAGTGGTATACCGATGAGTCTCGACCACGGCGATTTGCATGGAGGGAATATTTTCTGGGAGCCTGAAAGCAATCAACCGGTGATTCTCGATTGGGGAGATGCAACAATCACACATCCATTCTTTAGCATGCGTGTCTTTTGGAACATCTTGTTCGATTTATTGCCGGAAGAGGACGATACATTATGGATAGAGAAAATCCATGAGTTACGAAAGGTTTATTTGAAAGAATGGAGACACGTCGCGCCAACAGAAATACTCGAGCGTCATATGAAGATTGCGGAGGAATTGGGATGCGTGTATCGGGCCATCTCATGGCACACCTACGTCACAGCACATCGTCGGGACAAAAAAGATTCCAGCGACAAACCGGCACAATGGCTCAAGTTGTTACTGGAATATCGTAAGTTACAACGTGACACGCATTAACTTTCATTCTTGGCTAACAGGTCCTCATAGTCCTTCTCGTTCCAAAAGAGCGGTGAGATGGATTCGGGGCCTTTTAAAATTTCTCCGTCCTGATCATATACGATGGCATACCCGCTCTCGACATCGAATACGAACAAGTCGGCAGTGACTTCGGTCACGCCGTTCCCGGCAATGATCACGTCATCGATTGGCTCCCGTGCCAGTTCGACGCCCGCTTCATCGAGTTCGACGAGGAGGGCTGACGTGTAGGCATGGCGGTCATAGACCGTTTGGAATTCATCCTGCGTGAGGACGACATCGGTAGGTGGGGCACTTGTACCGAATTTCCGATTTTCAATCTCTTCGACGTATTGAAGGAAGGATTCCTCTTGCCAAAATAGCGGAGCGACCGACTCAGAACCATTGATCACCGTTCCGTCCTGACTATCGAAAATGGTAGCATACGTCCCGTCATCGAGCTTAAATGGGTAAATATCCGCATACGTATGCTCGAGACCGTTGCCGGCGATGATGACCCGTTCGAACGTCTCCCGAAACGGTTTGATTCCTTGTTGTTCAAGGGCAGTAAGGAGCGGTTTCGTTTGTTCGTATTGGTCATAGACGTCTTTAAAGTCCTCACGCGTCCATTCGGTGATGGGTTCATCGGGTGATTCGATTGGGATTGGATTGTCTGCCACCGTATCTGTACAACCCGTGAGTAAAAGTGCACTTAATCCGAATATCGCCCATCGTTTCATGTTTCCATCCCCTTAACTGACATTTTCCACCATTTTATCATTCATGATGAAAAAGCAGAACCTGTGCACATTCTCACTCGGGGTGAGGACGTGTCGCGTAGGTATCGAGTGTTCTCTTGAAGTGAAGTGTATCTTCTTCAGAAATCGTCACACCTGAAGAGGTGCCGTAGCGAACCGCATGATAAACGGACGGGTTCATCGGTAAATCGATGCGTTGGAACCACTCTTGCAATGTCTCATGAGCACGCAATCGCTTGACTGGTACGAGAGATTGGTTGAATGTGATCAGTGCATCGCGAATCGGGACGTTCGTGAACGCTGTGAGCGTCGAAACGGACGAGGCGTTCTTGTGTTGTAGCGATTCTACAAGCGGGTCTATGCTTGAATCATCATCATCTCGTGCGTTCGTCAAATGCCGTTTTCGTTTTCGATAGACATAGAAACTGAAGCAACAGAATGCGATCAAAGCGACGAATAGTCCGAGATTTCGTCGTGTTGATTCTCCAGATCCCGTGATTCTCTCAAAAAAGTGATGTTTTCCTTTTTGAGGATCCAATTCAAACGGGTAATCTGCTTTGGATTCACCAATTAAAATTCCATCATCCTCATCCGATAGGAGATCAGTTGGAAGACTATGACTTTCCTCGACCGGTATCGTTTCCGGGTTATAGAGCCACTCGAATACACTCGTCGCAATCACCATTATCGTAAAGGTGCCGAGGAGTGTGGCGACAATCATGAGAAGAAACTTGTTCGTCCAGCGCAAGAGGGTACCTCCTTTTGAATTTTCAGACTATTTGTTGTTTATCTTACCATAAAAAGGTAAAGTTTGATTAAGACAAAAAATGGAGGTCGTCATATGGGCATGGAGCAGGTCATCAAACAGTTGAACGAAGTGTATTTAGGAAAAGAGGATGTCGTACGCCTCTGTTGTACGGCGTTACTCGCGGAAGGACATATTCTATTAGAGGATGTGCCAGGCACGGGAAAAACGTTACTTGCCAAAACAATTGCGGCTAGCTTCGACGGGGTGTTTTCCCGGATTCAATTCACGGCCGACTTGTTACCGTCTGATGTGATCGGAGCAGACTATTTCAACATGCAGACGCAGACGTTCGATCATCGCCAAGGACCAATCTTTGCGAACATCGTCTTGATTGATGAAATCAACCGAGCGGTTCCACGAACGCAGTCCGCCTTGCTTGAGGCGATGGAAGAACGACAAGTTTCCATCGGGGGAGAGACATATCCGATGCCGAAACCATTTTTCGTCATCGCGACGCAAAACCCGATTGAATCAGCGGGGACGTTCTCCTTACCGGATGCCCAACTCGATCGCTTCTTGATTTCGATTCCAGTCGGTTATCCTGATGTTGCGGAAGAGAGAGAACTCCTCTTACAAGTGATGCGCCAAACGAGGAAAACCGTAGTGGCGGTTGCGACGTTAGACGAGTTACGCCGTGCTCAGGAGGAAGTGAAGCAAGTATCGATTCAAGATGATGTCCTCGATTACTTACTCGGGCTCGTTCACGCGACCCGGGAACATGCATCCGTCGAGGTCGGTGTCAGTCCACGTGGAGCCATCGCGCTCATGCGAGCGTCTCAAAGTTATGCCTATCTGAACGATCGATTGTACGTCATTCCGGAAGATGTGAAAGCCGTGGCACCTTATGTCTTGTCCCATCGTTTGACGTTGACGCTTGAAGGAGGCATCAAATCGACGAAACAGGACATTATCCGTTACATCTTAGACACCGTCTCTGTGCCGGTAGAGGGCTGAAGATGACCTTCTCGACACATAACGCCCTACAGAAACAATGGATTCCGGTTTATGGATTCGCTGGGGTGATTCTCGTATTCGTCCCGTACATGGAGATTGTCGGATATGCGCTTTGTTTACTTGCGGGCATCGTTTGGTTCTTTGAACGGACACGGAAACAGTTGGAACAAGCTCTTCGGCTTCACATACATAGCCATGAATCCCTTCTCTTTGTCGGGGATGAGACGGAGGTACAACTGATTTTAGATGGAAGTGAAGTCGTCGAACGACTCGGGCTTCCGGTTCGTGTTCGGCTGAAATCCAATACAGCGCTCAGTTTTCCAGCCCACGACCGGTCCCCGAATAGTTTGGATTTGACATTACGGACAGATCAGGCTCGTCAGATGCTTCACATTCAAGCTGAATTCCGAGGTCCTGCCTACATCGAAGAATGCATACTTGCTGTGACGCTCCCGTTTCATCTCGGGACGTACTTACTCGAGTGCCCCATCGAGAAGCGGTGGACGGTATTACCGTCCCTTACGTTACACCCACCGGTCGGCACGAAACGTTTAGCGCTTGGTGACCGGCCTTTGACCGCATCACCACTTCGGAATCCACTGCAGGTTCTGGGGTCAAAGCCTTATGAAGGGGAACCGGTAAAAGAGATTGACTGGGTCGCGACGGCAAAACTTGGACGAGTCCAGTCGAAAGTCTTTCAAAAGACATCGCTCGATACGTTCACGTTCGCAGTCGATTTGAGTGGGCCGTCCGGCTACACGTTACATCACGACTTCGAGTCGATCATCAGCCAAGTCGCATATGTGACGACCCGACTCTTAAAAGAAGAGTGTAAAGTCGAGCTGTTCATCAACCGCTTCAACGGAGAAGGGAAGATGGAACATATCTCTCTTCAAGAGGGAGAGCGAGGTTCACGCCTCATCCTCTTGATGCTGGCCGACCTCCATCCCGGGAACCGTTTCATCTCGACAGACGCGTTCGTCCGTATGGTCGAGCGGAAACGCTTGAAGCAAAGTCATCTCGTCTGGTTCAATCAGCATAACCTGTATGACTAACAAGGAACTTTCTTTCTTCTGGCGAACTGTATCATACAGAGATGACCAAAGGGGAGATCCATATGGCAAAACGAAAGTATGCGAATCGACGAGACTGGGAACGGATTTTAAAGAACCGCTACGCGCAAATTCGTGTTCAGACGGAACAATTTTCAGGCGTCGTCGCCTTATTCCAAATCGATGAGGTTCGGGCACCATTATATAAAAAGCATAAAGGGGAAGAATTCATCGTGGCGGATGCCGGGTTTGCTTGGCTCCAATATTTCCCGGACAATGAACCGTTCGGTGTGACAGCGATGATCAATCCGGAAGGCGAAATCGTGCAGTGGTATATCGACCTCGTTGACCGAATCGGCGAAGAAGAGGGTATCCCTTATATGGATGACTTGTTGCTCGATATTCTTGTGTTTCCGAACGGAGATATTGTCAAAAAGGATGAGGATGAGTTTGAAGAGGCGACCAAGAGCGGCGAGCTGACACCTGAACAGGTCGAACGTGGATGGCGTGAATTCGAAGCGACACTCGAACGAATCGAACGTGGAGACTTCATCTACTTTGATTTGGCAAAAGGACATTACGAACAGTTAAAACAAAAGCTATGAGCGAATTCACTCTCTCTGCTACAGTAAGAGCGTAGGAGGGGGAGTTTTTATGAAAAAAATTGAAATTGAGACGTGGGCACGACGTAAGCACTTCGAGTTTTTCAAAGCGTTTGATGCGCCACATTTCAACGTGACGGCAAACGTAGATGTCACGAACCTATATACATATGCAAAGGAGAGCAATCAATCGTTCTTCAAACTCTTTTTATACGGTGCGGTGAGAGCGGCGAACGCGACTCCGGAATTGCGCTATCGTATCCGTGGTGAAGAGGTCGTCGAACACGAGGTGGTCCACCCTTCGTTCACGGTCATGTTAGACGAGGATGTCTTCAACTTTTGTGCGGCTACGTTCTATGAAGATTTACCGACATTCTTACAGGAAGTGACGACGCGGATGGAGCGAGCTGCCGATAAAGTCGTGGTCGGGGATGACGAGCCCGACGACTTACTGTATATCACGAGTGTTCCGTGGGTCACGTTCACGAGTATCATGCACCCGACGCATCAGCAACAACATGACAGTGTGCCGCGCATCGCCTGGGGCAAGTTCGAACGTCAAGGCGAGCGTCTGGTTATGCCGTTATCCGTCCAAGCCCATCATGCACTCGTCGATGGAGTACATATCGGTAAGTATTATGAAACGTTACAAGCATGGTTAGATCAAGAATTCGCACAGGAGGGGACCGACGTGACAGAAGAGAATGAGTTTGATCGAGCCGT
This sequence comes from Exiguobacterium sp. SRB7LM, assembly GCF_015712685.1. GTDB lineage: Bacteria > Bacillota > Bacilli > Exiguobacteriales > Exiguobacteriaceae > Exiguobacterium > Exiguobacterium profundum. The sequence continues at coordinate 2,021,593 of NZ_VWVR01000006.1, read as the reverse complement.
TCGTCTCCGTGAGGAGGGACAACTCGAGCAGGCGAAGCAACTGTTCTTGTCGCTCTTGCGGAAAGATGAAAAGAATCCGAGGCTACATGCGTACTGTGCGTGGTGCTATGACTCGCTCGGTGAAGAACGTCAAGCGGTCCCGCATTATGAACGGGCCATCCGACTCGGGTTGACGGGGGAAGAGTTGGCGGAATCATATCTCGGACTCGGCAGTACGTATCGGGCACTCGGACGATACGCAGAGGCGGAACAGTTATTTAAAGAGGCGATTGAGCAATTCCCGAATCACGGGGCGCTCAAGGTATTTCAAGCGATGACCCATTACAACGTCGGTCGCCATGAAGAAGCGACGGGAACGTTACTTGAACTGCTTGCAAGTCCGAAAGCGGACGAGAGCATCGCGCGGTACCGGCGTGCCATCGCATTTTATGCAAGAAACTTAAATGAGACATATGACTAAAGGAGAATGACATGATTTCACTACGTCCGATCGATGCACAAAATTGGTATACATGCTGTCAATTGGCATTAAGTGACCAACAACAGTCGTATATGGAGCCGAATGCGATTTCGTTACTTCAAGCGATGTACGAACCGACATTACGTCCACGTGCGATTTATGAAGATGAGACGATGGTCGGCTTCCTCATGTACAACACAGAACTTGAAGAGTTGGATGCATTGTGGATTTACCGAATCATGATCGACCATGCTCATCAAGGCAAAGGGATTGGTCGACAGGCGGCAGAGCTGATGCTTGAAGAAATCGGCGAGGGGAAACCGATTGTCGTCGGCTATCACCTCGAGAACGAGGCAGCGCATCACTTATATGGAAGCCTAGGATTCGTTGATGAAGGCCATCGATTCGGTCGTGAAATGGCTGTAATTCGGCGAGGGGAATGAGACGGGAACAACCCGTCTTATTTTTTAAATCAAATCGATTGACGGGAAAATCTTCGCATGATATATTTATCTCGAATTAAAGATATTTAAATTTAAGTTAATGGCTCTCTTGGACAAAGGAGGGAGACAGATGGAACCATCTGATGCATTAAAAACAATTACTGTGCTGTTACGTGCCTCTCAGTCGTTACAAGACCTGGTGAAGCAGGAAGTGGCGTCTTACGGATTGAACGCGACCGAGTTCGCCGTACTCGAGTTTTTATATCATAAAGGAGATCAACCGATTCAAGTCATCGGGAAGAAAATTCTCCTCTCGAGCGGAAGTATGACGTACGTCGTGGACCGGTTAGAAGAAAAAAGGTATCTCATTCGTAAGGCTTGTCCGAGCGATCGTCGCATCACATACGCGGCGCTGACGGATGACGGAGAGCGCTTGATGCAAGATATTTTCCCTAAGCATACGGAGCATATGAACGCCGTGTTTGAAGGGATGCAATTAAACGAAACGATTGAACAGTTGAAACAAATAGGAAAGCGGGCAGAAGCCGCAAAAAATTTTAATCATGTATCTTGAAATCAAGATATAAAAGGAGAGAGAATGATGAATCATGTTAAAGGAATTCACCACGTCACAGCAATCACGAGTAGTGCCGAAAAAAACTACGATTTCTTCACTCACGTGTTAGGCATGCGTTTGGTGAAAAAAACGGTCAACCAGGACGACATTCAAACGTATCACTTATTCTTTGCGGACGATAAAGGAAACGCAGGGACAGACATGACCTTCTTCGACTTCCCAGGTATCCCGAAAGGTAAGCACGGAACAAATGAAATCGCGAAGACGTCGTTCCGCGTACCGACAGATGAAGCGTTGACGTATTGGGTCCGTCGATTCGACCGTCTCGGTGTCGAGCACGAAGGGATTCAAGAACAGTTCGGGAAGAAGACGCTCTCGTTCTTCGACTTTGATGAGCAGGCGTATCAACTCATCTCGGATGAGTTCAACGAAGGCATCGCGTCGGGCGAGCCGTGGAAGAACGGTCCAATCCCGCTTGAATACGCGATCACGGGACTCGGTCCAATCTTTATTCGCATCGCCGATATCACATATTTCAAACAAGTGATGGAGCAAGTGATGCTATTTAAAGAGATCGGGCGAGAAGGTGATGTGTATCTCTTTGAAGGAGGTGAAGGTGGAAACGGAGCGCAAGTGATCGTCATTCACGACGAGACATCTCCACAAGCGCGTCAAGGGTTCGGTACCGTGCACCATGTCGCATTCCGTGTCGAAGACCGTAGCGTCCTCGATGAATGGACAGCACGTCTCCAACAGTTCGGTTTGCCGACTTCTGGCTACGTCGATCGCTTCTTCTTTGAATCATCCTATGCACGTGTCGCGCCGCAAATCTTGTTCGAATGGGCGACAGATGGACCTGGATTCATGGGAGACGAGCCGTACGAGACGGTCGGTGAGAAGTTGTCACTCCCGCCGTTCCTCGAAGCGAAACGTTCGCAAATCGAGGCGATGGTACGACCAATCGATACGGTCAGAAGCACGAAAACATTTGAGAAAGAATATGAGGGCATGAAATGAGTTTCTTAAATCGCTTGTTTGGAAAATCAGATGCATCACAACATAACCAAGGAGGAACTACTATGTTAAACATCGGAATCGTACTAGGATCAACTCGTGAAGGTCGCGTCAGTCCACAGGTCGGGGAATGGGTGAAAGAACTCGCCGACAAACGTGGCGATGCCAACTATGAAGTCATCGACATCGCAGACTACAACTTGCCACTTCTCGGCGAAGCGGGTCAAGACGCATCTGGCGTTGCAGCCTGGTCGGAGAAAATTGCGCAAATGGACGGATTCATCTTCATCGTCCAAGAATATAACCATTCCATCTCAGCATCTCTTAAAAACGCACTCGACTACTTACGCGTCGAATGGAACAACAAAGCAGCCGGAATCGTCTCATACGGTTCTGTTGGTGGAGCACGGGCAACAGAACATTTACGGGGCATTTTGAGTGAATTGTCAATCGCTCACGTACGTGTCCATCCTGCACTCTCACTCTTCACGGACTTCGAGAACGGTACGCATTTCGCTCCGAAAGAAGTTCAAGCACAATCGGTCAACGATATGCTCGACCAACTCCTTCCATGGACGGAAGCGATGCAATCGGTCCGTACGAAAGCCGGAGAAGTTGCAAACAATTAACAAATCGCGAAGCCAGCCTGAATTTAGGCTGGTTTTTGTGCGTTTTCAGAACAGGTCGTGTAAAGTTGGAAGGGATTAGGGGGAGTGCAGATGTGGAATCGTAAAATCGTCACAGCATCCATCGCTTCGCCCGTCTATGCGATTCTGTTAGCGTGTGGGGTCACTATGATGGGTGTACGAGAAAATGGAGGAATGAGTGGCGTACTGAATGGCTTCCTTTTGATGACGGTTGCCTATGTAGCGGTCAGTTTTCCGATTATGTTGACCTACGGTGTCGTGACCTCATGGTGCAGTGACTGGTTGGCGAATCGACTCAGTTCGAAACGATTCAGGTGGTTCACTTCGCTTGTTTTACATATACTATTCGGGCTCGTCTTGTCATGGCTCAGTCTTCTCGCAGCGACCTTGTTTTACTTGGTGGATCGTCTACTACAGCATCGGGGAGACATAACAAAACTACAAACAGTGAAAAGTCTGCTCATCCCAATCGGATATTTGCTTATTGTAACGGGAAGTGTGTATATCATCGATGTCATCCAAGATCTTTTCGTTCGATTCAACTTCTTTTAGGGAAACGAACAAGGATACATTAACATAAGGAGGGGTAAAAATGAGATGGATGATTTATGGGGCGAATGGCTATACGGGTGAGCTGATTGCACGACAAGCCGCTCGTGACGGAATGCGTCCGGTTCTTGCCGGACGAAACGCAAGAGCGATTCATCGCCTAGGAGATGAACTGGGTTGCGAAACATCGATTTTCGCATTGAGTCGTGAAGCCGCAATCGAGGCGCTTCACGATGTAGATTTAGTCCTTCATTGTGCAGGTCCTTTCACGGATACGAGCCAAGTGATGATCGAGGCATGTCTAGAGACAGGTACGCATTACTTAGATATTACCGGGGAAATCGACGTGTTCGAATATGTCCATTCTAAACAGCGAGCGGCTCAAGCCAAAGAACGTGGTGTGATTTTATGCTCGGGTGTCGGATTTGATGTCATTCCGACCGACTGTGTCGCGCGGAAATTAAAAGAGTTGATACCGGATGCGACAACACTCGCTCTTGGCTTTTCGGCGGCAGCCGGCATCTCACCAGGAACCATGAAGACGGCCGTTCGTGGACTAGGGTCGAGTAGTGTGGAACGTGTGAACGGCAAATTATCATCATTTCCAATTGGGGCAAAGCGGAGAACGATTGATTTTGGTCGCGGAAGCCGTACCGCCATTGCGATTCCGTGGGGAGACGTTTCGACCGCCTACTACACAACGGACATTCCGAATATTACGACTTGGGTTCCTGTACCGACAGCGGCCGCCTATGCTGCTCGCGCTTTGTCATGGTTCAGCCCGATTCTCGGAAAAGAGGCCGTGCAGGAACGCTTGCTCCGTTATGTCGACGAAAACGTATCGGGACCAGACGAGGCTGTACGTGAAAAATCATCGACGTACGTATGGGGCGAAGCAACGAATGAGGAAGGACGAAAAGTAGTCGTCCGTATTCAAACGGCAAGTACGTATGCCTTCACTGTTTACGGGGCGCTCGCCGTCGTCAAGCGGTTGCTCGGTTCGGGTGGGATGCTTGCCGGAAGCTTTACACCAGCCATGCTATTCGGATCTCACTTTATCGAAGAGATTCAAGGTTCCTCTTCGTTCGTGATTGATGAGATTCGTCCATGAATCGAGAAGTATGGGATTTACTCGACGAAAACCGGCAACCGCTCGGTCGAACGCACTTTCGTGGGGATGAATTAGAGCCGCATACGTTTCACACGGTCATCGAAGTGTTCACGTTCAATCCAGATGGGAGATTATTGCTGTCGAAGCGTCATCCGGATAAGACGTATCCGCTTCTGTGGGAAGGGACGGGCGGCTCGATTTTGGCTGGGGAAACGAGTCGACAAGGTGCGGTCCGTGAGCTAAAAGAAGAGTTGGGACTATATGTATTGCCTGAGCAACTCCGGTTCGTGACAACGATTGAGCGGGGCACATATTTCTTGGATATGTATTGTCTCGTGTGCGAGAAACCAATCGACTTCGAACAACTGTCACTGCAAGCAGATGAAGTCGTCGATGTGACGTTACAAGAATGGGAAACGGTCCTTGAGTGTGTAGAACTTGTTCCTTCTGTCCGGGAACGGCTGATTCAATACGGTCATCTCATCCGACCGTGAACATATGCTACACTCAACATGGAATATACAAGGGAGGGAAGAGCGTGAAACGTTTAGAATTGGCAAGGCGTATCGAACGCATCAAAGCAGAGGGGACGTCTGCTTACATTCGACATCGTAAACAAACCCCTCCCTATGAAGGTGCGGAACTACACGTAGAAGGAAAAGGGCATGTGTTCAAAATGGGAAATATGAGTTTTGCGGTCGGATTTGGATTGAATCGGCCGACAAGCTTTTACGACCTGCATCAAATGGAAAAATGGGTACGCGGGAAAAATGTCTCGCGTCTACATATTGAGGTTTGTCCATTAGCGGAAGACTCCTTGCTCCGCTTATTGCAAGAACGTAACTACACGCTCGATCATTTTTTGGACGTATGGACGTTGGATTTGACACAGCATGCCTCCACATCTGTACCGACTCAGGTCGAAAAAGTGAAGGATGAGACACTCCATGAGTGGGCATACGCCGTTGCGGCTGGATTCGCCGAGTCGGGCACAATCCTTCAAGAGACGGTCGATACAGCCAAAGGCTTTTACGCACTACCGAGTAATCATGCTTATCTCGTGCGAGAAGAGGATGCTGTCGTAGCGGGTGGGATTTTAGCCACGCAAGACGGGATTGGAGAGTTGTTTCTGACGAGCACCGTTCCGACGTATCGGCAAAAAGGGTACCAGACACAACTTATTTTGGAACGAATTGCCGAAGCGAAAGCACTTGGATGCAATCTGTTGACGGTTACGACGAAAGTCGATTCGGCGTCTGGTCGCAATATGGAACGGCTTGGATTTCAGCCGTTCTATCAAAAAGCGGTCATGAAAAGTCCAATCCTTAAATAAGCAGGTCGCCTCGGGTGAGGTGACCTGCTTTTCGATTACAAGAGCGATTCAGCCCCATCGACGTATACTTCAGAGCCGGTCACGTGGCTCGACATGTTGCTCGCGAAAAATAAGACGACATCGGCGACTTGTTTCGCGGAGCCCGATTTTCCGGCAAGCGGTTGATTCCCAAGTGGATATTCGATTGGAATAACGACTTCTTCGAGCAACGCATCGTCTCGATTGGTCGAATCGTCAATATTCGTATCGATGGCCCCGGGACAGATGGAATTGACACGAATCCCGAATTGAGCGAGTTCCGCAGCAGCCATTTTCGCAAAGCCGGTTTGACCTGCTTTCGTCGTCGCGTAGCCACTGAATCCGAAATTTTTAAAATAGCGGTTCCCGTTAATCGATGAAGTGATAATGATACTACCGCCATTCTCTTTCAAATGGGGAATAGCATGTTTGACGGTCAAAAAGGTTCCCGTGAGGTTTGTCTCCACCACTCCATTCCAATCATCCAATGATAAATGTTCGATCGGTGTGATGGTCCCGTTTCGACCGGCGTTAGCGAAGACGATATCGAGTTGACCAAATCGTTCCATTGTCCGTTCGTAGGCCTCTTTCATTGCAGATTCATCTGACACATCTGCACTGATGCCGATGGCGCGTTCTTCCCCGACAAGGCTTGCGAGACGCATCGCATCTTCTTCATTCAAATCGACAATGGCGACTTTCGCTCCGGCTTGAATGAAGCGGATGACCGCGGCACGTCCGATTCCGGAGGCTGCCCCGGTCACAAAAGCTACTTTTCCAGATAGTAATTTATTTGAAATCAATCCGATCACTCCTTTTTATGATTCTGTTCTCATATTCCACAGTTCTGGAAAAGTTACGCTTCATTTCAAAAAATCATGGAGCGTTGACTTCGATGGTGCGTGCGATGTTCAAATTCGAATCCGTCGGGATGACCTCGATTGTCACCAGTTGTCCGCTCTGTAACCCTTGTACGCTATTGACGATGCCGGTGACTTCGGTTTGATCATTGATCAAGACGACGCGCAATGTGACTTCTTCCGAGGATCCGGTAGATTCAATCAATATTTGGGGGATATCGACTCGTTCAATCTGTCCCTCGACTAAGTTGTCATTCCAGGTGCTCATCCAATAAACGGCGACTAAAAAAAGACCGAGAAAGATTAAGGCAAAGGTTAATCGTGAACGCATGCACACCTCACTCCTTTGTTGTCCCGTTTCGCATCTTGTCTAATTTACCTTTACCCGGAAATTCTCTCATTACTTGAAAAAATAGTAGGAATCACAAGAAAAATGGGGAATAGAAAGGAAAACGAAAAGGTGAGGTGTGGGCATGTGGATGATGGTTGGTGCGCTAGGATTGGTTGCTTGTGTATGGATCGCGTTCGGTTGGTTCACCATTGGTAATGCAAAGCGACGAGTATGGGGAGGTCTTTTTTCACTCAGTATGACTTGTCTGTTTGCACCGCTCTTCCTCGTGAAACTTGGAGAACAGTATGGATTTGTTGGGATTCAAGTAGGGCTGACTGCTTTATTCGGCGTACTCGCAGGTGCATTTTTCTTTGTGGCACTCGGATGGACAGGACGTCCGGCGAAAGTACGGAAAGTGAGAACGTTATCGGAAGACCCTGATTTATTTTGAAGCATGATTTACCGCTCCTACGGTATAATGCGGTCATAACGATGTTACGAGGGAGTGGAGTGGGGATCATGATTAAACCGCCAAAGTTGCAAATGGGGGATACGATAGGAATCATTACGCCTTCTTTTCCGGCACCTGTTCAGTTTGAGGGTCGTTACCAACGTGGAGTTGAACAGCTCAAGCGGATGGGATTCAAGGTGAAAGAGGGCATATGTACATATAAAACAGAAGGATATCGGTCCTCGTCCATTCGGGATCGTGCTGACGAATTGAACGCATTTTTACATGATCCTGAAGTGAAAGCAATCATCAGTACAATCGGTGGAACGAATTCCAACTCGTTGTTACCTTATATCGATTATGAACAATTACGGCGTCATCCTAAAATCATTATGGGATATAGTGATGTGACGGCAATCTTGATGGCCTGTTATGCCAAAACGGAAGTCGTCACATTCTACGGTCCAGCAATCGTCCCCTCTTTCGGTGAATACGGAGGGATGTTCGAAACGGGGGAGCAATATGTCAAAGACATTCTCTGTCTAGAACGAACGGCTCCGTTTCAGTTACATATCCCTGATGAATGGACGGAAGAGATGCTCGATTGGTCGACGCAACAACGCGTCAAGACGTTCCAACCGAATGAAGGGTGGATCACCTTAAGGGAAGGGAAGGAACGAGGGACGTTGATTGGCGGAAATTTGAACACAATGTCCGGGTTCTTCAAGTCGGATTATTATCCTGATTTGAAAGGAGCGATTCTATTTCTAGAAGACTCGTTCAAAACGATGGCTGAAGAAGAACGTTCGCTTAGTATGCTGAAGTTGGCGGGCGTGTTTGATGAGATTTCGGGTCTGATTATCGGGAAGCATGAGCATTTTCAAGATCAATCAGCCCCTTTCTCATTCAACGACTTGTTGCTTGAAATCATCGGAGAGAAATCTTTTCCGATTCTGACGAATGTCGATATCGGACACACGTTTCCATCACACGTCTTCCCGATTGGGATTCAAGTTGAGTTGGATGCAACAAATGGGGTTATCCGATTTTTAGAAGATGGGGTGTCGATATGAAGGAACATCTCACGACATTCGACGAGAATCATCGGAAAATAGGGGAGAAGGAGCGGAATCAAGTTCATCTTGACGGGGATTGGCATGAGACGTTCCACTGCTGGTTCTGGAAAGAAGACCTCATTTATCTTCAGCGAAGAAGCATGGAGAAACAGGATTTCCCCGGGAAATATGATATTACGGCAGCAGGACACCTCGCTACAGATGAGACAGTAGCGAATGGCGTTCGTGAAATTGAAGAAGAACTCGGACTGTCATTAGCGTTCGAACAGCTCACCGTCATGGGGATCTTTGAAGACGTGATTGAACTGGACGAGTTTCTTGATCGCGAGTTTGCACATACGTATGGCTATGTCTATCAAGATGAAACACTTCGGTTTGACGACGAGGAAGTGATGGATGTCGTAGCTGTTCAAAGAAATGAACTGATGTCGATCACAGCAGGACGCATGTGCACGATTGAGGGACGCTCACTGATGACGAATCATCTTGTTCAAATCACGCAAGCCGATTTAGTTCCGCATCGTCTGACTTACTGTCAAAACGTATTTGAGAGTTTGACACGAATGGATGCCTCAAATCGTTAAGGAAAGAATACGTTGTTCGCCAATCGGTCCACCGATTCGACGTCCGGTATCGCTCCACCCAACGTTCGTATAAAGGGAGAAAGCGGCTTCGTTTTTAAGATTGACCGACAGGACGATTTCACGAATGTGAGGGAAATGTTGCTTTGCGAACTGCGGAAGTGCTTGGAGTGCAGCTTTAGCGTAGCCTTTTTCTTGGTCCTCATGATTAATGGCAAAGGCGGAGAAGAGCAAGGCATTCGACTCGGTTGTATAGGAAGCAACGCGTTCGTTGTCATGCAGTAAGAACATCCCGACTGGTTTTGACGCGACGACGACAATCGGATAAACGCCATCGGGCAATGGGTCATCCATGTCTTTGGGCAGGGTCGTATACTTTTCTTGGTCCGTCGGTAGTGCGAACGTATTGAGAATCGATTGATGCGTATCATTTCGATATTCGAGCGTAATTTTCATAAGGGGTCTCCTTCGGGCTTTATTGATTTTCATTCAGAAAGGGGAATTATATGTCGACACAGTTTACATACCGTCAAAATCCACCATTACAAGATTTATACCGCGCGTTTATGAGCGGTTTTTCTGATTATATTATTCCGTTTCAATTTGATGAGCAGACGTTCGAAGATGTTTTTCTTGTTCGTGATCAAAATCAGCCGTCCCGTTCCATTGTAGCCTATGATGGTGAAGAACCTGTCGGTGTCGTGTTAACCGGGATTGCACATCTTGATTCAGGATGGCAGACACGTTGTGGTGGACTTGCTGTCGCCCCACATGTCCGAAAAGCAGGAGTCGCGACCGAATTGATGAGACGATTTGAAGAGGCGGCAGTAGGCACTCGTTTACTCGAAGTCATTCAAGGCAATGATGCGGCAGTGTCTCTCTATGAACGACTAGGTTACGAAACGACTCGAGAAATCCTCTACTTCCAAGCGGTGTCATTAGAAACGAACGCAGACATGACGTCTGAACCGATTCACACATTATTTGATGAGTTGTATCCGGCGGCGCATCACGTTCCGATTTGGCAACGCGATGTGCGCGTGACCCAACAAGCTGCTGAGTTAGTGAAAGTCGTAGAAGGGAATCGAATAGGATTTTTGTTATACCGCGATCACGTCTTGCTCGATGTTTTTGGACAAGCAGAAGAAGCGGAATGGCTATTGCGGGCGGCCGCGAGCCGATCGCCACTTCATGTCACGTTGACATCAGACCGTCCTGAATGGGTCGAAGCGGCACGACGATTGGGATTTGTCCAAGACGAGATTGTCCAATTTGAAATGGTGAAGGACGCTTGATGAAGCGGTTGTTGGTCATCTGTATCATTGCGCTGATTAGTGGAAATACCGCGACCCTGATTGCGCTGACAACAAATCTTTCACCCGACCTGTCGCGAGGTATACTAGTAGTTAGTGTGAGTGTAACACTCCTTTCCATCGGTGGTATCGTCTGGGTGGGATACTATACAAAAAAACGCTAGTGAAATCCTTGTGAAGTGACACTTGAAAATATCACATCATGCTGTCATGTATGACATGAAAATGAAAAACTTCATATATTGAAATTTTTAACCCCCAGTGGTATATTCGCACATGTAGCTTTTTTGAAGCTCATGAATGTATTAATTTGGAGGGTTTATTATATATATGTGGAAACAACTCATCATGACAGCGGGTGTTTGTGTTCTCTTATTCCAAGGACAAACCGCATCTGCCGACAACATGTCCCCGCAAGACCTCGTTCAAACGGAAAAGTCATTGCAACAAACGAAGCAGCAGGTTAAAGATACGAAACAATCCATTCACGCCATTCAAACGAAGTTGAAGCAAGTCGATCATAAGGCGGAGGCGTTGCGAGATAAAATTGAAGGAACTTCTAAAGAATTAGAAGAAGTGGAGGAGTCACTCGTTCCTGCAGAACAGTCGCTCTTCGCAAAAGTCGTTTCTTCGGTGTTGCCGAGTGCGAAAGCGGAAGCCGCTGAAGCGGAAGAAGCACATCAAGAGCTTGTTGAAAAGAAAAACCAAGTAAATGAAGCATTGGAGCAACTGAAAGAAGAACAAGAGCAAATTGAAGCGACACGTCAAGACGTGAAAGCGTCGTATGACGAAAAGTCGAAACAATATAAGAAACAAACGAATCAGTTGAGTGATTTGAAGAAACAGTATGAAGCGATGGCACCCGATCGGTTCTTAATGCCGGCGGAAGGTCGCCTCTCTCAAGGTTTCGGTTCGGCGAGTGGACAGTTCGGATACACATTCCATAACGGTCTCGATATTGCTGCCAAAACAGGCACACCTGTATACGCCGCGGAAGCTGGAAAGGTGACAAAAGTCAGCTCGAGTGGACCTTATGGGAACCACATACAAATCGAACACAACGTAGACGGTCAAAAATGGACGACCGTGTATGCACACTTGCACAAAGTGGATGTCAAGACAGGTCAGTCGGTACGCCAAGGTGAACCGATTGGTCAAATCGGAAACACGGGCAACTCGTCAGGTCCGCACTTACACTTTGAGATTCATAAAGGGGACTACAATTTCTCGGCTAGTTCAGCTGGGAATTCCGTCGACCCGATGAAACTGGCAGAGCGCCTCGGTGGTGCTTCTCCGGTAAAAGCCACGTTTTAAGCAGACAGATGCCCTGAGCCTCTCGAATGAGGTCAGGGCATTTTTTACTGTTCGCGCGTAGGATCATGGTTGCCCTCGCTGTCGGCAATCGTATCTGAGCTTCCGTAGTCTTCTACTTGGGAGAAGGCGTCCGTTTTTTGACCAGGTTGATCCGTTCCGTCTAACTCTTTGCGTCGAGCTGTCTCATTAGGGTTCAACACGTCTTCTTCGACCGGTCGATCGACTTCATGCGCGTGCTCTTCCTCTTCTTGTGCCCGGGCGTGTTCGATGCAAAGGGTGGCTTCTGGAATGACTTCCAGACGGTCTAGTTCAATGTCTTTCCCACACACCTCACATTGTCCATACGTCCCATTCTGAATGGCTAATAGTGCCTTATCGACGTCACTCAAGAACTCTTCATCGAGTTCATTAAGGGCTTGGTCTCGTTCTCGTAAAAAGAGCTCTTCGCCCGAGTCGGCAGGGTGGTTGTCGTAATGAGAGAGCTCTCCTTCATCATATGTCTCTTCCCGATTATCCATGTATCCTTCGGTTTTTGCTTTTTCTTTCAATAATCGTTTTTTAAACGTTTCGATTTGTTCTTCAGTCAACATATCCATTCACTCTCCAGTTCTCAAGTCATTAATATAAGGTTTCCCATTTTATTTGTGTACAAACCATTTGAAGTGGAATCCCTCATGTCGAGCGATGTTTAGAAAGGGTATGATGAGAATAAAGAGTTCTTTTAAAAAAGGAGGAACGAATCATGAGAAAAGTCGAAGTAGTGAAATACAATCCAGAATGGAATCAAAAGTTTGAAGAAGAGGCTGGTAAATTGAGTCGGTTATTCGAAGAGGAGCTTGTCGCGATCCATCACATTGGAAGTACATCGGTCGAAGGATTGGCGGCAAAACCAATCATCGACATGATGCCGGTCGTACGGGACATCGAACGAGTCGATGACTACACGGAGCGGATGGAGGCACTCGGGTACCGTGGACTTGGTGAATATGGGATTCCGAAGCGTCGCTATTTCCGTAAAGGAGAAGAAGAACGGACGGTTCACGTGCATGTGTTTGAAGAAGGGAATCCGGATGTCATAAGACACCTTGCCTTCCGGGATTACTTGCGAGCTTATCCTGACGTTCGCGATGCGTATGGTGAGCTGAAGCTTCAACTTGCGGCACAGCATCCAGAAGATATGGAAGGATACATTCAAGGAAAGCATGACTGGATTATCGAGACGGAACGGTTGGCGACGAATTGGTATAAAGAAAATCAAGACGCGTGAAACCTTTTTATGGAAATGGTCGTATAATACATCAAACCTTGAAGGGGGAGATGTCGTGTGAAACGATTTCTCGGGAAATGTGTAGAATACGCTTTGGCCGCACTTGTTTTCGTCGGTCTGTTCTTTGTCCTCCGCGCGATTGCCGGAGACTCGGACAAAGGATATATGTTGACATTGCTCGGTACATTTTTTCTCGTCTTACCTAGTTCGCTCTTGATTGGTTACTTTTTGGCTCGTCCGCTTCAACGTCGCCTAAATGGGAAAGGAACGGAGGCTTCGAGTGAGCATACGTTGCGCGGAACTGAAAAACCGCACGGTGTAAACGAAGATCGAAACCATTCAAACTATACCGGATGATGGAAATCACATTTACCCCTACGATTGATGCCCGTCTCATCGCACGATTGAATCGTTCCATCCACGAGCATCACGTCCATATGAATCCGAGCTTTTTTGCGGAGTATGAGGAAGAGAAGATGTACGAAGCCTTTTCGACACTGATTGGAAGACCCGGCCATCACTATATGGTGATGCAGCTTGAAGCAACTCCAATCGGTTACATATGGTTCGAAGAGAAAGTGGGTGAGGCGAACGCGTTTCGTCAAGCCGTTCGCGTGGTGTATGTTCATCACATCAGTATCGACCCCATGTATCAACGGAACGGTTACGGTCGACGTGTGATGGAATGGATGGAGCAATGGGCACTTGACCACCAATTCAGATCGATTGAACTAGATTACTGGATGAGCAATACGGATGCCGCCTCGTTTTATAGCGAAATCGGGTTCACCCCAAAACGTCAGATTGTCATGAAAAAATTGGAGGAATGAGATCATGGAGGAGTTACTTACAATTGGAATTGGTATTCTCGGAGTTCTGTCGTTAGGTTGGTTCTTTTATAGTTACTGGCTCGGATATAAAGGGGGCAATATCGTCATGACCCTCGATGAGCACTATACAAAACTAGAAGAGTACGTACCTGCTATCTTGTCAAAACTATACGAAGATGGAAAAAGCGCTCACTATCTTGGCGACCGCAAGTTTGAAGTGGAGGGCAAGCGTTACGTTCTCGTCGAACGGACCGTACCGATTGGTCATGTTCCGACACAACAGACGGTGTTACAACCGGATCGATCATAATCAGAAAAGGGAGCTCTCAAGTCGAGAGACTCCCTTTGTTTATTTGACGGCTGGGGGACCGAACCTGCCGCTATGATAATCGCGGAAAGCTTGGCGGATTTCTTCTTCCGTGTTCATCACCAATGGACCATGCGCAATATAGTCTTCGCGAATCGGTTTTCCGGAATAGATGAGCACCCGTGTACGCGTCGTGGCCTTCAGTTGAAGTGTGCTCATCGCTTCAGATGTTTCATCGAACGTCAGTGTCGCCACATCAGTTTTACTGAGCGGAATTTTGGAAGACCCAACTTCAATTGAACCAGCGAGTACGTACAAAAAGCTGTTATGATTCGCAGGCAAGATGTGTTCGTATTCGCCACCTTCTTTCAGCGTTATTTCTGTCATCGTGATGGGGACGAGACTTTCCATCGGCCCTTTTACACCCACAATTTCGCCGGAATAGACACGAAGCTGCCCGCCGTCGAAAGGAACGAGGGGTGCGTCCTCGACGTATACGTTCTGATAGGAAGTGGTTGTTGTTTTTAACGACTGCGGCAAATTCAACCAGAGCTGCAGCGTATGGATCAAATCATCGTCAACCGCTTCTTCGGCGTGTCTAGCGGCCCATCCGGCGTTCATATACTGAACATCACCGGCGTCCAAAATCGAATGTCCCCCATGATTATCAATATGTTCTAGACGACCATCGATGACATACGTGATTGTTTGAAACCCACGATGGGGATGGTCCGAAAACGTCCCACGCTTGAACCAGTCTTCTGCCATCAAAATAAATGGATCGAACTCCTCTTTTTGTTCTGGAGGTAACACCCAGCCCTGTTGCACATGGGGATACCCGTTTTGTCGATAGGAAACGCGCCAATGATGGTTCACGTCACGTATAAATGGATTTGTCACAAAAATTCACTCCTTTCCCTTCCTATCTTCCCAAAAAATGTGTCTCATCGTACTATATTTGCTTCATGAATATGCAAAAAGACAGACGCATTCGCATCTGTCAGATTAAGTGTTTTGTTCAAACAGGTTATACCACTTGATGGCATCCTCACGTAGTAGCTTAAAATGGGCGCCTGTCTCTGAATTGGTCACGTACACATCTGCACCATCATAGCTAACATCAAACGTTTGGGCGCATATCCCTTGAAATAGGGTCACATAAGGTGTGGAAGCGGTCTTGCCTGCATAGGCGGTCGCGTTAGCTCGTTTGATGGCGCCAAAAATAAATTCCATTTCATCTTGACCGACATGTTGTAGGAAGGAGGCATCTTTTGATTCCGTTCCAAGGAGTGCCAAGTCATGAAAAATGACATGACGTTGACTACTTAATTTGTCGTGAATTTGTTCACTCAATTCTTTTCCATACAACAACTTGGGTTCATGATACGTCAAGGAGACGTTCTGACGATGGGCCGTTCCGTTTTTCATGAACGTAAAACTGTAGAGTGGATACTCGTGACCCGGTACAAGAACCGAAGGGAGTTGCGGAGCTGTTTTGGCTCCGAACATTTGTGAAATATGCGCTTCTTTCGGTCGCAATACTTCTTGATAGTCATTTTGATCTCGGCTCGTATAAATCGCGTATTGTAACACCTCATCAGACTTTTCTGTCCCGAGCCCGAGTGACAAATAGGGATGCCTTGTTGATTCGACAGGAATGACGAGGCGGTCTTTGGCTTCGGACGATGTAAAGGTCAGTTCAAATTCACCACTGAAAGGCATCGTGATATGGAAAAGTGTATGCTCGATCCCTTTTCTTTCTGGATAGGGCTCATTACCTATCGGCTTTTTCATCTCTTGTGCGAAATGCTCATATTCATGGGGCTCAGCAAATCGGAATTTCGGAACATCCGGATAAGGTTCGGCCGTATATTGAACATCGTTTAAACTTTCAGGAAGCGTGTTAATTTCGGTGGCATATGTGACGGAATCGAGTTGACATTGGACATATGATTTATTTTCGACAGTGAAAAAAGTTGCGGTTGGAAAAGAAGATTCGGTGGCGGCATCAGTCAATGGTTGGTTCAATGTGACCGTCCCGAGCCAATGTCTTTCACCACTTGGAATTCTTTGAATCGCGTTGTCAGGCTGACATAACTCGATAATCGCTGCACGATCCGATTCGGGCATTTCAATTTGTTGTCCGTTTGGTAACAGGGCACGTCCTTGATAATATTCAGGAGCGGGTTGGAGTCGGAGTGCGCGTTCTTCCTCGCATCCGAATAAGAAAAACAGGATGACGAGGGTACTGAAAATCAGGTACTTTTTCACATCGGTACTCTCCTTCGATGAATCACTTTCACCATTCTAGCACCAATTTTTTGTGACTTTAGTCTTAGGAAAATTAATTTGTTATTTCGAAAAAAAATCAAAAAAACCGTCCAACTTGAACTGGACGGGGGATAAAACCATTTATGACTTATTTTTACTTTTTAACTTTTTTTGTATGTCGATTTTTGACGAAAAAACGTTGATATTACGAGACATTGAAAAAAGCCGATTATTCTTCTAAATTATCACTTTATAATTCAGTGGGATTTATTTGATGAAGTTTCCTTCAATCAACATCTCGACCGCGTGCCGCCTTCAAAATTTCGAACCATTCTTCACGAGTGAGGTCGATTTGAAGGGCGTCGACTCCTGTCTGAACGCGCTCAATTTTTCCGGATCCGATAATCGGCATAATGTTCGCAGGGTGTTTGACGAGCCATGCATACACAATCGAGTCAATTCCGCTTGCATTGTGACGTGCACGAATTTCCTCGAGTTTTTCACGAAGGGGTGCATACTGTTCATCTTCGAAGAGTTGACCACCGGCTAGTGGACTCCAAGCCATAAGTGGCATTCGTTTTTCGTGACACAAATCGACCGATCCATCCTCAAAATGTTTCAATTGCATCGGAGAGAGTTCGAGTTGATTCGTCACAAGTTGGAATGGAAGGCGAGATTGAAGCAAGTTCTGTGTAGCCGGAACATGGTTAGATACACCGAACTCACGTACTTTACCACTATCGCGCAAGATGATGAAGGCTTCGGCCACTTCATCCGGATTCATCAGCGGATCTGGACGGTGGATGAGTAATGTATCAATGTGGTCAATGGCCAACTCTTTTAACGAACGCTCTGCTTGCGCGATGATATGCTCTTTTGTCGTATCGTAATAATTGAGTGTTTGACCTGGGTTAAATGACCCCGTCAATTTAATTCCTGTCTTTGTGACGATCTCCATTTGGTCTCGGAGTTCAGGCTTTAACTTTAAGGCTTCTCCAAATAAACCTTCACATGTGTAACCCCCATAAATGTCTGCATGGTCGAATGTCGTGATGCCAAGCTCGAGACATTGTTCGATGAATGTGAGGCGTTCCTGTGGGGTCATGTCCCAATCAGCGAGCCGCCACATCCCATGGACGATGCGTGAGAATGATAATTCTTCTGTCAAAGCGATACGTTGCATAATAACTCCTCCTTGGTTGTCAGTCGCTCTTCATTATACGTCTTACGAGAATGGACGTCACTTGTCACCTACTCAAGCAGTTTTGGCGTCAAATGAGCTTGTATGCGCTATGATGAGAGGGAAGAGAAATAGGAAAGAGGCGTGACAGATGAGTGACTATGAACAATATGCGGACGTCACCTTCGAACAGGTGGGTGACTCGTTTCAGGTAGCCTCGATGCACCCAGATCTTCGTTTACATGGGATTGGACGAAGTGCGGCCGTGTTTCGTTTAAAGGAAAAGGATCGTGTCATTAAAGTGTTCTTTCCAGGTTATGAACAAATCGCAACCGAAGAGGCAGCAATCTATGAAAAACTTAAGGGACTCCCTTACTTTCCGAAGTGCTATGATTCTGGTCCGTCATATTTAGTGATGGATTACATCGAAGGAAAGACGCTGTTTGAGTGTCTGACGGAAGGCGTCTGGATTGACCCTTCTTACATCGAGGTAGTGGATGAAGCGCTTCGACAGGCACGTTTACTAGGACTGACACCATCGGATGTCCACTTGCGTAATATCATTTTGACGCCAAACGGACAGATATTCTTGATTGATTTGGCACGCTTCAGACAAGGGCAACAAATCGATCATCAGTGGGAAGACTTGAAACGAATGTATCGATTATATCGCTATCGTTTCATGCCGAAACAATATGACGAGACATTACTGAATCGAATCGCTTACTTGTATCGCAGGTTCGTGAACGATCCGGATTCTTGAGCCGGGTCGTTTTTCTTTTACCGATTAGGGAACAGGAGTAACGTGTCCGAAATTGCAGAAGAAACGAAAGGGGAATGATGTATGGCTCATCGTATCTATGCGAACGAACTCGAAATGCTCCACGAATGTGTGGAAACGTGCAACTATTGTCTGGAATCTTGTTTAGAAGAAAAAGATGTACAGATGATGGTTGATTGTATCCGACTGGATCGGGAATGTGCCGCTGCCTGTGCGTTTCTTGCGGAAGCGATGACGCGTGATTCGGCATTCGTTCCTGAACTCGCGCGAGCGTGTGCAGTCATCTGTAAAGCATGCGCACAGGAGTGCGGGAAACATAAGCACGCACATTGCCAGGAATGCGCAAGAGTTTGTACAGAATGCACCTCAATGTGTGACCGCTTGGCCGCATGATTTGAGTGACCGGTTGATGGGACCGGTCACTTTTTTCGTGTCTTTTGAAGAGGGGATTCGTATAATGAAAAAAACGAAAAGGTGGTATGGGGATGATTCGCAATTGTCGACGAGATGATCTTCAAATGATTTTACATATTTACAATGATGCGATTGTAAACAGTACGGCCGTCTATCACTATCAACCGGTGACACTCGAGAATCGAGTGGCATGGTATGAGGAGAAGAAAGAGCAAGATTGTCCAATCATCGTATGGGTAGAGGATGACGTCGTCATGGGGTTTGCGACGTTCGGTCCGTTCCGTCCGTGGCCAGCGTACCATTATACGGTCGAGCATTCTGTATACGTGCATCCCGGTTACCGCGGGAAAGGCATTGGCAACAAACTGTTAAAAGAAATCATCCGTATCGCCGAAGTGAGAGGAATGAAAACGGTGATTGGTGGAATTGACGCATCGAACGTGACGAGTATCCGTGCGCATGAAAAAGTTGGATTCGTTCATTCCGGTACGATTCGAAATGCCGGATATAAATTCGGCAAATGGCTCGATTTATCGTTTTATCAACTTGATTTAGAAGGTCCTGCATCGCCTACCGAAGAGTGAACGGTCTAGAAAGATGGAGCCACCATACGATATACTGGAACGAGTGAATCGAATGGAGGAAATAGAATGACTGAGTACCCGAATTGCCCAAAATGCCAATCATCTTATGTGTACGAGGATGGCCCGTTGCTTGTATGCCCAGAATGTGCCTATGAATGGTCACCGAGTGAGGCGGCAGAAGCAGAAGCAGCGTCACAAATCAAAGATGCGAACGGAAACCCGCTTCAAGACGGAGACACTGTCACCGTGATCAAGGATTTGAAAGTGAAAGGAACCTCGCTTGTCGTCAAACAAGGAACGAAAGTGAAGGGGATTCGACTCGTGGAAGGTGACCATGATATCGACTGTAAAATCGAGGGACTTGGTGCGATGAAACTGAAGTCGGAGTTCGTGAAGAAAATCTAAAAAAGTGTTTCGGCGAGTTGCCGAAACACTTTTTGTATTACGAGAAGAACGGTTTGTACTCGCGACGTTCATGCATGATGGACACCCATTGAAGCGTCGTGAACTCTTCGAGTACCCATTCACCGTTGAAGCGTCCGAGACCAGAGTTTTTCTCGCCTCCGAACGGCATGTGCGGTTCATCGTTGACCGACTGATCGTTGACGTGAATCATGCCAGTTTCGACTTTTCGTGCAAAATTGGTTGCACGGTAAACCGAGCCATGAACGGCACCGCTCAATCCGTACGGTAATTCGTTCGAAAGACGAACAGCCTCTTCGTCATCTTTAAACGAAAGGATGACCGCGACCGGACCGAATATTTCGTTTTTCGCGAGCGGCATGTCATTCGTGACGCCACTGAGGACGGTCGGTTCGAGGACGTTGCCGTCCGCTGTCCCGCCAGTATGAACGGTCGCACCGGCATCAACCGTTTTCTCGATTTGCTCTAAGATACGATCGATTTGGTCATGGTCGATGAGCGGGCCGACTTGCGTATCTTTTTCATTCGGGTCACCCGCTTTCAACTGTTTAACGCGCTCGACATAGCGCTCCACGAATTCGTCATGAATCGACTCGGCGACGAGGATTCGGTTCGTCGACATACAGATTTGTCCTTGGTGGAAGAACTTGCTATAGACGGCTGATTCGACGGCACGGTCGAGGTCGGCATCATCGAGAACGACAAACACGTTATTCCCACCGAGTTCAAGTGCTGTTTTCTTCAACAAACGACCTGCCTTTTCCGCAATCCCTTGACCGACCTCGGTCGAACCTGTGAACGAGATGAGGCGCGGGATTGGGTGTTCGACGATGGCGTCCCCGATTTCAGACCCTCGTCCGACGACAACGTTGAGCACACCTTTTGGAAGTCCTGCTTCTTCGAAGAGGGATGCGAATAGGAGACCACCCGTGACTGGTGTCGCCGTAGCCGGTTTGACGACGGCCGTATTCCCCGTCGCGAGAGCTGTCACGATTGAACGGACAGCCAAGTGGAACGGGAAGTTCCATGGGCTGATGATGCCGATGACCCCAAGTGGTTTGCGATATACCCGGTTCTCTTTATTCGGCACGATCGATGGTTTGATGAGCCCATCCATACGGAAAGGGAATGTTGCGGCTTCTTTGATGATGGCCATTGATGCGGCGAACTCACTCTCTGCTTTGATGCGTGTACTACCGGACTCTTTCACGAGCCAATCGACGATAAAGTCTTTGTTGTCCATCGTCAGCTGGGCAAACTTCTCAATCAATTCACGGCGTGCTTGTGGAAGCATGTCGGCCCAGTCCGTCTGAGACGCTTTCGCTGCTTCATAAGCACGATTCAAGTCCTCTTCATCCGCTGATCGAATCGAGAAGAGAGTCTCGTTCGAGAACGGATTAACGTTGTCGATCGACTTTTCACTTGATCCATTTACCCACTCACCATTGATGTACATGTTCGTAAAATCTGTATGCATATTTGAACACTCCTTTATTTTTTCTTCACCATAAGAAGTATTCACTTGTTTTAGAAAAATAAACATGTCAATGTTTTGGATTTGGTAAACTTGAATCAAGTAAATTCAACAAGTTTAGGAGCAGACGATGAAAACTTGCTGTGTGAGTTTATTCCTCTTCGTGCCTTGGGCATTTTTTGTGGCGGCAATGGATTATGTATTGGGTTTTCCATTTGGATATTTGATTGTACCGATGATCATTTGGTGGGTAACAAAACAATCTTTGAGGCATTTGCAAATACGCTTTGTATTAGCTTTCTTGCTTGGATCGTATGGTGTGTCGGTTTATTTGGCCTACTTGTTTGAGAACGATTGGGGATACTTCTTCAAGCCGTTAACGCTCAGTGGGGTTGTTCACGCATGGTCGGTCGCGATATTGATTGGGGTACTCGTGATATTGATTAATTATGGAGCTCAAAAATCAAACCAGTCATCTAATAGACATTGAGAGGGGGATACGGCATATCTCCCTTTTTTGATGTTCGTTTCTACTTCCTGTACAGTTAAGACGAAGAGAGGGGTTAGAAAGAAATATGAAACGTTATGAAGCGATTTTATTTGATATTGATGACACACTACTAGATTTTAAACAAAGTGAACATGTCGCCTTGGAACAGTTACTTGCATCCTACAACGTCCGGATGACGGATGAAGTGAAGTCGCGCTATGTCGACATCAACACGGGCCTGTGGCGTGCGTTTGAGCGCGGCGAAGTGGACCGGGAAGAAGTGCTCATCGGTCGTCACACGAAACTGTTCGATTCGCTCGGTCTCACGGTCGATGGACCATATGTCGAACAGCAATATCGAGACTATTTACATGCAGGCGTGCACATGGTTGATGGTGCTTTGGAGGTCGTGCGAAAGCTGAGCAACGATTATCCGCTCTATATCGTCACAAACGGTGTGACGGAGACGCAATTCAAACGGTTAGAGTCATCTGGACTATTGCCGTACTTCCAAGATGTCTTCGTATCGGATGCGACCGGCTCGCAAAAACCGATGAAACCGTTTTTCGACTACGTCTTCGACCGAATCCCGAATGTAGCGCCAGAGAAAGGTTTGATTATCGGTGACTCGGTCACGGCAGACATCGCCGGTGGGCGGATGTATGGTTTGGATACGTGCTGGTTCAATCCGAACGAAGTGGCTGCGACGATTGAGTCAACGTATGAGATTCGACATTTAAACGAGTTGAAATCGCTTCTCTACGTTCAAGCCGGATTGAGTGAATGAGCTGGCAAGCGATTTGGTAGTTGAGCAAGTATTTCCGGATAGAGCGTGACGTCTTGAAGACGGTCAAGCTTTTGCCAACGATAAATGAGGTGGTCTCCTTCAGGACCGGAGAAATCTCCGTCTTGGAGCGGGAGGTCACCATTTACATAAAAGTATAGTCCAATCTCATGAAACGGTTGGTCATTATAGGTAAACAAGTTCTCGTGCACGAAGGCGAATGAGGTATCGGTCACACGCATGTTCAATTCTTCATGCAACTCGCGTGCGAGCGCCGTGGCAGCCTCTTCACCGAGCGTGACGCGACCGCCGGGTAATGCCCAAAAGTCATCCCGGACGTTTCGGTGAATCAATACGTGACCGTCTTTCACAAAAATACCGGCAACGCGGTAATTGAAAACACCGTGTTCAGTCGGAAATACGAGATCCATCTATATCACTTCCAATCATTGTAATCTGTTCTAGTATACCTGAAGGAGGGGGAATATGTTTCAACCACATACACACTATCGAGATGAAGATTTCCGTGACGTGACACTCCGTGACGAAGAACTGTCACACATCACGTTCGAGAACTGTCGCTTCACATACGTCGATGCGACGGAACTACAGACGGAGCGCTGTCAGTTCATCAACTGTGATTTCACGGATTCGAAATGGAATGCATCCCGTCATGTCGGGAGTTCATTTTTGAACTGTCAGTTTCATGGTGCCAACTTGTTCACGAGTGAATTTGAACAATGTAAAATGACCGGGTCATCTTTTGAAGAAAGTCAGTTTGAAGGCGTCCTTGTAACAGAGGGGGACTGGTCGTTCGTCAACCTTCGTCACGTGTCGCTCAAAAAAATGGATTGGTCCCACGTACGCTTGGTTGAGGCGGACCTGTACGGTGCCGATTTGACCGAAACCGTTTGGCATCAGGCCAATTTGACCCGTGCGACACTCCAACATGCGGTGTGCCGTGGTGCCGACTTCAAAGGAGCGCTCGTCGATGGGGTTGATTTTTCGAACGTGACGTTACAACAAACAAAACTAGACGCGATGCAGGCGATTCAAGTCGCGCGCTCATTGGGGGCGATTGTAGAATGAAACCAGAACAAATCATTGAGCAGTTGACTGCGTTCGCAAAAGAACGTGAACAGATTCGAACGGTCGTCTTGAACGGCTCACTCGTCAATCCGAACATCCGACCAGACCCGTATCAGGATGTCGACCTTGCCTTTTATGTGGAAGACGTCCGAGCGGTTGCGGTCGATCGCTCATGGATTGACACGTTTGGAGAGGTCTTGATCATGCAGACACCTGAAACGGCTGATTCCGGACGACATGTAACGTTTTTAGTGCAATATGTAGACGGACATCGGATTGATTTGACGATTCGGAGTGTGGATCAACTTGAAACCATGCTCGAAGTCGACTCGCTCAGTCAAATTATCTTTGACCGAGACCGTTATCCAGTCGTCACGCCTTCTGACCTGTCGTATCGCGTGAAACGTCCGTCTGCTGACGAGTATGCGGCATGTTGGAATGAGTTTTGGTGGGTGTCACTTTATGTTGTCAAAGGAATCAAGCGACACCAGGTGTTATACGCGCTCGACCACCTCGATATCATGCGGAATATGCTCCGTCAGATGATGGAGTGGAACATTGGCTATGCGACGGAATTCTCCGTGAATCTAGGGAAGTCCGGTGACGGGATCCGCGACCATTTGCCAGAAGAGTTATGGGAGATGCTCACGGCAACATACGCTTCAGCTGAGTTGAGTGCCATTGAAGATACACATGATCGGTTGCAGTCGCTCTTCTTCTTTTGTGCACAACGTGTCGCCGAACAAGGGGATTTCGTGTTTCGAGAAGAGGAAGCCAGACGCGTTCGTGCCGCATGTGCAACACTTCGACATTCAAACGATTAATGACGGCGAGAGCCGGGAAACGCTCCTTATAGAGAAAGGAGCGTTTTTTCATGAATCCATACACGACATTTATTGCCCTACTTGTTGGGAGTCTGGTCCTCTTTGTCGGCATTCGTCTAAAGAAATGGCCGATCATTCTGGTTGCGATGCTTCCCCTTGGTCTTGTTGCATTTAATATGTTTTTACTCATCACGGGACGATAGGAAGATTTTCACTTGTCTTTTTGATAAATCGATTTGATGAAGAAGGCACTCGGTAACAAAATACCGATGGCTCCTTCGATGATAGCGAATAATCGGGTTAAACCGACCGGTAACAAATCACCAAAGCCAATCGAAAGTAAAGTGACACCGCTAAAATACAATAAATTTTCCCAAGTCGGTTCGACGGCATTCATGGATTCGAGTGAAGTCACGAGAATGACTGAATCACGAGACAGTGCATAATAAATCAATGTGAATCCTAACATGACACCGAATAGGCTGACGAACAACTGAGTGAACAATCTTCCATCAAATCCTGTTTGCTTGTACGTTCGACGTTTGAAAAACCAAAATACGTTCAAACTGATGAACAGTAAGGCAATCGTCAATAAAATGGTATTCAATCTCTACACATCCTTTTCAGTACGAACAGAGTCACTTACCCATTCCCGTAACGAAGAATAGGAAACGGAATCAGAAAAGGTTTGCAATTGATGAAAAGATTGATAGAATGTGGTCGAAGACGACTGAATTTCATAATGTTTGCCACTAGGGGAGTCGCGTCACGCGGCTGAGATGGACATGGTCCAGACCCTTCGAACCTGATCTAGTTCACGCTAGCGTAGGGAAGTGGGCGAGACGACTCATATGGCTTCACCTAGATATGATTGTTCGAGACGCCGCTTCCGTTATGGGAGGCGGCGTCTTTTTTATCAGTTTATAAGGGGGAGTTATTATGAAATTTACAGATCACTTACGTCAAGAGGCGGATGGATTGTTTGAAGCAAGCTTTCATCACCCATTTGTTCGTTCACTCGGAGAAGGGACGCTCGATGAGAAGAAATTCAGACATTACGTCATGCAAGACTCATACTATTTGAATCAGTTTTCAAAAGTGCAGGCCAAAGGGGCAACCCTCGCTCCAACGATGGAACTATCGAGCCGCTTTTTGACGCATGCGCTACACACGATTGAGGCGGAACTCTCCCTTCATCGAGAGTTCTTTACGATGCTCAACGTGACGGATGTCGAATTGGCGACATTTGAGCCAGCACCGACCGCTTATGCATATGCCCTTCATATGCAACAGGCAGGACCGACTCTCGGGGACGTATTGGCGTCAATCCTTCCGTGTTATTGGGTGTATTACGAGATTGGAGAACGTCTTAAAGACAAGCGTCCTGATCATCCGATTTATTCAGCTTGGATTGCGACGTATGGTTCGGAGTGGTTCCGTGAGCTGGTGGAAGAGCAAATTGATCGGTTGGATGAACTGGCTGGTCAAGCGACAGAAGAAGAGCGCGTGCGCTATACGAAACTATTCTTGAAGAGTTGCTATTACGAAGTCGCTTTTTGGGAAATGGCTTGGACGCTTGAGTCGTGGTCATTGTCGCAGGAGGTCAACCAATGAGACATGAGATTTGGAATGAGATTCGACAGCAGGCGCCATTGATTCACAATATCACGAACACGGTCGTGGCGAACTTTTCGGCGAATGGATTGCTCGCCATCGGCGCCTCTCCTGTCATGGCGGATGCAATCGAAGAAGTAGCGGAGATGACATTCGTGAGCGATGCGCTCGTACTTAACATCGGTACACTTGGAACGATGACGGAAGCGACGATGATTCGCGCAGGTCAGGCTGCGAACGAAGCGGGATGCCCGATTATACTCGACCCGGTCGGTGTCGGAGCGACGTCATTTCGACGAGATGTGGTCGAACGCATTTTGCGTCATGTTCGTGTATCGGTCATTCGAGGGAATGCAGGAGAGATTGCGACATTGATGGGCGTCGATTGGGCGGCTCGTGGTGTCGATGCTGGTGACGGTGCATGCGAGCCTCGACAATTGGCGCTTGAAGCAGCGAGACGATACGGATGTGTCGTGGCCGTGACAGGAAAAGAAGATATGGTAAGTGACGGGAACGTCGTTATGGAAATACATGGCGGGACGAAACGCATGACCGAGACGACCGGTACGGGATGTTTACTCAGTGCAGTGGTCGGGGCTTGCTTAGCAGTCGAAAAGAACGCCCTTAAAGCGACGGTGACCGCCATGTCAGGTTATGCCTACTGCGGTGAGTTGGCGAGTGAACGGGCTGAAGGACCGGGAGACTTCCCGATTCACTTTTTAAATGCGCTCCATCAATTAGCACAGCATACCATCCCGACGAATCGAATTGAGGTGTCGACATCATGAGACCTCAAGTGTTGACGATTGCAGGATCTGACTCAGGAGGAGGGGCCGGTATTCAAGCCGATCTTAAAACGTTTCAAGAACTCGGTGTATTCGGGACGAGCGTGTTGACTGCGATTACCGCTCAAAACACACTTGGGGTCCATGGAATCGAGGCGATTTCCACGGAAATGATTATCCGACAAATTGATGCGGTAGCGGATGATTTTAACATCACCGCCTGTAAAACCGGGATGTTGGTGGACGCTGAACGAATTGAAGCGGTAGCGAAGGGGCTCGAACGATATCGTTTCGAACATGTAGTAGTCGATCCGGTCATGGTGGCGAAAGGTGGCGCTTCCTTGTTGCAAGTTAGTGCAGTCGAAGCACTGCGCACGAAGCTGCTACCACAGGCGACCATCGTGACCCCAAATATTCCTGAAGCAGAAGTGCTGGCAGGAATGGAAATTCGAACCGAGGCAGACCGCATGAAAGCCGCACAGGCGATTCGAGCACTTGGTGTCGATACCGTCATTATCAAAGGTGGGCATACGGATGATGTGGAGGCCGTTGATTTGATTATGAGCGAGACTGAAACGTTCTGTGTAAAAGCGCCTAGAATCCAAACGAAAGATACGCACGGGACGGGATGTACGTTTTCTGCCGCATTGACGGCCGAACTAGCGTATGGGAAGACACTACGCCAAGCCGTCGTAGATGCGAAGCAGTTTATTCATCAGGCGATTGTACATGGATTATCGATTGGACAGGGGCATGGACCGACGAATCATTGGGGACATCGTTTAGCGAAAGAAGAGGTGATTACCGTTGACGTTCTGTACGAAACAAGCGCTCGCTAAGCAGCTTCGACTTTACTTTGTGTGTGGAACGACGGACGCGTCCGATTTGGTGGCGACCGTCAAAACGGCACTTCGATGTGGTGTGACATGTTTTCAATTTCGCGAAAAAGGTAAAGATGCATTGTATGGAGATAAAAAAGAAGCGATGGCAAGGACGCTCCAACGTCTGTGTCGAGAAACGGGTGTTCCGTTCATAATCAACGACGACGTCGACTTGGCGCTCGCGATTGACGCGGATGGCATTCACGTCGGACAAGACGACTTACCTGCCAAACAGGTTCGAGAACGGCTAGGACCAGATAAATGGTTGGGGGTGTCTGTCCATACGATGGAGGAAGTCAGAACGGCTCTTCCATTTGCAGATTATGTCGGCATTGGTCCGATTCATGAGACGCAAAGTAAACTGGATGCAGGACATGTGCGTGGCACGGAACTGATTCAACAAGTTCGCCATCACTATCCACTGCTTCCGATTGTGGGGATCGGAGGTATTCGTCCAGAGCATGTGCCTTCAATCATTCGTGACGGGGCAGACGGCGTTGCCGTCATTTCTGCCATTGCTTCTGCACCGGATGTAGCAACGGCTACCCGGCGTTTCGCTTGTCTCTGAATTCATTTTTGAGGAGGAAGACAGATGAACGTATTTGTAATCGGTGCAAACGGTCAAATTGGCCATCAATTGGTGGAGAAGTTACACAAGGAAGGAAAGCATCACGTCACGGCGATGGTGCGTAAAGAAGAACAACTCGAGGATTTTAAGTCAAAAGGGTACAATGCGGTACTCGGTGACCTCGAAGGTTCAGTAGATGATTTGCAAAAAGCGATTGATGGAATGGATGTTATCGTATTCGCGGCAGGTTCTGGTGGAAGTACTGGAGCAGACAAGACACTCTTGATCGACCTAGACGGTGCAGCGAAGAGTATCGAAGCAGCACAAGCGAACGGGAACATCAAACACTTCGTCATGGTCAGTGCCTTGAAAGCGGAGGATCGCTCAGCTTGGCCAGATTCGATGAAGCCGTACTACGTAGCGAAGCATCATGCAGATCGTTTACTCGAACAGAGTGGACTCACGTACACGATTGTTCGTCCGGGTGCATTGACAGATGATGCGGGAACGGGCAAAGTGAACACGAAATTCGAGGGAAGTGGAGAGATTCCACGCGAAGACGTCGCATCATTCTTGGTGCATGTCCTTCATAACCATTCAAACGTGCAGAACAAAGCAATTGATTTGATCAAAGGGGATACCCCAATCGAAGAAACGCTATAAGTGTGTGACATCAAAAACGGGATGAGAAAACCATCCCGTTTTTTGTCGCGTTAAAGAGGGAAAAGAACGCAGGATAACGAAATAGAAGAATACGAACAGGTGAGGAGGTTCCGCATGACCGAGATGTTCATTTATCTGGCGGTCTATTTGTTGCCGTCATTTTTACTCGGCTTTTTAGCACTCGATGTCTTTCAACGAAATCCGAATAAAGTCGAGCATCGTTTGCTGAGCCTGTTTGTGTTCGGTTATTCGATGCTCTTCTTGGCTGAATTTGTCCGCCATCTATCGCCGATTGAATACAGTCCGGCACTCATTGCCTATTGGTTTGGGAACGCTGGGATTTTCATTTTTATCTTCTCTGTTCATTTCATATTAAGTATCACAGGCGTCGGCGCAAAGGCACCGCAGTGGTTGTATCCATGGGTCGTCTATTTACCATTGATTCCTGTTGTGTTGACGTATGTCCGTCAGGAGAATATCATCAACAGTCAACAGTTTGAACAAGTAGGCATTTGGATTTATCCTGAGTTCAACTCATCGTATTTAACTACGTTGACCGTCGGAAACATTTTTCATCTATTGATTATTGGTCTCATTTTTTATGCATTGAAGCGTGCGGAACGAAGAGAACACCAACGCGTATTGCGCATGCTTTTTTGGACTGCAAATGCCGTACTAATATGGGATATTGTATTCGGCTACTTTCAATTTCGTGGGTTGATCCCACCCTATTCATACATGTATGGGGGGCTTGTTTGGGCGGTAGCATTGGTCGTTGCGATGAATCGTTTAGACTTCTTAACCTCTTATGTAAAACGATATGGGACACTTTATAATTTAAATCCATCCGCCATCTTGTTGATTGACCCGGATGGGAGGGTGGAAAGTGCGAATCCGGCCGCACGCACGCTATTTCATACTGTCCGTGTCGTGAATGAACGGTTTATCGATTTGTTGCCAGAAAAGAAAAAAGCAGAGTGGATGGAACACTACAGCCAACATTTTCGGACACGTAAAAAGTTTATAGAGTTTGAAACGAAGATTATGACAAAGTCTGGGCAAGAGCTTTACGTCGTCATCGATGGTGATTTTGTCGATATCGACCGCACGATTCACGGGATGATTATCATTCGGGATGTCCACTCGTTTAAAGAGGCCGAGCAAACAATCCGATTCTTTGCCTATCATGACCCACTGACGAAGCTGGCGAACCGACGTGCATTTTATGAACGCGCAGACCAGGCGTTGCTTAGTTCCTCGATGCTGTCTTTATTGATTATTGATCTGGACGGTTTTAAAGCAGTCAATGATACGTACGGTCACCAGATTGGAGATTATTTCTTAACTCATTTGGGTGGATTGCTGGAAGCGTCGACACGAGACATTGGCTTGGCCTCTCGTGTTGGCGGGGATGAGTTTTATATTTATTTAGTGGATTTAACAGAATCGGAAGTGCTTGCATTTATTCACGAACTTCAGATGACGTTAAATCAAAACCCTTACCACACGTCCGATGTGACGATTCCAATCCGTGCGAGTATTGGGGTCAGTCATGCTCCCGACCAAGGAACAAATTTAGACACGTTGATCCATAAAGCGGATCAGGCGATGTATCAGATCAAGCAAGATGGAAAAAATGATTACGCCATCTATGACGAGGCGTTACATGGTCCGAAATAAAGGGAAAATAGTTGTGTTTGATTATGGAGAGGAGGATGCAACATGTCAGAAAGACCATTAGTAACGATGCGCGCCGAAGGAGAAGCCGGAGGCGTTAAGACGACTGTGCGTGTAGGCGATCACACCCCATTTATCGTGGATGAGCCAGAACGACTCGGTGGGACGAACAAGGGACCGAATCCACTCGAGTATCTTCTCGGTGCCCAGTCGTCCTGTACGACCATCATGATTGCCTATGCCGCCCAGGATTTGAACTTTGAGTATGAAGGGGTCGAGTTTGTAACAGAAGGGACGCTCGATCCTCGAGGATTCCAAGGGATGGAAGGTGTCCGAACTTACTTTGAGTCGACACATATGAAAATCGTATTGGATACGACCGAATCGGATGAGCGAATCGAAGCATTAAGGAAGGCTGTCGAGGCACGTTGTCCAATTCATAATCTCATGCATGCAGCAGACGTAGCGATGACGGCAGAATGGACTCGAAAATAAGGATGAGGGCAACCTCATCTTTTTTACATAGAAATCGTGAAAAGAGTACGGAGGGAAGACGAATGCATCACCGACCGATGACGCGTGAATGGGCATGTCAAATTCAAGAATGGACCTATGGAGCTCCTTATGACTTCTATAATCAATCGCCTTCTGAAGAGGGAATCGCCGAGTTGATGACGTATCAGGTGATTGTAGAGGAGCATGAGCTGATTGGATTTTATTGCATCGGTTCCCCGGCTCAAGTGCCCAATTCGACATATCCGTATTGTTTAGAATTTACGGATATCGGGTTGGGGATGCGACCTGATTTGACGGGGAAAGGATATGGAAAATCGTTTGTGACATACGTCATGGAGAGAGCGATGGAACGGGGCAAACCGCTTCGCTTGACGGTCGCCTCCTTCAACGAACGAGCGATTCATCTATACGAAACGGTTGGATTTCGTACCATCACATCATTCGAGCGAAATGAGATTCCGTTTCAAGTGATGGTACGCGATTAACCATATTTTTTCTGATGTGCCTTTTTACGTCGCAAATAATCCTCATCGGCACGAAGTTGATCCCAATATGTTTTGAAGATGCGGGCAGACTCTGCCTTCTCTTCGTCGATTTCGCGCTCATGGAGGTCACCGTCTTCTTTATATTTACGACCACCTTTATAATTGGCATAGCGTCGGGCTCGTGTGTAACCCATTTGGATGAACTTTCGGGACATGTCCATCCCGACGAAATCGTCGTTCGCGCGATACGCTTCAAACAATTCCATGATTTCTTCGGCAGATTGCTTCGCAATCTCAGGCGTCTTAAATCGCCAATGAGGCAAAATTTCACTTTTATACGGTTCGACGAGTAGCACACCTTGTTCGCCACGACCGACCCGGTACAGTTCGGGTTGTTTTCGGAAGTCGATTTCATCAAAATTTAAATCATAGTCAAATGGCATGTTCATTCCTCCTCGCCTAACGTTTCCCATTAGGTCGGTGGAGGAAACAACTTGAAGGAAAAGGATGGATTTATATGATCAAGATGGAGACAGAACGGTTGGTCTTAAGAGCATTTACGCTAGAGGACGCAGAGGATATGTATCATTATGCAAAAGATGAGCGAGTCGGACCGATGGCGGGTTGGGCACCTCATGAATCGATTGAAGAAACAAGGGACGTCATTCAACTGTTTATCGAGGAAGCAGATGTATGGGCCATCGTCTTGAAAGAGACCGGGCAAGTGATCGGTAGCATCGGGTTACACGACCGAAGACCAGACCCGTCGATTCAACATGATGCACAGCGTGAGATCGGTTATGTGCTCAGTCCAGATTATTGGGGAAATGGTTACGTGCCAGAAGCCGTTCAGGCGATGATCCGATTTGGGTTCGAAGCGTTAGGGTTAGAACGGATTTGGTGCGGCTATTTCAGCTTCAATGACCAATCGCGACGCGTCGTTGAGAAGTGTGGGTTCACTTATGCGTTCACGAAAACACAAGAATTGACCCGACTCGACGGACGAACGGTAGAAAACCTCGTCCATGTCCAATTAAATCCGACGTTCTCTACACATTGAAGCACGATTTCAATGTGTTTTTTCATGAAATCATAAAAATCCCTTGATATGTAACCGGTTACACATTAAGATGGTTTTGTAAGCGTTTCCAGAACGGAGGATGTCAAATGGCGACCATCAAACAAGTAGCAAAATATGCGAACGTCTCAGTGGCGACCGTATCACGCGTCATGAATAAAAGCGGATATGTGAGCGAAGAGGCGAAAGAAGCGGTCGAAAAGGCGATTGCGGAACTGAATTACGCGCCGAACCGAGTTGCTCGTTCGCTCTATAAAAAATCGTCGAATTTAATTGGACTTATCATGCCAGATATCACGAACCCGTTCTTTCCACAGCTGGCTCGGGCGATTGAGGATGTCGCCAATCAACATGGGTATCAAGTCGTCTTATGTAACACGGATGAACAACTTGAAAAAGAACAGACGTATTTAGTCGCCTTGCAAACGATGCACGTCGATGGCCTGATTATTACAACAAATCATTCGCACAATCCGAATTATGAGACGTTGGATTTACCGATGGTCGCACTAGACCGAATCGTAAAAGCGGGGATCGACGCCGTTGTATCAGATGGATATGAGGGTGGAAAGTTGGCGGCCGACACGCTGTTACAACGTGGTGCGACACGACTGGCACACATTGCCGGACCGGATCATCTCAAAA
The DNA here is from genome assembly GCF_015712685.1 of Exiguobacterium sp. SRB7LM. Taxonomy (GTDB): domain Bacteria; phylum Bacillota; class Bacilli; order Exiguobacteriales; family Exiguobacteriaceae; genus Exiguobacterium; species Exiguobacterium profundum. Next base: position 1,987,885 of record NZ_VWVR01000006.1, on the reverse strand, counting down.
CGGTCAAACGCCGAACCGAAGGATTTGTCGAAGTAGCGGGAGAGAAGCTCGTCGGGATGACCGAGTCCACGTTCACGTTCAAAGACGCATTGAAAGCGTCCCAAGAGCTGTTCGACCATGCTTGGCCATTCGATGGCATTTTCGCAGCGAACGATGTGATTGCAGCCGCCGTATTACAGGAAGCAGTCCGTCGAGACATTCGTGTCCCAGAAGAGCTACAGGTCATCGGATATGACGGGATCGAATTAGGCGAGATGACGTCTCCGCCGCTGACGACCATCGTCCAGCCTATCTATGAGATGGGGCGAGTGGCGACAGAACGATTGCTCGATTTGATTGAGAAAAAAGACACGCGACCGAAAGAGATGTTATTACCGGTCACGTTACTTGAAAGACACACGACAAAGCGGAAGGAGAGATAAAGAATGAAACGCATTGTTGTCATTGGCAGTATATCGATGGATCTTGTCGTCACATCCGACAAACGGCCACAAGTCGGAGAAACGGTCATCGGTGAGTCGTTCCGCACCGTTCCAGGGGGAAAAGGTGCGAACCAAGCGGTCGCTGCCTCCAAATTAGGCGGCACTGTTCAGATGGTCGGTTGCGTGGGAAGTGATCCGTTCGGTCAACAGGTTGTTGAAAACTTCAAACGACACGAGGTCGATGTCACGCATGTTCAGATCATACCGGAGGAAGTGACGGGTACGGCCCATATCGTATTAGCAGAAGGGGATAATTCGATTGTCGTCGTCCAATCGGCGAACAAACGAGTCGTTTTCACGGATGAGGAGCTCGAACATTTTCTCGACGAGCAGGCGTTCGTGCTCCTGCAACTCGAAATTCCAATCGAGACGGTAAAACAAGTGACCGCTTACTGTAAAGAGAAAGGGATTCCGGTGCTACTCAATCCGGCACCGTCTCAACCGCTTCCACCAGAAGTGATTGAGGACGTCACGTATTTAACGCCGAACGAACATGAATGCCGTGACTTATTCAACGGAATGTCCATAGATGATGTTCTCAAACGTTATCCGAACAAGTTACTCGTCACGGAAGGCGTCCATGGCGTTCGATTCCATGACGGACGAGACGTCCGTCATGTGCCAGCCATCCGAGCAAACGTAGTCGACACAACAGGAGCAGGTGACACGTTCAACGGTGCACTCGCTGTCTCCCTCATCGAACAAGACGATTTGGAGACGGCCGTACGGTTTGCCGTAGTCGCATCCGGCATGAGTGTCGAAGGCTTCGGTGCACAAGGTGGTATGCCGACACGACAAGATGTACAACAACGATTGGAGCGCGTGTGATGAAAAAACAAGGAATTTTGAATAGTCATTTAGCAAAAATCTTTGCCGACCTCGGGCATACGGATCGCGTCGTCATCGCCGATTGTGGGCTACCGATTCCAGACGGGGTCAAGCGGGTCGATCTTAGTCTCCGCATCGGGGAACCTTCCTTTCTTGAGGTGCTCGATGTCGTCGAATCGGATTTGGTCGTAGAGCGCATCACGATTGCTGAGGAAATCCTCACACACAACCCGACGATTGCGGATTCACTGAAAGAACGATACGCGAGCATCAACATGTGTTCACATGAAGATTTCAAACGAGAGGTCGCAAAAGCGAAAGTGGTCATTCGAACTGGAGAAGCGACACCTTACGCCAACGTCATCTTACACGCCGGGGTCATTTTTTAAGGGGGGATTCGATGCATATTCAGTTGAAAGGCATCTATAAGTCGTTCGGACCAGTCTCCGTCTTAAAAGGAGTCGATTTCGAACTGTTGCCTGGAGAAATTCATGCGCTTATGGGCGAGAACGGGGCCGGAAAGTCGACATTGATGAAGGTGATGACCGGTCTGCATGCGCAGGATGAAGGTGAGATTCTCATCGACGGCGCGAAACGTCAATTCAAGCACCCAAAAGAAGCGGAGCAAGAAGGCATCGCCTTCATCCATCAGGAGCTCAATATCTTACCGGAGATGACGGTGACAGAAAACTTATTTTTGGGTCGAGAGCTGACAGGACCGTTCGGGATGGTCAAACAGCAGGAGATGACAAGACGTGCTCGAGAATACTTGGCTGAATTGAACGTGTTCATGGATGTCGATGAAGTGGCACGCAACTTATCGGTCGGTCAGCAACAGATGATTGAGATTGCCAAGGCGCTCATGACAGATGCGAAGGTCATCGTCATGGATGAACCGACAGCCGCCTTGACAGATCGCGAAATCCAGGCGCTCTTCGCCGTGTCTCGTGCCTTACGAGATCAAGGCGTGTCCATCATCTATATCTCACACCGGATGGAAGAGATTTTTGACTTATGCGACCGAATCACGGTACTTCGGGATGGACAATCCATTTCAACTCGTACGATTCAGGACACCTCATTTGAGGAAACGGTGCGCGATATGGTCGGTCGCGAAATTGGGGAACGCTATCCGACACGTACCGCGACGCTCGGGGACGTCGTGATCGAGGTTGATGATTTAATAGGTAACCGGTTCCACAACGTATCGTTCAACGTTCGTGCCGGAGAAATCGTTGGGTTTTCTGGATTGATGGGAGCGGGGCGTACCGAGGTGATGCGTGCGCTATTCGGAGCAGACACCCACAAAGGGGGAGTCATTAAACTGAATGGGAAACCGATTCGAATCAAGACCCCAGCCGACGCCATCAAGCACGGTATCGCGTTTTTGACAGAGGACCGAAAAGGAGAGGGCTTACTCCTCGATTTCTCGCTAAGAGAAAACCTGTCGCTCCCGACACTTGATAAACGAGCAAAAGGATCGGTCATCTCGAAGCAACAGGAGGAGACGTTCGCCGAGACATACTTACAAAAATTGCGGGTCAAACATCATTCGATGGAACAAAAAGTGAAGTCGCTGTCTGGTGGGAATCAACAGAAGGTTGTGCTCGGTAAATGGTTAGGTGTCGAACCGGACGTCTTGATTTTGGATGAACCAACCCGAGGCGTCGACGTCGGTGCTAAGAAAGAGATTTACAATATCATGAGCGATCTCGCGGAATCAGGTGTCGCCATCATCATGGTCTCTTCTGATTTACCGGAAGTGCTTGGGATGAGTGATCGGATCGTTGTCATGCGGGAAGGTGTCGTAACCGGAACGCTCACGAAAGAAGAGGCGACACAAGAAAAAGTAATGACGTATGCGACAGGAGGGCAATGATATGGAATTGAAAGCAACAACTTCGCTGAAGCGCCCGGGTCGACTCGGATGGGGACAAAAATTAGGACCGCTGTTCGGTCTACTCGTCATCGTCGTCGTCGTGACGGCGCTCGAACCAGGATTTTTATCATTAAATAATATCTTTAACGTACTCCGCCAAGTGTCGATCAATGCCTTGATTGCCTTCGGGATGACGTTTGTCATCTTGACAGGGGGCATCGATTTATCGGTCGGTTCGATTTTGGCGCTCGCTTCTGCACTGGTGGCAGGCATGATGGTGGACGGTCAACATGCGGTTATGGCCGTTGCACTCGGCTTGATTGCAGGTGCCGTTCTCGGAGCGTTCAACGGGGCGGTCATCACGTACGGAAAAGTGGCACCGTTCATCGCGACATTGGCTACGATGACCATTTATCGGGGATTGACGCTCGTCTATACGGACGGAAGACCGATTACAGGTCTCGGGAATTCCGGTTGGTTTGAGATGCTCGGACGTGGTTATTTCTGGATCATTCCGGTGCCGGCATTGACGATGCTACTCGCATTCGGTGTCCTTTACTTCATCTTGAAGAAGACGACATTTGGTCGTCATACGTATGCGATTGGTGGGAATGAAGAAGCGGCTAAATTGATGGGGATTGGCGTCAATAAAGTCAAAATCATGATTTATTCGCTATCCGGTATGCTTGCGGCACTCGCTGGCATCATCTTGACGTCACGTCTCAATTCCGCACAACCTACAGCAGGAACGTCGTATGAACTCGATGCCATCGCAGCGGTCGTTCTCGGGGGAACGAGTCTTGCGGGTGGTCGCGGCTGGATTGTCGGGACGTTGATTGGGGCGTTGATCATCGGAACATTAAATAACGGATTGAACCTTCTTGGCGTATCATCATTCTTCCAACTCGTCGTAAAAGGTGCAGTTATATTGTTTGCAGTATTGCTTGATCGTCGACAAAACGCGTAACACGCGAAAGGGGAAAACGGAACATGAAAAAATGGACAGCTTGGCTACTCGCACTGACAATGGTACTGATGGCAGCTTGCTCGACTGAACAACCGGGGTCATCGTCTGAAACGGAAACGAAAGATGGCGATTATGAAATCGGCTTATCGATCTCAACATTGAATAACCCGTTCTTCGTCGCACTGAAAGAAGGCGCAGAAGAACAGGCGAACGAAATGGATGCGACGTTGACGGTAGCGGATGCGCAAAACGACGCGGCGAAGCAAGTGAATGACGTCGAAGATATGATTCAAAAGGGGATGGATTTGATTCTCATCAACCCGACAGATTCAGAAGCAGTCGGCGCGGCGGTACAAGCAGCGAACGATGCAGGCATTCCCGTCATCACGGTAGACCGTAACGCTGAAACAGGGGACGTCGTCGCCCACGTGGCATCAGATAACGTCGCAGGTGGACAGTTGGCGGGTGACTACATGGTCGAACTCGTAGGCGAAGGGCAAAAAGTCGTCGAGCTCGAGGGGATTCCAGGAGCGTCTGCGACACGTGACCGCGGACAAGGATTCAACGAAGCCATCGATGGGAAATTGGAAGTCGTGGCAAAACAATCGGCAAACTTTGACCGTGCAGAAGGATTGACGGTCATGGAGAACATCTTACAGGACAATAAAGACATCGTCGCTGTATTCGCACATAACGATGAGATGGCACTCGGTGCCGTTCAAGCACTCGAAGCGGCTGGAATGAGTGACGTGAAAGTCATCGGATTCGATGCGACAGACGATGCCGTCAAAGCGGTCGAAGGTGGGACGATGGCAGCTACGGTTGCACAAAAGCCCGCTGAGATTGGGAAGCTGGGTGTAGAAGCGGCAATCAATCATCTGAAAGGTGAAACAGTGGAGGAAAACATTCCGGTCGAACTCGAATTAATCAAATAAGTAAGAAGAAACCTCACGATGCCTTGATTTCGGGTAGAGCTCGTGAGGTCATTTTTATTTATATGGGGAAATGAGAAATTGTGTATCGTTGTTCATATATTTTAAAGAGTACTGCACTTCTATTAAAATGACGGTTTCGCTTGCTTTTAACATATGTGCTTTTCCGCGTTGAATTGAGATGGCATTGGTCGGTCTTACCTCAAATGATTCTCCATCAATCGTCACGATTGCTGTGCCTTGGAGAATCGTCCAAATTGTATCGGTCTCTTCATGATAATGGTAACTGAGTTCTTTCCCTGCTTGAACGAGCATGCGACGTGTCACACTGTGATGCCCATCGGCGAGTGTCTCATGATGGATGACTTCCGACTGCCCCCATCGCTTCCATTTGAATTTTGGATAGTCGTCGGATGAGGCGAGATAATCTTTCAGCTGCGGGGTCGCCTCTTTCTTCGAGACGAGAATTCCATCCGCGTTGACGGCGACGACAAGGTCTTCTAGCCCAATCCCAATCAAAGGAAGGTTCAATTCATTGATCACATGCGTGTTCGTCGATTCGAACAGTTCGACTTGACCGTGAGTTGTGGACGTCATTTCTTCAGTCAATGTGTTCCATGTTCCTAAGTCTTTCCAATCGCCATCGTAGCGGTGAACGAATACCGACTCTGCATGTTCGACAACGGCATAGTCAAACGAAGTCTTTTCTAATTCGTCATAGCGTGAAGTGAGGTCTGAATAAGTTGTCGGTAAGTTTCGTTCTGCTAGTTCATCAAGTAACAGATGTAACTTGCAAGCAAAGATTCCACAGTTCCAAAGGGCACCTTGTCCAATCAACTGTTCTGCTACATCGACGGTCGGTTTTTCCTGAAATAGGCGAACCGAGGACATTTGGGCCGTCTCGTCTGGAACGATATATCCGTATTTTGATGTCGGATGAAGGGGTGTGACCCCAATTAGATGCAGAGCATCATCGTTCGCTTGGACTGCTTCATCGACTTGAGGGAAATATTCAAAGAAGCGGAGGTCGACGTAAGCATCGACCGGCATCACAAGTACCGTTTCATCCAGAGGCACATGTTGCTCGTTTAAATAGCTTGCCCCGAGAACGATAGCGGGAAATGTATCACGACGAGTTGGTTCGGAAATGATATTAGTATCTGTACCAACTTGATGAATGACACAATCTTTTTGCTGAACATTTGTGATAATGAAAGCGTTAGTGTCTAAATCTTGTGTTTTTAGTTGATTATAAACTCTTTCAAGCATTGATTGTTTCGTTCCACCTCTGCTAGGCAATAAACGAATGAATTGTTTGGCATTCGAATTGTTCGAAAGTGGCCATAGTCTTTTTCCATCACCGCCAGATAATAATAGAATCTTCATCGAATGTCCTCTCTTCAAATAGAGTTTCTCATCTATTTCGCCAAACGTCGGACTATCCCTGTCTAATCAAAAAAGAGACAGCCGATTCCGGCTATCTCTTTACAATATAGGGCGAAGCAATGCGCGAACGGGACTTCCATCCCCTTCGACGATTGGGAGAGGGACGGCATTCAAATCGTAATCTCCCGGTAAGATATTGTCTAAAACGAGTCCTTCTAGGATATGCACACCATTTCGTGCTAACGCGTGATGGCCGCTCATCTCTTTACTGTCAATCGCATCAACGGACGGTAAGTCGAGTCCGATCAAGAAGATTCCGAGTTCTCCGAGACGATCGGCAAGAGCGGGTGTCAGTTCAGGAATCGTCTCTGGGAAGACGCTCTTATCGGACCAACCATCCGTTTTTAAGATGAGGCGTTCCACCCCAGTCAAATCGTGACCATCCAAATCAGATGCTTCAATCTTTGCCTTATGCGGTAGATGAATCACACGGGCTGGTCCGATATATACGGACGGATTGAGGTCGATCACGCGCTTCCCATGGTCGTCAAAATGAAACGGTGCATCGATGTGGGTCCCGAGATGTAAACTCAATGTCATCTTCCCGACATTGACCGAACCACTCTCTGCCATCGGCCACGCGATTTCATACGAAAATTTTGTATCTCCCGGCCATGTCGCAACATCGGCATGAAGTGGCTGTGATACATCAATCCAAGTCATTTTGTTCAGCTCCTCTTATAGTGATGTCCGGACCGTCCACAGTTCTGGGAAGAAGCGATGATCGAGCACGCGACGTAAGTAGTTCACGCCAGACGAACCACCTGTCCCCATCTTCTGTCCGATAATGCGTTCCACGGTGCTCATATGGTTAAAGCGCCACATCTGTTGCTGACTCCCGATATCGAGTAGCTTTTCACCGAGCTCATATAAGTCCCAATACGTGTCGACGTCTCGATAGACTTCGACCCATGCCTTCTCGACACTTTCATTCCATTCCCAATCCTGGGTGACATCACGTTCGAGCACGCTCGCATCAATCGATAGACCCCGACGATGCATTTCGCGGACGGTCACATCGTAAATACTAGGAGCTTGTAGCGAGCCTTCGAGCAATGGATACAGTTTTTTATCGTGCGCGTAAACACTGAGCGTCCGTGCGTTTTTGAAGCCGAGCGCGAATTCGATTTGTCGGTTCTGGTAAGATTGAAAACCAGAGGACGAGCCGAGTTGGTCTCGGAACTCTAAATACTCGGCCGGCGTCAACGTCGCGAGAACGCCCCATGACTGGATGAGTTGTTGCTGAATCTTCGAGACGCGGGCGAGCATCTTGAACGAACGTTCGAGTTCGCCGTTCGTGATGGCCGTCGTGGCTGCTGTCAATTCATGCAAAATGAGTTTCATCCACAACTCGCTCGTCTGGTGGATGATGATGAACAGCATCTCATCATGATGGTCAGAAAGGCGATGTTGACTTGATAAAATCGGGTCGAGTTGGAGATAGTCCCCGTACGACATGTCTTTTGAGAAATCCGTTTGAATCGATTTTTCTACTTTATGTTCTGTGCGTTCACTCATGACAGTTCCCCCTTATGCGACCACTTCGCGGACGTTCTCGAACGCCTCGTACTCTTTGTCGTCCATGATTTTCTTCAACGTCACGATCACGTCATATACGTCGGTAAACGTGTTATACAATGCGACCGGTGCGAGACGGATGATGTTCGGTGCCCGAAAATCTGGGATGATGTGATGTTTCTTCAATGCCTTACAGATACGTGCCGCCTCCGGATGCTCGATGCTCAAATGAGCGCCACGCTGTCGTGTGTCCGTCGGGCTACCGATGAAGAATCCGTGTGGTGCGAGCATCTCTTCGATCAAGTCCATCATATACGTCGTGAGCGCGAGTGATTTTTGGCGAATCGCTTCCATCCCGACCTCGTTGAACATCTCAAGCGCGCCAAGCTGAGGGGCAAGACTCATAACGTGTGGCGTTCCGATTTGGAATGCGCCGGCATGTTCGGCAGGTGTCATCGTATGATCCATATCGAACTGCTTATCTTTGCGCGAACCGAACCAGCCGGCGAGTCCAGGTGCCGTGCCGAAGTGACGTTCATGTACGAATAAGCCACCGACCGTTCCCGGACCCCCGTTCAAATGTTTATAGTTGCACCAGTATGCGAAGTCGACACCCCAATCATGGAAGTCGTGAGGGATGGCACCGACGGAGTGACAGGCATCGAAACCAATCAAAATCCCACGCTCGTGCGCCGCTTTCGTCAGACGAGGCATGTCTAAAATCTGACCGCTCCGATAGAGGACGGTCGGCAATACAATGAGGGCAATCTCGTCGGTCATCGCGGCAATCAAGTCGTCTTCTACCAAGAAGCGCCCATCCGGACTGTCGACTTGAACGAGATGCTCAGAAGGGTCGAGTCCACGTAGTTCGAGCTGACTCTTCAAAGCGTAAATGTCAGACGGGAACGTGAGGGCGTCTGCCAAAATCTTCGTACGTTTGCCATCCGGTTTGAAGAACGATGCGACGAGTTGATGCAAGTTCACGGTCGTCGAACCAGTGACCATCACTTCTTCCGGCTTTCCACCGATGAGCGGGGCATTCAGTGCGGCTAATTCTTCGGACAAGTTGAACCAAGGATGGCGACCTGACATCCAGCCATCAATCCCGAGCTCTCTCCAGTCCGCAAGTGATTCAAGGAGTGTTCGCTCGGCTCGTTTCGATAAGAGACCGAGTGAATTCCCATCCATATAAATCCTGTGTTCCGGTAAATAAAATTCTTCCCGATACGATGCGAGCGGGTCTTGTTTGTCTAGTTGTTGTGCGTAAGCACGTGTGAAATCGTTCATCTCCCCATATTCCCCCTTTAAAGCTTATACGTTGTCAAAATCGTAGCAATCGGACATAAGGAAGTCAACAAACAACGAGATGTCGGCGAGTCAAACTAAAAAACGCTCAAGGATCTTCCCGAGCGTTTAAAAATATAGCTTATTTTATTTTTCGTACGTTCTCTTGTCGGAGTAACTTAAATAATGTGAACACCATCAGCAGAAGAATAATCGTGAAGGGCAAGGCGGAAATCAACGACGCAGTTTGAAGTCCTTCTAAGCCACTCGCAATCAACAAGACGGCAGCGATTCCTCCTAACAGAACCCCCCAGGCGATTCGAACGTGGAGGGGTGGATTCAAGCTACCATTCGTCGTCATACTACTGATGATGTAGGTAGCAGAATCGGCAGACGTGATCAAGAACGTCAAAATCAAGAGAATCGACAAGACGGACAGGATGAAACTGAATGGGAGCTCGGCAAACGTCACGAACAATGCGCTCGTCACGTCCGCATTGACGGCTTCAGCGATGGAAGTCCCTTCGAATAAATCTAGATGTAGGGCAGTGCCCCCGAATACGGCAATCCAAAGGAGCGCGATGAACGGAGGAACGATGAGGACACCGACGATGAATTCACGAATGGTACGGCCTCGTGAGACACGTGCGACGAACGCTCCGACAAATGGGGACCAGGCGATGGCCCATGCCCAATAAAAGATTGTCCAATCCCGGACCCACGTCCCTTGTTGATACGGTTGTAGACGAAGACTATAGCGAATGAAATTTTGTAAGTAGTCACCTAGACCGAGCGTCAAGGTTTCTAAAATGAAAATGGTAGGACCGGCAAAGAAGACGAAGACCATCAACACGAGTGCGGTACCTAAGTTGATGTTACTCAACCACTTGATGCCACGATCGAGCCCTGTCGTCGTCGATGTTAAAAAGAGAGCGGTCAAGACGACGATGATGGCGACTTGCATCCAAGCGGTGTTCGGGAGCCCGAACACGCTGTTCAGTCCGCCATTGATTTGAAGAACACCTAAACCAAGCGACGTCGCGACACCCATGACGGTGGCAATGACCGCTAAAATATCAATCGTCTGGTTCAACGGTTGTTTGTACGGTCGTTCTTTTATAAGTGGTGAGAGGCTAGTCGAGATGAGCCCGTCCGCATTACGACGAAACTGGAAATAGGCGATGATCAGTCCGACAATCGCAAAGACAGACCATTGACTGACACCCCAATGGAAGAACGAATAGGCCATCGCGAGGCGTGCCCCTTCGACCGTCAATGCCTCCGTATCCGTATAAGGTGGCGTAAAGAAATGACTCATCGGCTCGGCAACACCCCAAAAGACGAGTCCGACACCGAATCCCGCGGAGAATAACATGCCGATCCAAGTAAAGAACGGATATTGAGGGCGATCGTCATCCTTCCCGAGACGGATTTTTCCGTATTTACTGAACGCTAAAAAGACTAAAAAGAGCACAAACAAGAATACGGAAAGTAAATAGAACCAACCGAACGAGCGAGTTGTAAAGTTAAAAATAGATCCTGCGATTGAAGCGAATGATGTTGGGGCAATCGCTCCGAATAGAACGAGTAAGGCGATCAAACTTGCTGAGATGTAAAAGACGCGATTCAAACGTGGCTTTTGTTTAGAATCCTTCATAGATGTCCCCTTTCAAAAAAATTATGTAGCATTAATAAACGGTTCCCTAATCTCCACATTGCAAACAGGAGACGCATTTCATCGTGTTTTGTATAGTTGAATCGGGAAAAGAACCAAAGAGGAGGGAACGATATGAAATTGATTGCGATTGATTTAGACGGGACGCTGTTATCGCGCACAGGCGTGATTACAAAGGCAAACCAGGAGGCGATTCGTCGTCGGCAAGAACAGGGTGATATCGTCACGATTTGTTCAGGACGTTCGATTCATGATATCGAGGAGCTGTTGAAGCGAAGTGACCTCGTCTGTCCGATTTTGTCAGGTAACGGAGCAATCGGGTTTTATGAGAACGAGCGAATTTACTATCATGCGATGGATCAAACGGTTGTAGACGAGCTATGGGAAATCGCGAACGCAGATGATGCGTACGTCGAATTTTATACGAATGCGGGAGTGAAAGTACTCCGTTCAGGGAGTGATTTATTAAAACGGGAACTCAATGAGGTGTTGCCACATGATCAATCGTTCACCCGTGAGTGGGCGGAACGTGAGATTGAAATCCAAAATGAGCAGTTCGGTCTGACATATATGGATTCGATGGCAGACATCGACTTTGCACGAGATGAAGTGTACAAGGTGTTTGTCTATTCGTTCGATCGCCGAAAGCTACACCGGTTGCGTAAAATCTATGAACCACGGAACGATATTTTGATTACGACTGCGGGGTGGACGAAAATTGAAATCGGACATCCTCATGCGAGTAAAGGCGCAGCCTTGAAACAGCTAGCTGAGCATTATCAGATTCCGATGCGTGATGTCGTCGCCATCGGAGACAATCTGAATGATGTGTCGATGTTCGAAGTGGCAGAAACAAGGATTGCGATGGGGAATGCTGTGGATCCGTTAAAAGATTTGAGCACGCATATTACAAAGGATGTAGAAGAGGACGGGGTCGCTTATGCGCTGACGCATTATGTATGAATTGGATTATGGAGAAATCGTGAACGAGGATTGAATCTCACTTAAAACGGATATTGTATACATGTAACCATTCACTTTCTGAAATGAGTGGGGAACGGGGAGGCACTTTCGTCACCTGTCGCTTATGGATGAAAGGGATGGGCAAAGTCCATATGAACGTGAATCGTGTATTCCAAACGATGATACGTCGGCCTCTGCTTGCCATCGGAGCAAGCATACCAGACAGACTGTTTGTATACGGAATTCCACATGATCCGCGTCAGAAGTGGACATCATAGGTGCCAAGTCCTCTCGTGCCCATTCAATCAAAATGTCTATGAGTCACCTATTTGATTTCATGTTTTCGAATGAAAAACAATTGGTGAACCAATGGACGATGAACGGATTGGAATGATGCGTCACGTTGGCTTGGACATCTCTAGTCGAACCAAATCATGGATGGGACGGTCAATCGAGCAAGGGCTTGGTTGGATGAAAGTCCGGGGACTAGAGAATCAAGAAAAGCGCCGAGTGAGGGCGCTTTTCTTGTGGTATCCTATTGAGTGAATGCAACCGATGGAGGGATCATATGCCAAAGCTATATTGGTTCGGAACGTTCCTTAGTGGAGTGATTCTTTTGACAACGGGAACGATGGAAGGTCTTTACCGCATACTCCCAATTGGGTTGATGGCTATCGCGGTCATCGGCTATTTCATACAGATTCGATTCGAGCAAAAGAAGCGGCGCCCTTGATTGGGTGCCGCTTCTCTATATTAGGTTATAAAGATTCGAGCAAACGTGTCATCACGTCATCGATTTCTTTTTGCAATGCATCAACTTGTCGTTGTAACGCCATCAATTCATCAAGGTCATCCAATTCATTCATCCGTTGGAGCAGTGCCCGATGCTCTGTCTCTAATTGGGTTAGGTGAGTTTCCTCATCAACCGTAGATGGAGCAGGTTTCGTCTGCTTCAGCGATTTTGATTGTTTGATGTGTTCCGTTTTAGGTTCATCTTTCGATTCCTGTCCACGTTTGTCGAGGGCATAGGCGACGTTACCTTCGAAACGTGTCATCGTCCCGTCGAGCCAATACGTGATAGGGAACAGCTTATTCAAGAAGTAGCGGTCATGGGAAACCGTAACGACCGTTCCAGGGAAACGTTCGAGTGCCTCTTCAAGTGCCTCTCTCGATTCGATATCGAGGTGGTTCGTCGGCTCATCTAGGACAAGGACATTGATTTCTTCATGGACGAGGATGGCAAGCATGAGTCGCATCTTCTCCCCGCCGCTCAAATTCGTGACTGGTTTAAACACACTCGCGCCGTAAAACAGAAATTGAGCGAGAAGGTGTCTCGCTTTGCCTTCATCGACTGCGATCCGGTCCCGAAACGCCTCGATTAAGCGATGAGATTCGTCGAATGTGATGTGTTGCGATAGATAGCCGATTTTGGCTTGGTCGGCTCGCCTTACGGTTCCGGCTTGCGGGATAACTTCACCGAGCAATATTTTCAAAAGCGAAGACTTTCCACTCCCGTTCGGTCCGACGATGGCGACGCGTTCCCCGTACCCTGTGTAGAAGTGCACGTCTTCAAATAGAGGACGATCATAGATAAGTGTCATATCATTTACTTCGAAGACGTCGCGCCCGGTTCGCCCGTTCGTCGTGAACTGGATATTCGGTTGCTCGGCTTCGAGTTGTGGTCGCTTGATTCGTTCAATTCGTTCGAGAGCCTTTTCCATCGATTTGGCGCGACGATAGAACTTTTCATTCGGCGGATTGCCCTCGTTGGCCCATTGCCGCAACTGCCGGATCGTTTCCTTCATTTTTTTGATTTTCTTCTGTTGCTCCGTGTAAGCGTGAAACTGGTCAAGCAACTGTTTTTCTTTTTGGGCAACGAAGTCCGTATAATTCCCAGGATAACTCGTCAATTCTCCATCCTCGCACTCGACGATTCGTGTGGCGACCGCATCTAAGAAGACCCGGTCATGGGAGACGATGAGGAGCGCTGAATCGTAATCCTGTAAATAGGATTCGAGCCAAGTCATCGCTTCTAAATCTAGATGGTTCGTCGGTTCGTCCAAAATGAGTAGCTCTGGTTCCTGAAGGAGTGCTAAGGCGAGACCGATTTTTGTACGCTCGCCCCCGCTTAGCGTATCGAACGGTTGGTCCACGAATGAGGTCAATTTGAGTCCATCAATCATTGCGCTGATTTTTGACTCGTAGACATATCCACCCGCATGTTCGAATTGTTCTTGAATGGCACCGTATGATTCGAGAAGGCGTTCGAGCTGTTCGGACGTCGCCATCTCTTGCTCGAGGGAAGACATTTTTTCACTCAGGCGAGTCACTTCCTCAAAAGCAGTATAGAGGACGTCACGACCACTGCGTCCAGGGTAGTCAGGAAGCTGCACCAAATAGCCGATAGAGAGTCGTTGTCGGCGGTAAATCGTACCGGCGTCATGCTCTTCAGAGCCGACAAGGATTCGTAACAGCGTCGTTTTGCCACTGCCGTTTCGGCCGACAAGACCGACTCGTTCGTTTTCGTTCATGAATAAATTCGCATCTGTGAGAACGGCGTGCCCGCCGTATTGTTTTTGAATGTGTTGAAGATCGATCAACATAATAGGTTCCTCCTAAGGTTAGGGCCTATCAAAAAAACCGAACGCAAAGAAGCGCTCGGTTTAGAAAGAGAGAGGCGCTTTGTCGTATATTCAGCAATGTCTAAAAAAGGACAGACGGGTCCCTTGATTAAGCGACATCGTGAAAAATCGCACGCAAAATGTACAAATGTTCAGTTGTCCAATGCGTACGTCCGACAAATTTCACCTTTCTCCCTCCTTCCATTCATCCATATCTTGATTGTAAGCGTTTTTCTTACGACTGACAATGAAAATAAATGAAAATAAAGGAAATGGAAGCAAGGATGTCGTATATAGTCGCCATCGAGGAGGCGAAGAAATGAGGAAAGAATGGCTAGGAGCACTCAGTTTGACCCTTGCGGCGAGTATATGGGGCGGGATGTATGTGGTCAGTAAATATGCGCTCGCATATATTGAACCGTTCACGTTCGTCTGGTTACGATACGCTGTTGCATTTATGGTCCTTTTCGTCGTTTGGTTTCGGTTTGGACGGGAATCGATTCGACGGGCGGATTGGAAGTGGATCGGACTCGTCGGCGTCATTGGATACGTCGCTTCGATTTCGTTTCAATTTATCGGAACGAAGCTATCGGATGCACATACCGGCTCCCTTGTGACCGCAGCGACACCAGCTTTCATGGTCTTATTTGCCCGAATCTTATTGAAAGAACGACTGACTCCTGTCAAGATTGGAGCGCTTGGGCTGGCAACGGTCGGTGTTCTCATCGTCGTCGGTTGGGAAGGGGAAGGGACGTATCGAGTAGGCAGTTTCATACTTGTTCTAGCTGCCGTGACGTGGGCACTCATGTCGATTTATGTGAAAATCGGGACACAGTCGTTGTCGACCTTGACGCTCACGACATTTTCGATCGGAGTCGCATGGTTATTGATGACGCCTTTGATGAGTATAGAGGTGATGCAAGCAGGTTGGCCAAAGTTAAATGGCGTCCTTTGGCTTAGTGTTCTCTATATCGGTGTCGTATCGACGGCAGGAGCGTTTTTCTTCTGGAACAAAGGACTCGAGTTAATGGATGCGAGTGTCGGGTCACTCTTTTTCTTCTTTCAACCCTTGGTTGGCGGGACGCTCGGGTGGCTCGTTTTGAACGAAACGCTCCATCTTAACTTCTTTATCGGTGCCGGTTGTATCATGACGGCTGTGACGTGGTCGACGCTCGCGGAACGAAGAGAACAACTGCCGATTTCAAATCGTCATCTGTAATGGCAAAGCGGTCGCCCTCATTTTGGAGGGTGACCGCTTTTGATTAAAATCCATGATGGTCGAGTTTGTCTTGTTCGCGCTTCATCTCGAGTTCAAGCCGTTGGATCGCGAGTTTCTCTTCTTCGATCTTCAATCGTCGTTCTTCGACACGTGCTTCTCTCGTTTTGATAATCGTATTGGCACCGACTGACGAGACGACAATCACCATAACCATGATGTAGAAAAAGAAATCCATATATAGCCCTCCTTCACTTGATTAGATTTGTGACAAGTCGTTGTGTCTCAAGGGCAACACGACCGTCTGTTGAAATCGCTGTATCATCGATGAGTGCGGAAATGAAGTGGTCAATCGCGCCCTGGAAACCACGTTGCGTGAGTGTCGTGTCCCACGACCCGAACGTTTCGACCTCATGCCGACCTTGCTTGAAACGATGTAGCGTGACCATCTCTTCGACAGACAATCGTTCGCCATCCCGGACGATCGAGACGTGCTCATGGTTCACTCCTGCTGAACGGTGCATCGATGTCGTGTGCATTCCGTGCTCATCTTGCCACACGTGGCGGGCGAATCGAAGCTCATGCTTGTCATTGACTTCGACGTGACCTGAGACGAGTGTTAGCTTATTACCAGCGAGGAAACGTAGCGTATCAATGACATGTAAGTAATCATCGAGTAAGGTGAAGGTCGCATCCTTAGGGCCGACGTCATTCTCGCGATGTTTTACCACATCAATCATGTGAGCAGAGGACTCGTTTTGTAGACGCATATACATCGGAGCGAAACGTCGATTGAACCCGACCATCAATTTACGCCCAAGACGTTCGGCTTGAATGACGAGCTGCTCCGCTTCCTCGATTGTTGCGGCGAGGGGCTTATCAACATAAACATCGACGCCGTGTTCTAATAAATACGATACGATGTCATAATGAGTTTCCGTTGAACTATGTACGAACGCTGCATCGATGGATGAGGCGAGTTCATTCAACGTGTCGAAAGAGGTCATTCGATACGTTTGGCAAATCATGTCTCGCTTAGATGTGTTCGGGGAAAAGGCACCGATCAAGTCGATTCGAGGATGAATCGAAAGGATGGGTAAATACGCTTTTTGAGCGATATTTCCAAGTCCGACAATACCGATTTTTGGTTTTTGCATCCCATTCACTCCTTTGGTTCATCATAACAAAAAACCGGACGGCAGATGCGTCCGGTTAGGGAATTATAAACTTGCGCTTAAGACCATTTCACCTTGTGGTGTCTCGTTTCCACGGTTTGGTTCTTTCGTGACGGCGACCGTATCCCAGTCGACGTCGACTTCATCTGAGTCGAGCGTATAGATGACGGTCCCGTTACCTTTGTCGTCTGTGACAAAGGCACCGGTTGGGATCGGAGCATTATCTTTTAAAAGCCAGACTTGGTACACTTCATTGTCGTCGAGTGAAGCTAAGCCGTTCGTTTGGACAATCAATTGCGTCGTACCGTCTTGCTCTGCAAGATAAGCGGTTCCTTCAGATTCACCCTCAAGTGGAATCGTCTCGGTCAATGCGATGCCAGGTGAGTCGGGTTGATTGGTGAGCAGATACCCGTTTCCGATCAAAGAGAGAAGGAGTGCCGCCGCGAGCGTCACCATCCCCCAGACAGGTACTTTCCGTTCTCGTTTTGCTTTGAAAGGTGTGACAGGTGGAACGGGATCAGATGTCACAGAAGATGTCACGGGTTCATTGTCTTCTTCTTCTTCGAATACACGATCGAGGACACGTGCTTTCATGCCTCGGGGTGGTTCAATCGGAGTAGACAAGAACGCGACGCCACCGACGAGTGCTTCGAGTTGTTCGAGCTCTTCTTGACAATCTTTACACGAAGCCAGATGTTGTTCAAATTTCGCTCGCTCATCTTCTGATAGATGTTGGTTGAAATAGTCAATCAATTGGTCGCATGCGTTCATTGTTCTACCTCCTTTCCGATGAATTCATGGGATAACTGTTTCCTCAGTTGCTTCAGCGCCAGTCGGACCCTTCCTTTCACTGTACCAAGCGGGATGCCACATGCATCAGCGATCTTCTGCTGACTGAGCCCTTGGAAGTACATGAGTCGGACGACTTGCTGTTGTTCGGCTGGAAGTGTTGCCATGGCCGTCTCGATTTGAGCGCGTTCTTCTTGCCACTCCACTTCTTTTTCAACGGATGGTGACTCAGAAGGGATGGCCTCCGCGTAGGACTCATCTAATTGTAAATCAGGTTTACGCTTTCGAATCAAATCGATGGCCACGTGGCGGCTCATCGTAAAGAGCCAGGACCTGAACTTGCCTTTCGAATCATCATAGACGCCACCGCCGCGCCACAACTTGATAAATACTTCTTGCATGGCTTCTTCGGCTAAATCGCGATCCTTTGTCAGTTGTAGGACAAAGGCGTATAAAATTCGCTCATACCGATCATACAATATTTCGAGCGCTTCTTTGTCCTTTTGCCGGACACGCTCGTACAATTCTAAGTCAGTCATAACATACTCCTTTGCGCAGAAGGGATGTCCCTTGTATTGATCTAACGTATAAAATCGAAAAATGGATGCCTATTTTGTGTGACTATTTATTGAACACGTAGATGATGGGATTGGAAGTTTCGTAAAAATGAATAATCGTAATTTCTCTGAAAAGGTATAGGTGATGATGCTCAGCCCGACCGCCGTCACGAGCATCAACCCGATGGCGACCATAGGAGAACTGACCGTGATCCAAAAGAAATACGATCGAATGCCAAATAGGAAAGCGAAAACGATGATCAATCCCGTGATCAGGCTACTCATTTGGCAATAGATTTGAGCGATACGTTGAATCATAAGATCCCTCCTCCGTTTCATTGTACTATACAGGAAAGGGAAAACGATAAGGAGACGATAGAATGAAGCGATTCACAGATGAAGGACGTACACTTGTTTGTTTTGATTTTGATGAGACCTATTTTCCACATGCATGTTCAGCTGACCAACTAGCTTCTGTCCGTCGGCTCGAGGACTTTTTGGAACGACATTCGTCAAGCGTGTCGACGATGTGGGTGACGGGGAGCTCGCTTGCGTCGATACACGAAAAAGCAAAACGGGCGAATCTTCGCTTTTGGCCTCATCGAATCGCCTCGAGTCTTGGCACAGAATTATATCGAATCGAGACGGACGGAACGTTCGTTGAGGACAAGGCTTATCAAGAACCGTTTCCGAGCGATTTTGTATCACGTGTGGAACGCATCGTGTCACAGACTGGACAGATGCATATTGAATTAGATGAACAGCCAGGGAATGGGATGAGTCCTTGGATTCGAAGTTACTATGTCCGCGACCAAGTCGGTTCATGGAGAGAAACGCTTCGGATGCTGACAGATTCAGCTGGCATTGCTGTCAATATGAGTCGATGCAATCCGAAAGCGGGTGACCCGGCTGATGCATTCGATGTCGATTTTTATCCGAAGCATGCGGGGAAAGTATCAAGCCTGGAATATGTATACGCCACTGCTTCCTTTTCACGAGAAGATACGTACGCTTTTGGCGACAGTGGGAACGACATTAGCATGCTAGCATATGTCGGGAACGGATACTTGGTGAACAACGCGACCGAACAGGCAAAACAGATGTATCCGGAGATGACAACAAAACCTTATGCAGAAGGGATTTTAGAAGTGTTGGAATCTGATTTGTCTTCTTTCATATAGTGCATGATTTCCTCTAATGAACGGATGAGGGTCGCACGAATCGTTTCGGAATGTGGATTGAAATCGAGACGTTGTTGCCAAATCCGACAAAATAAATCGGTCAAGGCCGCCTCTGCAGTTGCAGGATGGTCATTCAGATGAAGCGCATATCGATAAAGTAGTTTTTCATAGCGTGAGTATAAATGTTCTAAGGCTTGGCGATTTTTAAGACGAATTTGATCGACCAGGCGTTCATCGAGTGTAGGAAGCATATGCAACTCCTTTCGTATGGAATGAAGGTTTCAACGATAAAAGAATCAGGAACTTTACTCAGATAAAGCATCCTCTCTGTTCTTTCACTCATTTGCTCCCATTTAAACCAAGGAATATGAAGAATTGCGGTCGAATATGCATGCCCCTCAACGATTCAAAAAGTGTGATAACAATTCGGACAAGTTTGTGCGTCTCCCGGCGCGCGTTTGAATGATGTTTTACACTTCGGACAAGTGACGGTTTCACTCTGTTGATTGAACAAACTGCCACGATTGAATAAAATGTTGCGAAGGTTTGGTAACGCGAGCGCAGCGAAAATCATTGCCCCGAATAAAAAGGCAGCCAAGATCAGTAATAATACATAAGTCATCGGTTTTTTCCTCTCTCATTTGATTTCCTTCATCATAATCGAAATTTGAATCAGCGAACAGCTTATCAATAGAAATAGGAACAAATGTTCTGTATAATGAAAATAAAGGAGGGAAAACAGGATGAGAGAAGAATTGTTACGATGGATGCGTTCGGGACAAGTCACAGAAATGGTGTATGTCGATCGACATGGGACATTTTCAGAGCGGCGGGTCAAACTGATTAAAGTGCAAGGAGAGTACGTGGTGGCATGGGATTTGAATAAACAAGCGAGACGAACGTTTCGAATCGAGCAAGTTCTTGCCTGTCTTCCCATCAACGGACGATTTAGAAAGCGAAAGGCGGAGATTGGATGATTGCCTTACCAACGTTAGCAGCGCCAGCTAAAAGGGCACTAGTCGCTAAAGGAATCGAGTCTCTGCATGAATTGTGTCCCTATACACGCCGTGAGGTTGCGAGTTGGCATGGAATCGGACCGAATGCCCTTTTTGTCCTTGAGGCGGAGCTACTAAAATACAATTTAGCATTCAAAATGGAGGAACCTAGTACGTGAGTGCAACGTCTAGGTTTTTTTTGTGAAGTGATTGCTTTTCTTTGAAAACGGGAAGTAATATATTTGTCATCTCAATTGCCGTTAAAATCTAGTAACATGACGATAAGGTTTTATGAACCTAGCGACACCCATGAGAAAGGACGTACACAGCATGAGAACGAAACGTTTATCCGCCATTTTACAAAATGAGATGGATGACATTTTTGATCCATGGGTGACCGGAGTCGAAACCGATTCCAGGAAGGTCAGTTCAGGGAATGTCTTTATTTGCATTCGCGGTTATACGGTTGACGGTCATAAGTTCGCGGAGGACGCCGTCGCCAACGGTGCGAGTGCGGTCATCTCAGAATATCCACTCGATCTCGATGTTCCGAATGTGGTTGTTGCCGATACGAAACAGACGGCAGGAGAGGTTGCGAGTGTATTTTATGATCATCCCTCTCATCGGATGCGTATATACGGTGTGACAGGAACGAATGGAAAAACTACGACGGCGACATTGACTTATGATTTGTTGCGTCTTTCAGGACGTCGTGCCGGAATCGTTAGTACGATTGGCGCGCGTTTTCATAATCAAACGGTTGAGACAGCCAATACGACACCAGAAGCCGTCGTCTTACATCGCATATTAGCAGAGATGGTCGATGCAGGCGTCACGGATTGCGTACTCGAGGTATCATCGCATGCCTTAATGGAAGGTCGCGTAGCGGGAATACACTTTCATGCTGCTGCGTTTACGAATTTGACGCATGATCATTTAGACTATCATCGTTCGATGGATGAGTATGCCCGGGCCAAAGCGCGATTGTTTGAACAGGTGGAAGTGACGAATGGTGAGGCGATTGTGTTAAATGCGGAAGATCCGGCTAGTCATGTCATGGCTGAGTTTGCGCCGACACGTCAAGCCATTATGTATAGTACAAAAGAGGACATCGAGGCGGACATCCAAGTGATTTGGCGTGAAGAAACGGTACTCGTCAGTATGAAGGAGTTCAAGCTCGAAGTGCCCGTCCGATTCATGGGGGCGTTCAACGCAGCGAACTTAGCGGCGGCCATTGGACTTGTGTCGACTTCGGATATGGCGCTACGGACCATCGTTTCAAATGTTCCAGGACTCACCTTGCCAAAAGGGCGGTTAGAACGTTTAGCTACAGAGGATGCCGAGATATATATCGACTATGCTCATACACCAGACGGGCTAGAGAAATGTTTGTCTACATTGCAACAAGACGACCGTGCACTTGTCGTCGTGTTAAGTGCGGCAGGAGACCGAGATCCCACGAAACGTCAAGATATGGGACGAATCGCAAGCCGCTATTCAAACGAGGTGATTGTCACGGTACATGATATCCGCATGGAAGACCCGAAACAAATCATTCGTGACTTAGTAAAAGGAATCCAACCGGATGTGAAGTATGTGACGTTTGAAGCAAGGGAAGAAGCCCTGCGCCATGCGGCCACGCAAGCGTTAGAAGGAAAGCGTGTCGTGGTCGTCGGGAAAGGACATGACCACATCGAACGGATTGGTCGCCAGTCGATTCCATTCAATGAATCGAACATTTTATTAGAAGAATTGAAAAAGCGAAAAGGGCAGGAACCTGCCGTTTAACAAAACGATGACGTTTGTCATCGTTTTTTAATGTGTGAAGAACAGGAAGGAAGGTAATAACTAATAATGTAGTAGAATTGAAGGAGGAGAATAGACATGTCAGTTTTGTACAAAGAATTTACAAATGATGAAGAAGTCGTTACCGCCGTTCAATCGATGAAAACAAATGGGATTGATGAATCTAACATCTACGTCATCACACATGACGATGATCGAAGTAAGCGTGTCGCGGACAATGCCGATGCGAACACCGTCTCAGCAAGTGACGTCGGTTTGGGGACAGCTGCCAAAAACGTGTTCCGCAAAAAAGGAGATGAACTGCGAGCCGATTTTCAGGAGCTCGGCTTCACAAAAGAAGAATCAGAGCGTCTCGAAGAAAAGTTAGATCAAGGGAAGGTACTCGTTGTCGTGAAAGACGCACCTGCCGGATTCACCATCTGATTTCACACCATGGAGAATAGAGAGGAAAGAGGCTGAATCGTGAGTGATTCAGCCTCTTTTCATGTGCTTAGCGAAGGCGGACGACGGTACGACCGCTCAATTCGCCACGCATCATCGCCTCGGCGTGACGAGGGACGTCGTGTAACGGAATCTCATGGATCATCTCGTTGAGAACTTTCGGATCGATGAGTTCTTCGAGGCGTTCCCATGCGTTCGTACGACGAACCATGGGTTGCATGACCGAATCGATGCCGATGAGCTTCACGCCGCGTAAAATAAACGGATAAACGCTCGTCGGCAACTCGGCGCCTCCGACGAGACCGCATGCGGCGACAGCACCTTCATATCGTATCTGGCTCAAGATGTTGGCGAGTGTATTTCCACCGACCGAATCGATAGCGGCATCGAAGCGTTGCTTGGCAAGGGGACGGGCAGGTCCTTCTAATTCGCTTCGATCGATGATCGTCTCGACACCGAGTGAGCGTAAGTATGGTGAATCTGTTTTACCAGTGGAGGCGACGACATGGTAGCCGAGGCGACGAAGCAACGTAATCGCGAAGCTTCCGACACCACCTGTCGCTCCTGTGACGAGCACTTCTTCGCCTGGACGCACACCAGCGTGTTCGAGTGCATCAATGGAAAGCATGGCGGTGAGTCCTGGTGTTCCGATGGCGATTGCATCTCGCATGCTCATTCCTTTAGGTAACTTCACGAGCCATTTCCCCGGTACTTGCGCATACTGGCTAAATCCACCGAAATGCCGTTCCCCAATCCCGAAACCAGTGGCAATCACCTCATCGCCAACTTTGATGTCGAGGTGGTCTGATTCGACGACAGTTCCAACGAATTCGCATCCCGGAATGAACGGATAGCGATTGACGATTTTTCCTGAAGTCGTCAATCCGAGCGCGTCTTTATAATTCAATGCGGAATAGTGGACTTCGACTAAGACGTTTCCATCCTCTTCTTTCGGAAGGACGTCGGCGTTCACTTCTTTTACTTCGGCATGAAGGCGTTCCTCGTGTTGGTCTAGCACGAGTGCTTGGAATGATTCATTCATCTGCTTAACCTCTTTTCCTATAGATGTCCTCACTCTAACAGTCTTTCCCTGGCAAAATGAAATATATGCACGAATCTTTAGGGGGAAACGGGTAGAGAGTGGTACAATAAAGGGGATTCAAATTGCGTAAGGAGGAATGTAGTATGCGGCACGATGACTATGAGTTTGACGATGTAGAAGTAGAAGAAGGCGAATTGTTCAACGTATACGATATTCTCCCACCAGACGGGACGATCCTGGAGATGGCGACAGCTGAGGAAATGGTTCGAGCGGCCGAATTAGAAGCGAAGCATCATGCGCTCCAACGGCTCCAAGATTCAAACTTCCAGTTAACAGGCGTGTCGTTCAAAGAACTTCTGACAGAATTTGAACAGTATGAGCAAGAGTCAATGGAGTTCTGGACAGGTGTTTATAACCGATTACGCATTCCTTGGGCGTGGACGATTCGAATCGATGTGGCCAATGGTCCGATTCACGTCGTGAACGATCGCGATATCTTTATCGATGAAGACGACTTCGAAGAATATGATGTTGATGATTTATTAGAGGAATACGAAGAAGATTGAATCAAAAACGTCTTTCCCTCATTCAGATGGGAAAGACGTTTTTTTGTCGTGGAGCAGGTCGTGACGGATTCGGCTGAGTTCAGTCGCCCCAAATAATAATCCGACACTACATAAAATTGAAACACCACTCACCATCGCCCCGACGACAGCGGTATCACCAATCATTGTGAACGACATTGTGAGGCTAAACAGTCCAAATAGCAGTAATCCTCCAGCAATGGTTTTCATAAAATTCACCCTTTCACGTATCTATGCATGTAGTGTAGACGGTTTGACGAGAGAAGGGTGTTTCTTTTTTTGACCTGGTAAATTATTTGATTAAGTCGTAAATCGAATAGGTCTTGCCATTTTCTAGAGGACGGTCAATCAACTGTTCAGCAAATATACGAGCGACCGTTTCAGGAGAACGGAGTCGTCCTTCTGTTTCGTATGCACGGAATTGTTCAAGGTCAGCGAACGCCTCTTTCGAGGAAGAACGAATCTCCGCCTGCATCGACGTATCCATCACACCTGGATTGAATAGAGCTGCACGATGTGAGGTTCCTTCTAGCTCTAGTGCAAGCGTCTCCGTGAAATGATCGAGTCCTGCTTTCGTGCCACAATATGCGCTCCAACCTGAGATCGGACGTTTGGCCGCGCCAGAGGTCACATGAATCAAATCGGTCGGCTTACCGAAAGCGAGGACCGCATTCGCCAATAGCATCGGCGCAAGCAGGTTGGCGTGGACATGAGCGGTCACTTTCTCACCATCTAATTGTCCGACACGATGAATCGGTTCAATCCATGCTGCATTTTGAACGAGCAAAACCGAATCAGCCCGCTCTAGAAACGGTGTGATCTCCCGAATGACTGCATCAATCCCCGAGACGTTTGATAGGTCGACTGATCGTTGCTGATACGTAACGTCTTCCGTCTGTGAGCGAGAGAGCCCGACCACCTCGTAATCTCTAGCTTGTAGTTCCTGAGCGATGGAACGGCCGAGACCACGCGATGCGCCTGTGATGAGAGCAAGTTTCATATACATTCCTCCTATTCGTGAATCGTTTTCCGAAAACCGTAGAACGGACGAAACCGTAATTTCTCGTAATATGTGTGGGAATTTTGACTTGCGAGCATCTCAAGCCGTGTGTCTGGATAAAGTGTATGGACGTGTTGGAGTAACTGTTCGCCAAGACCACGTCTACGATATGTAGAAGCGACCAACAGTTCACAAACATACAAACTGACTGTCGTATCAGTCAATCCGCGCAAATAAGCGACAATCTTTCCATTTTCAGACTCCATCACATAGGTGACGTTTGATTGACGCCATGCCTCACGGGTCAACGCGTCACGTTCTACCAATTGGCTCCAACCTTCATCGCGATTAAGTTGTTGAATCGAGTCAAAGTCTGATTCCATATAAGTACGAATGTTCATTCAATCCGTTCTCCAATCTGCATTTCAATCTGTTTCATGACGTCGAACGCCCCATCTGATTGATTTGAACAAATGACCGAGATGGTATCGATTTCTGGATAGTAACCAGAATGGAAACTGACACCAGGGTCATAGCCCATCACGTGATATTTATAGACATCTCCCGATGCGTGATGTTGAATCCAAAGTCCGTATCCATAACTCCCGCCGCGGTCATTAACCGTCACGTGTGGTGTCAAAAGAAGCGACGTAGAAGCGGTATCAAGAAGCTGATGTGAAAACAGCGATTTCCAAAATTTAGTCATGTCTTGAGCGGTCACATACGCGCCACCATCTGCTCCTCCTTTGATTGGAATCGCATATTGGTTTGTACGCCATGTGCCGTCCGAGTGGTCAATATAACCGAGTGCTGTTCTAGAAGGCAAGGCATCGAGTGAAAAGTATCCAGAATCAATCATACCAGCAGGATGAAAAATCGATTGTTCGACATAGTCGGTGAAAGATTGCCCGGTCACATCTTCTACAATCAACCCTAACAGAATATATCCTGCATTATTGTAGGAGAATCGAGAACCCGGTTCGTCTTTCATAGATTTTTGTTGAAACAACGGTAAAAAATCACGTAACTGTTGAAGCCGATACATCGGGATATCACGCCATAGCGCTTCAAAGTCATCAGAGACGGATTCATCAAAATAGTCAGGGATTCCTGATGTGTGCGTCAACAACTGATGTACGGTGACGTTTGGTGACAGATGAGTTAAGGCAAATGTTTGAAATGAGTCAAGCGAGGTGGAAAAGGATAGTTTCCCTTGCTCGACTAACTGGCAAATCGCGATTGCTGTAAACAGCTTGCAACCGGACGCAATTCCGAACCGTGTCATCACGTCATGTTGAATCTGTTCTGAGCGATTCGCATAGCCGTAAGACTGGTGGATTGATCCATTTCGATTGGTGAGCAAATAGACACCCGAAAATGTCTCGTCAATCGATGGATGTGTGAAATGTGGCATGAGAAACCTCCATGTATTGAGTGATTCAATAAGTCGACTATATCATGTCCATCACAATCTCTCTAAAATTTACTCAATTTTCAAAAAAACATTTACCAAATAACAGGAATTGAGACAGGTGTCTGACCTCGAACGTGGTACGATATGGGCGAACAGAGAGGAAGTGGATTCAATGACGTTATTCTTCTGGGGGATACTCGTTGGATTTTTAATTGCCTTGTGGCTATATAAACGTCCACAGCCACATTCACAGTCTCTTTCGTTTATGCATTTCGGGAATCAAACGAAAGATGTCATTTACATTTTTGAAACGAAACCGACGTGGCGTTTCCGATACATCAGTCCTTCTTTAGATTTATATCTCGGAGACGGGACGGTGATGCAAAGTTATTCAGATGCACAAGAGTGTTTTCGGAGAATCCACCCGGACGATCGGCGACTATTACTCGACAAAGTGGCGGGACGCGTCAATTATGAAGAAGCGATTCTTCAACGATGGCGCACGAATGACGGCGCTTACGTATGGTTCGAGGAATATACGACACCAATCTATGAGAATGGTGAAATCGTAGCGGTTCAAGGTGTGATTCGGAACATCGAAGCAGCCATGACCGAGCGTGAACGTCTCATGTATGAAAGTCGCCACGATAGCTTGACCGGTGTCTTCAATCGTCGGGCGTTTGAAGAAACGATTGCTCAAGCAAGAAATGCGTGTGACGTCGGAATCATCGTGCTGGATGTGAACGATTTGAAAGTCGTAAACGACATGGAAGGACATTCTGCTGGTGACGATTTGTTGAAACGGGTCGGGATGATTCTTCAGGGAATTGAATCATCCGTGTATCGTTTAGGGGGAGATGAGTTCGTCTTGTTTCTAGAGATGATGCCCCGCGACGCATGTGAACGAATGGTTCTTCAAATCGAAGCGGCTTGTCAAAAAGAATCGATTTCTGTCGCCATCGGGTTGGCGTGGGCATCATGTCCGGAAACGATTGAGGCGCTTTGGCAACGTGCGGACGATGCCATGTATGAACGGAAGCGACAACAAAAAGTAGACCTCCTTGACGTGTAAGTTCAAGGAGGTCTATTGGTTTAGCTGCTTTGTTCTTTTACATCGGACGGCTCTTCACCCAAATTGTTTAGATAGCGTTCATAACGAGAAATACCATAGCGGTAAGATGCCCAGATGAGCCCGGACGTTATGACGACAAGTCCCACTGTCAGTGGAGCAAACCATCCGGAAACGATGCCGTTCGCATAAGCGAGTCCGATTGGCGAGAATACAAGGTAAACGAAAATCATCGAAGCGACGAGCAAAATGGATGTCGAAAGGGCATGACGCCATGGTTTGACTCTCCCTAGTTCGATTCGGATCGGATTCGCTTGAAGCATTGGTCGCACACGCGCAAATACGAGCATGATCCCCGTCTCGATGACGAAGAGGATTCCGTAAATATGGATAAAGTTGATGCCGATTTCGACGCCGAACCATTGTTTCGTCCCCCATACGAGGAAATAGTAAGCGATGACGTGGAAAAAGACGACGGTCTTCGCGGCGATTGGCGGCACACGTTTAACAAGCATCCCGATTAAAACGATGACGAGAATCGGGATGTTGAAGAAACCGGTGAAGCGACGAATCAAGTCCCACAAGCCATCTGGCGCATACATAAGATTCGGGGCGACAAAGAACGAGACGAGTGCAACGAACGTCCCGAACCATTTGCTGACGCGAATCAAATCTTGGTCAGAAGCATCCGGTTTAAACTTCGGTTTGTAAATGTCGAGTACGAAGAGCGTCGCGATACTATTCAAGAGCGAGTTGAACGAGCTGAATACGGCACCGAGCAAGACGGCGAGGAAAAAGCCCATGAGCCACATCGGTAACAGCTCGGCAATCAAACTCGGATAAGCGAGGTCTGCCTTCTCGACGTTCGACCCGTACAAGTGAAACGCGATGACGCCAGGTAACAACATGAAGATTGGAACGAGTAATTTCAAGTAGCCGGTAAAGAGAACGCCTTTTTGTCCTTCCGCTAAGTTTTTTGCACCGAGGGCCCGTTGAATCACGTATTGATTCAGTGCCCAATAGAACAAGTTCGCAAAAATCATTCCGGTGAAAATGGAGAGAAACGGGACCGAGTCGTTAGCGGAACCGATGGCGTTCAACTTTTCGGGATTCGTCGTCGCAATCGTCTTCATCCCGTCCAATAAATTCCCGTCCCCTAGTGCGAGAAAGCCTAGTGTCGGAACGAGGAATCCAATGATGATGAGTCCGATCCCGTTCAACGTGTCCGATACGGCAACGGCACGAAGACCTCCGAAGATGGCATAAATCGCCCCGATAATCCCAATGAACCAAACGACGAGCCAAAGGGACTGCTCAAAGCTGATGCCGAGAAGGGCCGGCACATCGAACAGTTGCAGGACGGCTAATCCACCCGAGTACAGCATCGATGGAATCGTCACGCACATATAGCCGAGTAGAAATAACAAGACAGTCAATCGACGAACGTCCTCGTCATAGCGTTGACTTAAAAATTCAGGAATGGTCGAAATTCCGATGCCAAGAAAACGTGGCAACAAAAAGAGCGCCATGATGATGGCAGCGATACCGGCCGTCACTTCCCATGCCATCGCTGACATGTTGCCGGCGAACGATTGGCCATTTAAGCCAATCAATTGTTCCGCTGACAAGTTGGTCAACAGGAGCGATCCCGCGATGAAGACACCCGTTAAACCGCGACCAGCCAAGAAGTAATCGTCGGCGCTTTCGACTTTTCCTCTCGTCATGCGATACGAGACGTAAGCGACGAGCGCCATGAACAGGGCGCCGGTCACGAGTATGTAGAGTACTTGTTGAAATGTCATGAAATCCCCTCATTCCTTACTTATGTTTTATATGTATTTTTAGGAAATACCCTAAATTATAAGAAGGTAGTCCTATTGTTTTGATCGAATCATACAGAAACCATGAACGTGGGGACGATTGCGTACTTGTCGTACGAGAGTAGAAAATCGATGAGGATGGATGGACCGATGGGAGGGACCTCGTGAAGAAGTGGATGATTGGAATGTTATCTGTTGTAGTGATAGCAGGTTATATCATGTTTAGCGAAATGCTGAAAGAAGAAAACACGAGTGATTTGGCTGTGACCGAAAGCTTCCGACACATAGACGATTTAGCTACAAGCTCGCCGATTGTCATCGTCGGCAAAGTGAGCAGTGCTCCCAAACCGTTTACACATCAATCGGTCACATTTTTTGAATCACACATTCAAGTGCAGCGTGTCTATCGAGACGTGAATGGTCAACTGAAGTCAGCCGATACGATCACCCTTTTACAAAATGATATGGAAGAAGACCCGCTCGTCAAACGAGACGAGACCGTTTTGCTGTATTTACAAAGATATGAAGGACCCGTGATGGAGAATGCATATCGGATTGTCGGTCTACAACTGGGACATTTCAGAGTGAATCGGACGGGGACACTGACTTCGGTAGGAAAACCTAACCTTTATCAAGAAAGCGGGCTCAGTGCTGACTTGAGCAAGCTAGAGACATCATTGAAAGACAATCCTTATGTGGAAGAAAGAAACGAAGTGATGACGGATGAGGAAATCAGGGCTTTTAATGAAAATGAAGTGCGTTTGTTTGAGGAGTCTCAACAACATGACGAGTAAAAGCGGCGCTGACAACATCAGCACCGCTTTTATAATCGGATTTTTTTCAAATGTCATAAAAACTGGAGCATGGACGTCGCGACCGTGAAGTAGATGATGAGACCGAGGTTGTCCATCAGCGTCGTGATAAACGGTCCAGAGGCAACAGCGGGGTCTAACTTCAGGCGATTGATGAGAAGCGGGACAATCGTTCCAATCATCGTGGCGACACTGAGTGCGGCGAAGATAGAAACCCCGACAATGAAGCCGATCAGCATATTGTCGTATAGCAGCGTGATGACGCCAAAAATGACAATCATACACGCAATCCCTAAGATGATGCCGGTTCCGAGTTCGCGTCGAATCATCTTCATAACGTTCTTTCGATTGATGGTCCCGAGTGCAATTGAGCGCACAGCGACGACGAGTGATTGCGTGGCTGCGTTCCCGGCAGAGCCCATGACAAGTGGCATGAAGACGGCGAGTAGCACAATCGTCTCAAGGGTGTCTTCGAAACCGCCAATCGTCGAAGCTGTAATCATGCCGAGAAACATGAGGCTGACAATCCAAGGGGCACGTTTTTTCGCTGCTTCAAGCGGACTCATGTTGATATCAGACGAACCTTTCGTCGCGGAGAGTTCTTCAAAGTCTTCTGTCGTTTCGCGCTCGATGACGTCTAATACATCATCGACCGTGATGATGCCAAGTAGCTTTTGCTGATCATCGATAACGGGAAGGGCCAACAAATCGTACTTCTGGACAATCCTGGCCAAGTCTTCCTGGTCGGTCATGACGTTTGCCGAAATGACGCGGAACCCCATGATGTCTTCAATTTTCGCCTCGAGCGGTGCGACAATCAAATCACGTAAGGAGACAACACCAACCAGTTGGTGCGCTTGGTCGACCACATATAGGTAATAAATCGTTTCGGCATCTGGTCCGAGTTCACGCAACTCTTCAAGGGTCAGTCCGACCGTCTTATCAGCTTGAAGGACGACGAACTCGGTCGTCATGAGCGATCCAGCCGTTTCCTCCGGATATTGCATCAAGTCTTTGACTTCTTGTTCCTCGATATCATCCATCTGCTCAAATAGCGTGTCCATGAACGCATCGGGTAGTTCCCGCATCAAGTCGGCCGCGTTGTCCGAATACATTTCATTCAAGATTCGGACGGCATACGGTTGGGGTGTTTCTTGGATGAATGTACATTGCTCTTCTAACGTCAGTTTTTCAAATAGATCGGTGAATACCTCAGGGGAGATGGTTCGATACACGAACGACCGCTCATGTTGAGTCAGTTCGATAAAATGATCCGCCTGTTCACCCGGGTGGAGAGAGAGAAAAAGGTCTTGAAAATCGACCGGGTCTCCCTTTTGAATCAATGTACGAAGCGCTGCTTCATGTTCGTTGTATTCCGTTTCTTCAATTTTCATATGCTCACATCCTGATCTCTCACATTTTCAATTTCATTTACGGTGAATAAAAAAAGTTTTCTACATTTTTTAGGGCGATGCTATACATCAGCCATACATCTTATTTCCCTTTGCCATCGTCCTGATTTCTAGAGCATTGTTTGTTCATTCACATGAGTGAACATTTATTCATATCAATGCGGAATCGACAACAGATGAACTGTCGGATTAGACATTCGCAAATTTGGTAAAGTGATAAGGTAAGGGTAGTCACACACCCGAATCACAAGGAGGAAGCGAGATGATCTCAATGACGAATCAACCGATTTCACAAGATACGACGCTGAAACATCCGATTCATGTGTATTCAGAAATTGGAGAATTAAAAACGGTATTACTGAAGCGACCGGGCCGGGAGTTAGAGAACCTTACTCCAGAATATTTAGAGCGCCTCTTGTTCGATGATATTCCCCATTTGCCGGTCATTCAAAAAGAGCACGATTATTTTGCGAGTGCGCTTCAAAATCGTGGTGTGGAAGTCCTTTACCTCGAAAAACTAATGGCCGAAACGTTATCACTCCCTGGTGTGCGCGAAAAGTTTGTCGCGGATATCTTATCGGAGTCCAAATCAAATATCAACGGTTCTTACGAAACATTAAAAGAGTATTTACTCGATTTTGATAACGAAATGTTGATTGAGACGGTGATGGCCGGTATCCGGAAATCGGAAATCAAGCCAGAAAAACGCCGACATCTGCATGAAATGATTGAAGATACGTACCCCTTCTTTTTGGATCCAATGCCAAACCTCTACTTTACACGAGACCCGGCCGCTGCAATCGGTCACGGACTCTCCATCAACCGCATGAAAGAACCGGCACGTCGCCGTGAATCGCTCTTCACGCAATACATTATGCGCTATCACCCACGCTTTGCGAAACATGATGTTCCCATCTGGTCGGACCGTGATTATCGGTTTGCGATGGAAGGGGGAGACGAACTCGTCTTGTCGAAAGAAGTCGTCGCCATCGGCATCTCGGAACGAACGACCGCGCAAGGCATCGAGCGTGTCGCCCTCAACCTACTCAAGCATGGAGACAGCTTCAAAAAAGTCATCGCCATCGAAATTCCAAAATCACGCGCCTTCATGCATCTTGATACCGTCTTCACGATGGTCGATCATGATAAATTTACCATCCATCCGTTCATTCAAGGACCGGAAGGGAAGATGAACATTTTCGAGCTCACGCTAAACACGGAAGGTGAACTTCAGATTGCTCAGCACTCGGATTTGTTGAAGGTGTTAAAAGATGTCCTCGGCTTACAAGAGGCGACGTTGATCCCTTGTGGCGGTGGGGATCCGATTGCGGCAGCCCGCGAACAGTGGAATGATGGATCGAACACGCTCGCCATCGCGCCGGGTGTCGTGGTCACGTATGACCGAAACTATGTCTCGAATGAGTTACTTCGTAAAGAAGGCGTCGAAGTAATCGAAATCATGTCGAGTGAACTATCGCGCGGCCGTGGGGGTCCACGTTGCATGAGCTGTCCGATTATCCGCCAAGACATCTAAATGTGATAAGGAGGAAGCAGTATGTCTACAACGTTCAATTTTGATTTGAAAGGTCGTCATTTTTTATCGCTAAACGAGTTTTCGGGTGAAGAAATCAACTACTTGATCGACTTGTCTGCTGCATTCAAACGTCAGAAAAAACAAGGTGTTCCACATCGGATTTGTGAAGGTAAAAACATTGCCTTACTCTTTGAAAAACCATCGACACGGACGCGTTGTGCGTTCACTGTCGCTGCCATCGATTTAGGGATGCACCCTGAATATTTAGGCAAGAATGATATTCAATTCGGGAAGAAGGAATCGGTACGTGATACCGCGATCGTTCTTGGACGCATGTTTGATGGCATTCAGTTCCGTGGCTTCGCTCATGAGACGGTCGAAGGTCTTGCAAAAGACGCCGGCGTACCGGTGTGGAACGGTTTGACCGACTTGTATCATCCAACCCAAATCTTGGCCGACTTTTTGACGGTAAAAGAGCAAAAAGGAGAACTTGCCGGAATTAAATTTGTGTACGTAGGTGACGGACGGAACAACATGGGAAACACGTTGTTGATCGGTGGTGCAAAAGTTGGGATGGATATGCGAATCTGTGCGCCGAAATCGCTCTGGCCATCTGACGAGATCGTGAACTATGCGAAGTCGGTCGCCGTTGAAACAGGGGCTGTGATCACCTTGACAGAGAGCATTGAGGAAGCGATGGACCAAGCCGACGTCGTTTACACCGATGTCTGGGTATCGATGGGCGAGGAAGCGGCGTTCGCAGAACGAATCGAACTGTTGCGACCGTATCAAGTGAACATGGACATGCTTCAAAAGAGTGGCAATCCGGACATCATGTTCTTACATTGCCTTCCGGCATTCCACGACTTAGAAACGGAGGTCGGGCGGGCGATTCATGAGCAATATGGGTTGACTGAAATGGAAGTGACCGACGAAGTATTCCGTAGCCGTCATTCGTTCGTATTTGATGAGGCAGAAAACCGGATGCATACCATCAAGGCGGTGATGGCAGCGACGCTCACGGAGACACGCGAATGGCTTGATCGTTGACGAGGAGGGGGTTTCCCCTCCTGCTTCAAAATAAGCGAAAGGGATGAGTAGAATGTCTACGAAGTTGGAGCATGACTCAGGTGGTTCGGCTGGAGTACATCCTGAAAAGAAAGATAAGCGGTTAGGTCTCGGAGCGTTGACGGCACTTGTCGTCGGGTCGATGATTGGCGGTGGCGCCTTTAACTTGGCTGCCGATTTGGCGCAAGGTGCGAATGCGGGTGCCATTCTTATTGGTTGGGTCATCACGGGAATCGGGATTATCGCGCTCGGTCTCAGTTTTCAAAATTTGACGATGCGTCGTCCAGATCTCGATGGTGGCGTATACAGCTATGCACGGGCAGGTTTTGGATCGTTCGTCGGATTTAACTCGGCATGGGGATATTGGTTGTCTGCCTGGCTTGGAAACGTGGCGTATGCCACACTGCTGTTCAGTTCGGTCGGTTATTTCTTCCCGATTTTTGAAGGGGGACAGAATATCGCGTCGATTATTGGCGCATCGATTATGCTTTGGCTCGTGCATACACTCATCTTACGTGGGGTACATGAGGCATCGATGATCAACATCGTCACGACGATTGCCAAGCTCGTCCCAATTTTTGCATTCATTACGATTACCTTGTTCTTCTTTAATCTCGAAAACTTCACCTTCGATTTTTGGGGACAAGGCGGCTTCTCATGGGGAAGTGTTCGTGACCAAGTCGTTTCGACGATGCTCGTGACACTTTGGGTCTTTATCGGTGTGGAAGGGGCCGTCGTGCTATCTGGCCGTGCTCGGAAACGTTCGGACGTCGGGAAAGCAACCGTTATTGGGCTACTTGGAACGCTCGTCATTTATTTGCTCATTTCTATCATGTCGCTCGGTCTCATGACTCCCGAAAATGTAGCGAACGCCTCGCAACCAGCGATGGCATATTTGCTCGAGTCGGCCGTCGGTCCGTGGGGTGCGATGCTCATCAACGGGGGACTCGTCATCTCTGTCCTTGGCGCATGGCTCGGTTGGACGCTGTTAGCGGCAGAAATCCCATTCGTTGCCGCCAAAGATGGAGTCTTCCCGAAATGGTTCACGAAAGAGAATCAAAATCAAGCTCCTGTCAATGCCCTTTGGCTAACGAATGGGTTGATTCAGCTCTTCCTCTTCACATTCTTGATTTCAGATGCCGCATATAACTTTGCCTTTTCTCTCGCTTCGAGTGCGATTTTGATCCCATACGTGTTCTCGGCCTTTTACCAAGTGAAAGTGGCGAAGAACGGAATCGGATACAGTTCCGGTGAACGAAAAACACGCGATTTAGCGATTGGATTGGTCGCTTCCGTTTATGGACTATGGCTCATATACGCCGCTGGAATCGATTATTTACTTCTCACTACACTTTTATATGCACCGGGAACCCTTCTCTACATGAAGGCACAACGTGAAAATGGCATCAAGTCACTCACTAAAACGGAATGGATGGTCGCCGGTGTGTTGACCGCACTGGCCATCTTCGCAGTCGTACGCATACTATCGGGTAATATCTCAGTCATTTGATCGGGGGTATGGATATGGAGAAAAAACGTGTGGTCATCGCCTTAGGCGGGAATGCGATTCAGCAAGGCAAAGATGCGACAGCCGAAGCACAAATACAGGCAGTTGAGGCAACGGCGGAATCTCTCGCTGCACTCATCGCTGAAGGAGTCGAGGTCATCATCACGCATGGTAACGGTCCGCAAGTTGGAAACCTGATGTTGCAACAAGCCGCATCAGACAGTCCAGCCACACCAGCGATGCCGCTTGATGTCTGTGGTGCGATGACGCAAGGGATGATTGGATACTGGTTTGAAAACGCATTGACCAAAGCACTGCGTGCACGTGGCCTTGAACAGCATGTGGCCTCGCTCGTGACACGAAGCATTGTCGATCCGAACGATAGTGCGTTTCATCATCCGACTAAGCCAATCGGTCCATTTTATACGGAAGACGAGGCACTTCATCTCGAACGGACGACGGGTTATGTCTTCAAAGAAGACGCAGGACGGGGATATCGTCGTGTCGTCCCGAGTCCGATCCCTATGAAAATCGCCGAACACACCGTCATTCGAACACTCGTTGAAGCTGGGCACATCGTTGTCGCTTCCGGTGGCGGTGGCATTCCGGTTATGGAGACAGCGGATGGATACGTCGGCATCGAGGCAGTGATTGATAAAGATTTCGCGGCTGCAAAACTGGCTGACCTCGTCAACGCAGATGTGTTACTCATTTTGACGGCTGTCGAACATGTGTATGTCAATTTTGGGCAGCCAGATGAGATGGCACTTCAAGAAACGTCGAAAGAACAGATGGAGACCTATATCGCTGAAGGGCAGTTTGCACCAGGTAGTATGTTGCCGAAAGTAAGAGCGGCGCTTCAGTTTGCCGAATCCGGTACGAACCGTGTCGCCATCATCACGTCGCTCGATCAGGCTTTAGCAGCCATTGACGGGGAAGCGGGCACACGTGTCCGCCTGGCTCCATCGCTCCAACAATAAGAATGTGTCGCA
Organism: Exiguobacterium sp. SRB7LM; assembly: GCF_015712685.1. Lineage (GTDB taxonomy): Bacteria > Bacillota > Bacilli > Exiguobacteriales > Exiguobacteriaceae > Exiguobacterium > Exiguobacterium profundum. The sequence goes on along the minus strand of NZ_VWVR01000006.1, from coordinate 1,950,876 downwards.
GACGTGAAGCGTTTGCGACTTTTTTTGTTTTCTGCCCGGATTCAAGGGGAAGGAATGTTGTATGCCAAAAATGAGATTGCTATCATATTCAGTGTAAACGTTTGCGCTAATTTCAGGAAGGAAGTGACGGAGAGCGGAATCGCTCGAGTGTATGCGCCTATTCGAAGAAAATCATGTATATGAGTCGTGGATGAGACCAAAAGCAAGGGAAGAGGCAATCGTGCAAGGAAGCTGTTATCGATTCACCGTTTTGACGAGTCAGTTGATTCGGATGGAATACGCGGAAGACGGAATTTTTGAAGACCGTGCCACCCAAGTGGCGTGGAATCGGGAATTTGACGTTCCACAATTCCGAGTGATTGAAGATGAGACAGAGCTCCAAATCATCACAGAACATGTTCATTTGTATTATACGAAAGGTCCGTTCGCACCGAACACGCTCTATGTGGACGTGAAAGGGAACTTTAGTACGTATTATAGCCGCTACATGTTCAACGGTCCGGAGCGGACACTGAAAGGGACGGCGCGGACGCTCGACCATGTGGACGGGGCGACGGAATTAGAAGAAGGGATCCTCTCCAAACAAGGGTATGCGATCATTGATGATTCATCCTCATTTTTGATGACGGATGATCGCTTCGTCGAGCCGAGGCGAAAAGGAATTCATGACATTTACTACTTTGGATATGGCCATGACTATAAACAGGCACTTCGAGACTTTTACACGTTGACGGGTCCGACACCGATGCTTCCTCGTAAAGCGCTCGGGAACTGGTGGAGCCGGTACTGGCGATACGACGAAAAAGAGTATAAGACGTTAATGCGCCGTTTCAAGTCAGAAGATGTCCCGTTCTCGGTCAGTGTCATCGATATGGACTGGCACGTGACGGACATCCCCGAAGAGTACGGGAGTGGATGGACGGGCTATTCGTGGAACAAAAACTTGTTTCCCGAACCGAAACGTTTCCTCAACTGGTTAAAGGATGAGGGAATGATGGTAACGTTGAACCTGCATCCCGCGGACGGTGTCCGTGCGTTTGAAGATCAGTACGTGGCGATGGCCGAGGCTATGGGCGTCGATCCGGAATCGGGGGACCGAATCCCGTTCGATTTTTCGGACAAACGATTCATTCAAGCGTACTTCGAACAAATGCACCATCCACATGAGGCAGACGGCGTTGATTTTTGGTGGATCGACTGGCAACAAGGGTCGACCTCGAAGATGGAAGGACTCGACCCGTTATGGATGCTAAATCATTATCATGCCATTGATATCGCCCGTGACGGCAAACGCCCGCTCATTTTTTCTCGTTACGCCGGACCAGGGAGCCACCGTTACCCGGTCGGATTCTCAGGAGATACAATCATCTCGTGGGCATCGCTCGCCTTCCAGCCGTATTTTACAGCGACAGCGACAAACATCGGCTACGGGTGGTGGAGTCACGACATCGGAGGGCATCATCGCGGGGAAAAAGATGATGAACTCGCTGCGCGTTGGGTCGCATATGGGGTGTTCAGTCCAATCATGCGTCTCCACTCGACGTTCAGCACATTTAACGGGAAAGAGCCTTGGCGTTTCGGAATCGAAGCCGAACAGTCGATGAAGCGATTCTTACGCTTACGTCACGAACTCATCCCTTATCTATATACGATGAATTATCGTAACCATGCCGATGCGCTACCACTCGTGTTACCGATGTATATCGAACATCCCGATGACGAAGCGGCTTATCAGGTACCGAATCAATTTTATTTTGGCAGTGAACTCATTGTGTCCCCAATCATCACACCGATGGACCGGAAGCTCCACGTCGCCGGAACGAATGTCTGGCTACCAAAAGGAGAATGGTTCGATTTCTTCACAGGACATCGTTACGAAGGCGACAAGTCGATTCGTGTATTCCGCGGTCTTGATGAACAACCAGTCTTCGCCAAAGCGGGTGCCATCGTTCCGCTCATGCCACATAAACCGCATGAGAATGAGACGGGGAACCCGAGCGAGCTAGAAGTACTCGTCTTTCCAGGTGCCTCGAACACGTTCACGATGTATGAAGATGACGGAGAAAGCCGCGATTATGAGACGGGTGCCTCGCTTGAAACGACGTTCACGCTCGACTGGGAAGCGCGGACGCTTCTCATCGAGATGTCAGGAGACTTGACCCTCGTTCCAGCGAAGCGGACATTGACCATTTTGGTCCGAGGTGTTGTCGGGGAAGGAGACTACGACGCTGAGACGCAGACGCTACACATTCCAATCGGTGAATTGAAGCAAGAGCAGACGGTGGCGCTCCCTGCCAATGTGACGCAGAACGCTCATCGACTTGACCGTCTCTATCGATTCTTAGACCGAGCAGAAATCGCCTATGATTTGAAAGATCGGTTGTACCAGATGGCGACAACGAAGACACGTCTCGAAGCATGGCTGTTTGACCTCCATGCGTTAGAACTCGATCGAGATTTGCAAGACGCGTTATTAGAACTGATGTTGGACTAAAATAAGGGGGGAGACCCCCTTTTGTCATGTCAGAAAACTGTCGGATTTTGAAAGCGTTATCATTTCAAATCATTTTATACTTAAGGTAGGGGGATTTAACTAGAAATGAGGGAATACAGATGCGACACAAGTGGACGATTGATGATTTACGGCAGTTGACACTGTTTGCGAACTGTTCGAGTCGAGCGCTTGAACAGCTCGTCCCATACGTCTATTGCCGAACGTATCGAAAAGGACAACTCCTATTCATGGAAGGAGACCCGCGAGAGCGCGTGTATTTCTTAATGAATGGATACATCAGACTCGAACGGATGAACGAGCATGCGACGCATCAGTATGCGGACTATGTGAAACCCAAACAGTTCTTCCCGTACAACGGTTTATTCACGGAGGAAGACTACCGTCATACGGCTGAAGCGGTGACGGATATTGAAGTCATCTACATCCCGACCGAACGATTCGAGCGGTTTGTGTCCACACAGTCGAACATGCTGCTCTATATCATCGGACAGATGAATCGTATTTTAGATTTACATGAACGACGTGTCCAAGAAATTATTACCCCGAGCGCGAAAGAACGTGTACTCAATACCATCCATTTTTTGATTGAAGATTTAGGGGAGCCGGACGAGCAGGGGGTACGTGTCCGCTGTCCGTTCACGGCGATGGAACTATCTCGTCTATCCGGAACTTCCCGGGAGACGGTTTCTACGATTTTAGCGAAGCTTCGCAAAGAAGACGTGCTTCGAATGGACGCGCACCAACTTGTGATTGAGCATCCTGAATATTTTGATCAAGACTTCGATTGACGCCGCTCGGGAGAGGGCGTCTTTTACATGTCGGAACGAGCGGAGCGTTCGCTTCAAGACGTAGCATATTGTATAATTAGTGATGAATCTCACAAAGCAATCGGATTGTGAATAGAGAAAGGATGAATGCAGTGAAACGACTGCAAGCCCTTGCGTTCGCCGAGCGAGGTCACATCATTGGACTGGTATTGTCTGCGGTCATGATTGGACTATCGATTTTGGCGCAAGCGTATTTAATCGTCGACATTGTCGACCGAATCTTTTTAAAAGATGAATCATTTGAAGCCGTCATTCCGGCGTTACTTTGGCTCGTCGTCGCCCTATTGGCACGAGCACTTTTTGGATACGTCTCCGGGCGAATCGGGGCGAGTTTATCGGAAAAAGCGAAACGGGCGTTACGTCTGCAATTGCTAGATCGCTATGCCACGAGCCCGGTCGAGTCCTCTTTGACGGGACAATCTGGGAAGAAGGTCAGTGTGTTCATGGATGCTGTTGACGAGGTTGACGCCTACTTCAGTCAATATTGGCCACAAGTGATTCAAACCTCGATTATCCCGCTTCTGATTTTGGTTGTCGTCTTCAGCCAACATTGGATTTCAGGTGTCATCATGATGGTGACGGCACCGTTTATCCCTTTGTTCTTTATTATCATTGGGATTGCGACACAGAAAAAATCTGAGGAACAGATGGAGAAGATGAATCAATTTTCCGGAAAGTTTTTGGATGTCTTACAGGGTTTGACGACACTTAAACTCTACAACCGGACCGAACAGGAAGCGAAAGCGATTGAGAAGAGCAGTCTCGACTTTCGGGATGCGACGATGGTCGTCTTAAAGACGGCATTCTTATCTGGCCTTATGCTGGAATTCATTTCGATGCTCAGTACCGGTGTCGTGGCACTGGAAGTCGCGCTACAGATGGTCGTTTGGGAGAACTTGACGTTCTTCTCTGGCTTCTTGATTCTTGTGTTGGCGCCAGAGTATTACTTGGCCATCAAAGACCTGGGCAGCGCCTTTCATACGGGACGTGGCAGTATGGGCGCAGCAGACCGGATCTTTGACGTATTAGACGCTCCGGATGATCGCATTCAGTGGGGGACGAAGTCGCTTGGTTCACGGAAGCCGGATCTTGAGCTTGAAGAGGTATCGTTTGAGTACGCTGGTGGACGCTTTTCCCTTCAGCCATTGAGTGGTCGCATCTCGTCGGGCACCCACCTCGCGTTAGTTGGTGCGAGCGGTTCCGGGAAGACGACTGTCCTCAACGTGATTTCAGGACTTTTGCAGGTGAAATCAGGTCGTGTTCTCGTAGATGGTGAACCTTTGCATACGTATGACGAATCTACCTGGTATGGAAATATTGCATATATCTCTCAAAATCCGTATCTGTTCGCCGGGACACTCGCCGAAAACATTGCCTTAGGTGAGGTGGCTGACGAACATGCGTTACTCGAAGCAACCGAGGCAGCTGGACTATCCGAGGTGATTGACCAGTTGCCGAACGGGATCTGGACAGAACTCGGAGAAGGTGGATTTGGACTATCCGGTGGGGAACGGCAGCGCCTTGCACTCGCACGTGCTTTCTTTAAGCGACCTGGTATTTTATTGTTTGATGAACCGACGACCGGTCTCGATTTGAAAACAGAGCGGATTGTCAGACGCTCGATTGAAGAGCTGTCAAAAGGTGCAACGTTAATCACGGTTGCGCATCGTCTGCATACAATCAAAGAGGCAGACACGATTTGGTTCATGGATGATGGGAAGCGAATCGCAGAAGGGACGCATGAAGTGTTACTCGCTGTCCCAGAGTATGCGGAGTTGTTTGCACTTCAGAAAGGGGTGAGCCGATGAACTCGCTTTGGACGATTACAAAATGGATGATGCGCGAAAAGAAAGACATCCTCCTCTCCATCTTCTTTGGATATGCAGCAGGGATTGCGGCGGTCGCCCTCTTCGCGGCAAGTGGCTATCTCGTATCACGCGCCGGGCTCGTCCCGCCCCTGTATGCGTTGATGGTACCCGTCGTCTTGATTAAACTGTTCGGTGTCATCCGGGCAGGAAGCCGTTATCGGGAACGTCTCGCATCGCACCGAGCAACGTTTACGATTTTGAGTGAGTTGCGCGTCCGGTTCTATCGTCAGTTAGAGCCGCTCGTTCCGTCCATCTTTGTGAAATATCGGAGTGGGGATTTGCTCGCACGCGTCGTTGGGGACGTCGAGAGTCTTCAAAACTACTTTCTTCGCGTGTTTTATCCGCCAATCATTCTCGTACTCGTCTTTTTGAGCACCATCTTCTTTGTTACCTTTTACTCGTTTGCGGTCAGTCTATGGATCTTGTTTGGTGTACTCATCACGGGGTTCTTGATCCCGCTCGGCTTTGCACGAATCCGCGCCCGTCACGATGAGACGATTCGTGGATTGCGCGGAGATGTGTCGATTCAATTGACAGAGATGTTGTTCGGATACCGGGATTTAAAACTTCATCACCAACTCGATCGCACGAAACAAGCTGTCTATTCGTACAGTGAACGTTACATGGAGGCGGAGCGGAAAGACACAACGAATCAATTCTTTAATTCTGCGCTCGTTGTTGCCGCTTCCTTACTCGTCTCATGGGGCGTCTTGGCCATCGGTGCGTATCAGGTGGTAAATGGAGACCTGAACGGGTTGTTCTTGGCAATGCTGATCATGATGTCGCTCACAGCGTTTGAGAATACGACGCCGATGGCCGTGTTCCCCGGTCACTTTGCAGACAGTAAGCAAGCAGCAGATCGTTTGTTTGAAGTGACGGAGCCGAGTGAAACGATTGAGGAGCGTGAGGCGAAACGTCATGATGTGACGTTTACGGCCGCACCGTCTATTTCATTTGATCATATTCGCTATCGCTATCCAGACACGTATCGAGATGTGATAGATGAGGTAACGTTACACATACCGAGCGGTTCGAAGACGGTAATCGTCGGACCGAGCGGGTCAGGGAAGTCGACGTTACTTCAACTGGTAATGGCTTTCGTTCGGACGGAAGACGGCACGATTCGGTTGGATGATTACAATATGAACGATGTCAAACAAACATCTATTTGGCAACATGCAAGTGTTGTCTTGCAAGACAATCATTTCTTTTACGGAACCGTACGGGAAAACCTGGCGTTAGCCGGTGACTTCACAGATGAAGCGATGAACGTAGCACTTGAGCGCGTCCGTTTGTCATTCTCGCTAGACGAACCGGTCCTGGAGAAAGGGGCAAACTTGTCAGGTGGAGAACGTCAGCGCCTCGCCATCGCACGGGCACTTCTTAAAAACGGACTTCTTTGGTTGCTTGATGAACCGACATCGGCACTCGATGCAGGAACAGAGGCCCATGTCTTTTCTGAATTGCTACAGCAAGCCGGAGGGGGCACACTCATTCTTGTCAGTCACCGTTTGACGGGTCTCGAAACGTTTGATCAGATTATCGTCATGGAAGCTGGACGGATCGTCGAGGTCGGTTCTTATGAGGAATTGATGACGAAACGTGGCATGTTCTATGAATTGAAACAAATCGAACAAGAAGTGTTCGCATCATGAAAAAGACGAGCAGCCCCGTCGGTGGGCTGCTCGTCTTGTTTATGGCAAATATGGGTGCAACAAATGGGGGTTGTCGCAATGCTTTCAAAAAGAGTGTCGTGGAGGGGAATCCACGTGACGTGATATGTTTGGGGAACGTGCACGCCAAGCTTTTGGGAAGCTACAACTAGAGTATAGTTGATAACGATTCTCATTGTCAATAAGAATAATAAAAAAATCCATACGTGCGAACACGCATGGATTGGGTCATGAATTAATTCGAGGCTACGCCTTTTTGAACCGTGAATCGAATCAAACTGAACAAGTATCTCGTGAAGAAGAGAGCGAACGCATAGAATAGCGCAATGAACGGTGACTGAAGATCAATCCCCGGGATGTTCATCAAGAACTCTAGAACGAGAATAGAGAGTAAGAATACGTAGAGAGCGGCATCTAAATAAAGTGGCATAAGACGACCGCGTTGATGCCAAAACGTGCGGATGAGTGGTGCCACGGTCATCCCGATAATCCGTTCCGCAAAGCCGATACTGAGAACGGCGATGATGAATGCTGGGATCGTGTTAAAGGTCACCAAATCCGAGAATACGAAACCTGAAATCAATAAGAGAGGACCGATGATAATCATCATCGAAAGTGAGGTCCGGAAGAAAATCCACATGTTTTTCTGAATCGAACGAATCCCACCGATTGCCGATTGTTGAAGTGTCTTTCCACGTCTATAATCAATCGCGAACGAGCCGATAAACATAATTCCAAATAAAGATAACAAAACTGACATGAACGATGTTTCCCCTTTTCTGAATAAATCATGATGTATCGATCTGAATCAAAGTCTAGCCTAGTTTAACGATTCATTTCGAGAAAGTAAAGCGAGAAAACGCGCTCAAGTGTGAGGAGTTTGACACATTAAGAGGCGAGGATGAAACGATTCCGACCGGACTCTTTTGCGTGATATAACGCTTCATCTGCATGTTTTAACACACTGTCGATTTCAATATCATTCGAATGGCAAGCTCCAAGCGAAACAGTGATGTGGAGCGTACCGGCACTCGTCTCGAACGGGAACGTTGAAACCTTTTCTCGAATAGATTCAGCAAGCTGCGATACTTCTTCTCGATTAGCATGGGGCATGACGATTAAAAATTCTTCGCCGCCGAAGCGACCGACTAAATGGCGCTCATTGCTCTCATTCACGAGGAGCATGCCGAGCTCGCGCAAAACATCATCTCCGACGTCGTGACCGTATGTGTCATTCACCCGTTTGAAATGATCGATGTCGACCAAAATCAATGCGTATTCTTCTGCCTCGACCGTCAAGTTGGCCATGGCTTCGTTCAAGAGACGCCGATTGGCAATCCCGGTGAGCGCATCTGTCCGCGCCAGTTGCTGTTGATGTTGGACGTTCTCGAAGTGACGGCGTAGTTCGAGCAGTAATCGATAGGCGGCGCACGCTCCCCCGTAAGACATTAACGTATAGACGATTAAGACGGGATAGAACAAATTTAGTGGAAGCGCGGTATAAATCGCTGCCCCAAAAATGGCAATACTGATTGTAGTGAATACGAGCAAAGTGGGCCGAGTATTATCCATGCGTTTCCGTAAAAGACCTGTTAAGACAATTAACGTAACTATTGTGGCGATGGCTAGATAGAGACCGAGCATGGTACCGTCTGTAAAGAACAGAACTAGGGAACGACCGATTAATAATATGATACCTGCGACAGCACCACTCACCCATCCCCCGAATAGAACGGCAAGCAAAACGGGAATATTACGTAAGTCGATGAGTATCCCCTCGAGCGGTAAGGCATTTACTAAAAGGAGGATGGCAATCAATCCGGTCTGTACCCCAAGTAAAATCCTTCCTTTGAGAGGAGACTGTGGCGTCAGACGAGGGCGGTTTCGAAACGGTAAAAAGGAAATCGTGAAGAGCGTGAACAAGATACACAGGTTGATAAAGAACGCATTTATGATTGTGAGCATCGGAGCTCCCCCTTATCCCGTATGGAAATATTTAGTTACAGTATATAGCATCTAGTTGGAAACAAACAGGAATAACCTGCTTGCGGAAAGAAACTCTCTTGAATGATTATTCAAGCAAATCGTTTTGGAATCCTTTTGGATTTGTTCAGGTTCTCCTCATCTTTTAGAACTTTCGTTATGGAAAATCGAAAGTTTGGTATGATAAGAGAAAAGGAGGACTGTCCGTGCGTTACTGGGATCATTTTAAACGAGCGTTTATTCCGATTGCGCTCATTTTGATTGGATTAGCGATCTTTTATACTTTATCGGCTCGAGATAATATGGTGTTGACGCTATTAGGGGCTGCGATTGTTGGAGTCATCTTATTTTTGGTGATGCGTCATGTGAATCAGGTGGAAGAGGACTAAAGCGAGAACACATTTTGTGGTTCTCGTTTTTTGTTGTCTTGCCACATTTTTGGGTACACTACAAAGTAAGGAGGGATTTATCATGGCAAAAGCTACATTTGCGGGAGGCTGTTTCTGGTGCATGGTCAAACCGTTTCATAAATATGAGGGAGTGGAGCGTGTCATTTCTGGATATACAGGAGGACATGTCGACAACCCGACGTATCAACAAGTCTGTTCGGAGACGACAGGACATTTAGAGGCGGTTGAAATCACATTTGATCCAGAAGTCATTTCGTATGAGGAGTTGTTAAGCATCTATTGGCGTCAAATCGATCCCACAGATGGCGGAGGGCAGTTCAATGACCGCGGTGAATCCTATCGTCCAGCCATCTTCTATCATTCAGAAGAGCAACGGGCTGCAGCAGAGCGTTCGAAACAGGAAGTGGAAGATTCGGGTCGGTTCGATCGCTCGATTGAAGTCGATATCCGTCCTGCGAAAACGTTCTGGGAAGCGGAAGACTATCATCAAGACTACTATAAAAAAAATCCGTTCCGTTATGAGATGTACCGTGTCGGTTCAGGGCGCGCGAAGTTCATCAAAGAGGCGTGGAGTGATCGCAAACAACAACAAGCACTTCGTGAACGCTTGACACCGATGCAGTATAAAGTGACTCAAGAAAACGGGACAGAGCCACCGTTCCAAAATGAATATTGGGATGAAGAGCGGGAGGGGTTGTACGTCGATATCGTCGACGGGACACCACTCTTCACATCTCACGATAAGTTTCAGTCGAATTGCGGATGGCCGAGCTTCTCACGCCCAATCGAGGAGAAGCGAGTCGATTTGAACATGGACACGACGCACCACATGGTACGGACAGAAGTCCGTTCAAAACAAGGGGACAGTCACCTTGGTCACGTGTTTGATGACGGTCCGAAAGAGCTTGGCGGCTTACGCTATTGCATTAACTCGGCCGCTCTCCGATTCGTTCCTGTAGAAGAGCTTGAAGAGGCCGGGTACGGGGAATATAAACACTTATTCAACAAGTGAAGGGGAGAGCCGTATGTTCACAGCCGTCAAACAACAAATTCGATGCGAGACGATCGGGACCGTCCTTGATTTTTACGACCAGTCGATTCGACAGCTTTCGGAAGAGGCGAGACAAGAAAAATATGCGAAGATGAGTTCGAGCCCGTTCTCGTTCTTTCGGGGTAGCTCACACTTGTTCTACTACGACTTTGCGAAAGTGCCAATCGCGTTTGACACAGGTCCCGATCATCCGACGTTCATTCAAGGAGACTTACACTTTGAAAATTTCGGTGTGTTCGAAGACGGGGCCGGTACCATCATCTATGACGTGAACGACTTTGATGAGGCGTATATCGGTTCATACCTGTTTGATTTGTTGCGGATGGCGGTCTCTGTCGATTTATTCGCCGCCGAGTCCGGGTTCGATGGCAAAGCAGCCATTCAAGCGTTTGCTGAGTCCTATGCCAAAGCCATTGAAAAACATGCGCTTGGACGAAGTGAGCATATTCAATTCACGAAAGAGAACACGTGTAAAGCGGTCAAAAAAGTTATTAAAAAAGCGGAGAAGAAGAAAGATGAATTCATGTCCGAACGGACGGAGGTAAGAGACGAGGAACGTTATTTTTCAACGAGTGACGACTTGCTTCCCATCTCCTCGGAAGTACGGGAGAAAATTGAAGCGGCATGGGGCGATTATCTGTCTTCTTTGTCAAATCAACACCGACATCATGCCGATCACTATGAAATCAAAGATATCGCCATCAAACTTCAAAGCGGAACGGCTTCTATCGGATTAGAACGCTACTATATTTTGATTGAAGGTGCCGATGAAGAGCATGATGAAGATGTCATTTTAGAGATGAAACAAGCACAATCTGCCGTCCCGTCTCTCTTTCTTCCGACACATCCGCTGTTTGAAAACGGATTGTCGCATCAAGGCGCTCGTGTCGTCGCTGCGCAACGGGCAATGGTCCACAGTCGTGACCCGTATCTCGGCTATTTGACGATTGACGACAAAGAATATTATGTGAGGCAACGTTCTCCGTATAAGCGAAAAGTGAAAGCGAAACATATGAAAGATGAGACGTCGCTCATTGAGACGTTGAAGGTGCAAGCGCAAATCACGGCGAAGATTCATGCACGGGCCGATGCGACCTCCAATGTGCTCGATTATACGGCAAGCGAACGAATCGCGGCGGCAATCGGTGACTCTCCGTCCCTGTTTATTCGACAGTTATCGAGATGGGCTGATTTTTATGCAAATCAAGTTCGTTTTGATTATGACGCCTTTTTAAACTGGGTCGAGTCAAGGAATCGTTAAGGAACTTGCGAATTGAGGATGAAATCCTGCACAATGGAAGCGTAAAGGATGTGTACGGACTATGATTACAGAACAACAAGTCATCGCCCAAATGCGTCAGGTGATGACACAGATTGAGTCGTCAACCGGCGAAGCGCAAAAGCGTCATTTGGCAAAGTTAATGGGTTTTTGTGAACTCTTGTTAGCGGAGACGTCTGAAGCAAAAAGCGTTGGGGCATCACAGTCCCCGACCGTGACAAGTGAAACGAAACCTCCGCTTGATCGTCAGATGGCCGCTTTTCTCGGGATTCCCATGGAAGAAGACGAACAACCTAAATCCGATTCATTGCTCGATTTTTGAACCACATGTGATGCACATGTGGTTTTTTTGTGGATTCATTTTCATTGACTTAAATACCATAGGGGGTATAATGGGTACAAGAAACGAAATGCAAATGGAGGCGTGAATATGTTGGACTTTCTTTTTGTGGCAGTCGTCATTGGACTTGTGTATTTCTGGTGGAGTCGTCGAAACAATATAAAAACAGTCTCGACGGATGATTTAAAACGAAGAATCGCAGAAGAACGGAACATTCAATTGTTGGACGTACGTGAGCCGCATGAATACCGCGGGGGACATATCAAGCAAGCGAAAAATGTACCTTTATCCGAATTCGGTAATGCTCAAGCGAAATATCCGAAAGAAAAAGAGCGTCCAGTCTATGTTATCTGTCAGAGCGGGATGCGTAGCCAACGCGCGGCAGCGATGCTGAAGAGTGCCGGATATACCGACGTTTATTCTGTAAAGGGTGGAATGAACTTCTGGCGTGGATAATAGATGCGACTGGACGAATCGGTTCAGTCGTTTTTTGTCACCACGTTTTCTCTTTTGCATTTTCGGGGATTCTGCTACGGTAGGGAGAGAGTGAAAGAGAGGAGATCAATCCAATGGCAGTAATTTTATTTGATATCGATGGCACGTTAGTAGATACGACCGGACCGATGACGAAGGCGATTCATGAGGCACTCGAGGAGCTTCCTCATCTTCCGAAACCGAGTGAAGAGGCGGTCCGTTCAGGATACGGCTTGGCAGGTAACGCGTTTTGGGAGCATGTCATCCCAGAAGCGACGCTTGAGGAGATTCGTCTCATTCGCAGACTCCGTCATACGACGCTTGAGCAAACGATGGAAGGACAAAATGTCTTATTTGACGGAATTCGTGAGATGTTGGAGACACTTCACGAGCAAGGTCATACGCTGACGACAGCGAGTAACTGCGGTGTTCATTATATGAATTTGATTTTAGATACGCAACAGATTCGTCCATATATGACGGCACCCGAATGTTTAGAATCTGTTGGGGGCGAGAAGAAGGCAGACATTCTGACAGCGCACCGTGTCCGGCACGGAGAGGCGGACTATATTATGGTCGGTGATCGTAAATCGGATGTCGAGGCGGCTCGCGCTCATGACTTCCCCGTCGTCTTGACAGGATTCGGGTTCGGTAATGAAGAAGAGTGGGCACTTGCAGATCACGTGATTCAATCTCCACACGATTTAGTCGAGTGGGTCAACCGATAAGAAAAGGCTTGTCGCATATCAATGTCGACAAGCCTTTTTGTATACCTATACTCACAATCCGAGAGAGATGTATTTTACTTCTAAAAATTCCTCAATACCGTGATGACCGCCTTCACGACCGAGTCCGCTCTCTTTCCAACCACCGAAAGGCGCTTGCGGCGTTGACGGAAGTCCGTCATTCACACCGACAATCCCATACTCTAACGATTCAGCTAAATAGACCGCTTCATTGATGTCTTGCGTGAACAAGTAAGCGGCTAAGCCGAACGGCGTGTTGTTCGCCCGTTTGATGACTTCATCGAGCGAATCGAACGTTGCAATCGGTGCGACGGGTCCGAACGTTTCTTCGTTCATGCAGAGCATGTCTTCATTCGCATAACGGATGACAGCAGGACGGATGAATAAGCCGTCTAGCACCTCGCCACCGTACACTTCACCGCCACGAATCTGCGCGTCCTCGATATGCTTTTCGACTTTGCTGAGCGCATCGTCATCGATGAGCGGACCGATGTCGACACCTTCCTCTAGTCCGTTCCCGACTTTCAACGCTTCGACCTCTTTAATGAAACGCTCCGAGAATTCATCGACGACGGCGCGTTCGACATAAATTCGGTTCGCACAGACACACGTCTGTCCACCGTTTCGGAATTTCGTGGCGACCGCTTGCGGAACAGCCTTATCTAAATCCGCTTTAGCTGTGACGATGAGCGGGGCGTGCCCACCCAGTTCAAGCGAAATCTTTTTCATCGTGTCCGCAGCATCACGCATGAGCATTTTCCCGACTTCCGTGGATCCTGTGAACGTCAACTTTCGGACCCGTTTATCTTGTTGCCACGCTTTGACGATATCTGACGCTTGTCCTGTGACAAGGTTGATGACCCCTTTTGGGAATCCGGCCTTCTCCGCTAATTTCACCAATTCGATGGCGGTCAACGGGGTCGCCGATGCTGGTTTCATGACGACCGTACAGCCCGCAGCGAGCGCTGGAGCAACTTTCCGTGTGATCATGGCAGCCGGGAAGTTCCAAGGTGTGATGGCTGCGATGACGCCGACCGGTTGTTTGATGGCAAAGATTCGTTTTTGGTTCGATGAAGCAGGAATCGTCTCACCGTATACACGACGCCCTTCTGCCGCATACCAGTCGATGAATCCATTTGCATAGTTGATTTCGCCGATCGCTTCTTTGAGCGGTTTTCCTTGTTCCTCGACCATCGTTCGGGCAAGCTCTTCCGTATGTTCTGCAATCAAACGATGCCATTCAGTAAGTAGCTCCCCTCGTTCTTCTGCTGTTTTTTGTTGCCATTCTTCTAACGCCTCATGCGCAGCGTCGACGGCTTGTGTCGCTTCTTGTGTATCACTTTTTGTCACGACGGCCATCACATTGCCTGTGGCTGGATTTCGTACCTCGATCGTTTGTCCCGTTTCTGTCCATTCCCCGTTAATGAAGTTTTTCTCTTCTCGCATCTTGATTTCCCCTTTCCAAAAAGTGCACAGTTAATTAGAGGATACCCGTTTTTCTGAAACGCACACAAATTTACAAAAAAAAGAGGGGATACTATGTGGATCATCGTCATTGGCTATTTAGTCGGAAGTCTGCTCGGGGGCAGACTGTATGGGGTGCTAAGTGGACATGATTTAGCGACAACTGGTTCGAAGAATACCGGTGCACGCAATGCGCATCGCATCGGTGGAGTAAAGGCGTTTCTAATCGTCTATGGATTCGACGTGCTCAAGACGATTCTCGTCCTACAGATGAGCGGACCATATTTTTGGCAGACGGCGTTCGCGCTCACGCTCGGGCATATTTATCCATTTTGGCGAATCCGTGCGGGAGGGAAGGGATATGCCGTCTTTTCTGGAATCATATGGGCATATGAGCCGTGGTGGTTTATTGGGGGTCTTGTTATCTTGTTACTCTTAATCAAATTAACGGGGAACTCTCGCGAGACGGGATTAGTCATGCTTACGTTATTACCGTTGGCAGCTTTCGGAAGTCTCGAAGATGTCATCTGGGCCATACTCATCGCTATCGTGATTACGTATCATCATGTGAAGGAGGAAAGAACATGATTGTGTATCGAAAAGCCGAAATATCAGATTTTGAAGCGATACATCGGTTAAATTACGAAACATTCGTTGAAGAGATTCCACAACATCCACCAAATCCGGAAAGGCGACTTGTCGACCGATTTCACGAAGAAAATACATATTGGATTGGAGAAGTGGATGGGGAAATGGTCGCCATGTGTGCGTTACGTGGCAAACGGCCGTTTTCGTTGGAACAAAAAGGAGTACGCATTCCTGATGGGAATTGGCTTGAGATTCGCCTCCTCGCTGTGACTAAACCCTATCGACGCAATCGGACGTTCGCTGGATTGATGCGCGCGGTCATCGACGATGCGACAGAGCGTGATGTCGATGGTATTGTCATCAGTGGAACGACACGTGAACAAGTGCTCTATCATCGATTCGGGTTTGTGCCGTTCGCGGATCCGATTGGTCCTGACGAAGCGAGATATGTTCCGATGATGTTGACGCGTTCGGCTTTTTATGAATCCAAATCAGCATCGATCCTACGTCCAAAAAGTTTGCTAGCAGGACCCGTTGAATGTTCGGACCGTGTGAGAGAACGACTCTCGATGCAGCCGCGCCCACATCGTTCAAACGAAACGGGACGAGTGCTTGAAGCGGTACAACGAAAACTGGCGGAACGAATCGGACTCCCTCATGTCTATACGCTCCTTGGAAGCGGGACCGTCGCTAACGATGCGGTCGCGGCTCGATTGGACGGACACGGCCTCATTTTCAATGCGGGTGAATTTGGAGAACGCTTGATTGACCATGCCCGGCGTGTCGGTCTGTCTTTTGACGTGGTCGCAGTGGACCAAGAGGGACAATGGGATATTTCGCAACTTGAGCGCATTGCACCAGACTGGGTATGGACGGTTCATTGCGAGACATCGTTAGGGATTTTAATCAACCTTGCCCCGCTTCATACATGGCAAGGCGTTGTCGCCATTGATGCGATCAGTGCCGTCGGAACGTTCGTCTATGACTATTCGTTTGCGGACTACGTGACCTTCTCTTCAGGAAAGGCGTTACGGAACGCCCCGGGTCTCGCGTTCGTGGCAATGAAGCATCCAGCGATTGCGACACCACATACAGCGCGCTATTTGGATCTATCCCTCTATCAACCGATTGCCTTCACACAATCGGAACCGCTTCTCTCAGCGATGGCGATCGCGCTGGATGAGTTGACAGAAGATGAAGTCGTTTCACATTCTGTAAAGATGAATACGTTGCTTAATGCCTTACAAGAGAACGATTTATCGGTCGATGTGTGTCCCGCCCAATCACCTGGCATCATCACGATTCCAGTTCCGTGCGAGCTATCCTCGGTCGAGCTCGGGCGCCAACTGTCCTATCAAGGCTATCTCGTCCAGTATGAGAGTGACTACTTAAAGCAGGCGAACGTCATTCAAGTATCGACCATGGGTTGGACGACACCTCGCATGATGCGTGACGTCGGTGCTTATATCGCACAATGGATTCAACAAAAAACCGCCACTGCTGAGAGTGACGGTTCGCTTATACTCGAAAGTCTTGGCGTGCCAAATGACGAATCTTTCGTCCGAGGCGTCTCCAATTGAAATAAGCTAAAACGGAGACGACGCCACCTGACCAGAAGAGCCATTCATCCGGTCGAATATAGCCGAGTAGGCCGACGAGCAAACCGAGCAAGATGACGATGGCATTGAACGTCTGACGGTGCAAGAGTTCCTTGGATTCAAGGTTTCGTTGGAACATCGCTTGCTCCGACAGACGTTTTCGTGTCGGTTCTTTTAAGTAATTATCCAGAAGTGGAGGAACGTTTAACAGTTTCTTCGCGTAGTTGATTCCGGTCTTCACGTAACGATTTTGAAGCGTTGTCCCGTCTTCCTCGAGCCATTCGATGACAATCGGTTTACCGAGTGTGAACAGATCGATTTTCGGATCGAGGATTTGCAGAATCCCGAGCAAGGTCGAGGCGGCCCGACCGAAGAAGGCAAATTCTGCCGGGAGCTGAATCGGTTCGTTTTTGACGAGCAATTGAATGTCCTGTAACACCTTCTCAATCAATTTCGTATCGACGGTATCGATGTCCGTTTCTAGGTAGAAAGTGACCGCTTTCTCTAGTGCTTGGCGAATGTTTTGTTTGTTTGCCGTCGGTAAGAGGAAGCGCAAGTCTTCTAATCCATCGACGATGCTATCATAGTCGAGCGAGATGAACGCCTGTAAGATATTCCGAATCGTGGTCATGTCTTGCGCCGTTGTCTGTCCGACCATACCGAAATCGAGTAAGATGATGGTGCCATCGGCTCGAATTTGGACGTTTCCGGGGTGTGGATCGGCATGGAACTGCCCACCAAACAATAGCTGTTCGGCAGCGAGTGTGAAGAGTCGTTCAGCTAGGGCGGAACGGTCGATTCCATTTTCTTTTAAAAAGGCGAGGTCGGTGATTCGGCGTGCGTCGACCCAGTCCATCGTCAAGACGCGGTTCGTACAGAGATGTTCGTGATAGTCCGGGATGTAAACGTCTCGGTTATCGGCGTATTTGGCTTTAAAATACAGGGCGTTTTTTAATTCAGTTTGGAAATTTAGTTCATCCCCGATGACAAAAATCATTTGGCGATATAAGCTATCTAAGTCGGTTGATTTAGCGAGGGATGTCCGCTTTAACATCGATGTGACAATCCGCATCGCACGGAAGTCGGTTCGGATGATTTTTTCGATATTCGGACGCTGGATTTTGATGGCGACCCGTTTGCCGTTTTCAAGAAGCGTGGCACCATATACTTCTCCGATGGAAGCCGAGGCGACGGCGTCGATGCCGACGTCTTTGACGACTTGGGTATATGGGACGCCCCATTCTGCCTCTAGAATCGCGCGCGACTTCTCCCAACCAGACGTCGGGACACGGTCGACGAGCTCTGACAGCTCGTTCAAGACGGCGGGTGGTAGCAAGTCTGCACGAATTGATAAGAATTGTCCGAGTTTGATTAACAAGCCCTCGAGTCGTAGCGCGTTACGCTTATACTCACGCGCGAGCTTGAGCATCAGTGCTTCATATTCTTCTGTCGTGGCGACACCTTGTTGTTGTTTGCGTGAAAAGGCGTACAGCCGAATGATGAATCGGGCGAACATGGTGACGATAATCCATATGCGGAACAAAGCGATACGTTTCATTGTAATACCGACATCCTTTACGACAGTCGCACGACTGACCTGAATTTTTGTAACTATACTTTACCATACAATGCGTTGAAGAAAGGGCAAGGGATGTTCATGGAGTGGGAATTGCTCAACGTCGTCGGAACGATTGCGTTCGCGGCGAGCGGAGCCATCATTGCGATGGATGAAAAATACGATATTTTTGGAGTTTGGTTACTGGCGTTTATCACCGCCTTCGGAGGCGGCGCGATCCGAAACGTCCTGTTAGGAAACCCCGTCAGTTTAATTTGGCAACAGAATGATTTATTTATTTTATGTTTTCTGGTCGCACTCCTCATCTTCCTGCTCCCGAGTGTCGTATTGCCACATTGGGAACGCTGGGGTGTCATTGTCGACGCCATTGGTCTCGTCGCTTTTGCCTTTCAAGGGGCGCAGGTCGCAATCAAGCTTGATTTACCTTTATCTGCTGCGATTGCGGCGGCTGTCTTGACTGGCGTTGGCGGAGGTGTGGTCCGGGACTTATTGGCAGGACGTAAGCCTCTCGTCTTACAATCTGAGGTGTATGCGATTTGGGCGATTCTCATTGCGGTCATTACGTATTACTTCAAGCTCGAAGGCGGTCTTGCTGTGTACGCGCTTTTAATTGTCGTCGCGACACTTCGAGTGATATCCTACTATCGGAAGTGGAATTTACCAGCACGAAAAGTCAGATAAGGGGGAACGGAAATGAAGATATTATTAATGATCGGTGCCGGATTGATGGCACTCGGTGTGGCACTTGGTGCATTCGGCGCCCATGCGCTAAAAGAGAGATTGGCGCCAAACATGTTGGCAAACTGGCAGACAGGTGTGCTCTACCATATGGTGCACGCGCTTGGAATCATTGGGATTGCAGCGCTCCTCATGCGCGTGAGCATCAGCCAGTTCAACGTGGCCGGTTGGCTCATGTTTGCGGGGATCGTCTTCTTCTCAGGAAGCTTGTACGTCATGGCATTGACGGGAATTACAAAACTCGGAGCCGTGACACCGATTGGCGGCGTGTTATTCATCGCTGCCTGGATCTTTGTCATCGTCGGTGCGATGAAACTATAACTTGAGAATCCATTTATTCGATATCCATGCCTTGCTCATGTTCACATGCAGCGACGGCATGGATTTTTTTGATGAGTCATCCTATTAATTGGAAAAGGGATATACAGCCCTATTCGCTTATTATTTTAAAATAAGGTAAATAATTCTCTATTTACATAAAACATTACAGAAAGATGTCAAATCGAACAGTCTAAAAAGGTATTGGTAAATAATAAGTTCTATGCATTCATTGTCCGCACCTTTGTTCTTGCGTAATAAAATTGAAATATAACTTTAACAGGAAAATATCTATCAGTTAGATATAATTAGTCGTGTTGAAACTCAACCAAATGATCGTTTTTGTTACATACTGAAACGGCTTTAAATATGTAGTGTAGTAGGTACTCACGTTTATCATTTAAGAAAGGATGTACCCCATTCATGAATTGGAAACGCACAGTCTCGACGTTGACGCTCGGTGTGATGCTCATCAGCACACATACAGTTGCGGATGCATCGACTTCGATTAAAGAGAAGCAAGAACAACAACAAAAAGTAAAAGAAAAGCGCGACAGTGTGAAAAAAGACCAGTCAGAAACATCTTCAAAAATTGAAGGAAACAAGGAAGAGATTTCAAAAGTTCAGGCTGAGGTCAACAAAATGGACGCACAATTGCAAGACATCATCAATGATGTCGCCATGAAACGCCAAGAAATCAAGCGCACCGAGATGAAGATCGAGGATCTTGAAGCCGATATTAAAGATTACCAAGAAAAAATGAAGGCGCAAGAAGCGATGATGAAAGAGCGTATGGCCACGATGCAAAAGAACGGTGGCGGTTCAATCAACTGGGCTGAGTTCATCTTCGGTTCAAAAAATCTCTCTGATCTCGTGACACGTATGATCACAGCTGGAACGATTCAGCGTAGTGACCAAGAGTTGTTTGATGACTATGAAGCGACACAGCGTTCGTTGAAAGAAGCGCAGGCTGACTTGAAAGCAGAGCGTGCTTCACTTCTTGAACAACAAAAAGCACTCGAAGTGCGTCAAGCCGAGCTTGAGAAGAAAATGAAGCAACGTGAAAAACGCATCAAAGAGCTTGAAGAGAAGAACATCAAGTTCGAATCGCAAATCTTTGACCTTCAAGAGATTGAAGCAACATTAGTCGCTCAAGAACAGGCAATCGCGGCTGAAATCGAAGCGCAGCGTCGGGAAGAAGAGGAAGCCCGTCGTCGTGCGGAAGAAGCAGCTCGTCAAGAGGCGGCACGTAAGGCGGAAGAAGCCCGCCAAGCAGAAGCTGCACGTCAAGCTGAGGCTGCCCGTCAGGCAGAGGCAGAACGAGAAGCGGAAGCAGCTCGTCAAGCTGCTCAACAAAAGCAAGACAATAAATCGAATACCCCGTCTTCGTCGTCTTCAAACAACACGGCGGCATCAACGCCAGCTCCAAAACCGGCACCGGCTCCAACGCCAGCTCCGAAACCAGAGTCAAAACCGGCGCCGACGACATCGACGCCAGCTCCGTCTAGTTCGATGTTCATTCAACCGGCTTCAGGACGCTACTCACAAGGATGGGGTCCGGCGAGCGGTGCGTTTGGTTACACGTTCCATAACGGTGTAGACATCGCTGGTCCAACAGGGACACCGATTCGCGCATCTGCGACAGGTACGGTCATTCGTGCAGGTTGGGGTGGCGCATACGGGAACCACGTCATGATCGCACACGTGATCAACGGTCAAGTTTGGACCACGGTCTATGCGCACATGAACTCGGTATCTGTCAGCTCTGGACAGCGTGTGACGCAAGGGTCGAACATCGGGACACTTGGAAACACAGGGAACTCTTCAGGTCCGCACTTGCACTTTGAGATTCATAAAGGCGGCTACTCATACTCGGCAACGAGCGCAGGTAGCACGGTCAATCCGCGTCAGTTCTTCTGATGCATCAACCAGAAAACTCCTTTCGATTGCGAAAGGAGTTTTTGTGCGTAAAAAATCCCTCCGCGATTGCGAAGGGATACTCGTTAGTTGGCTTGTTCAATATCGCTTGGACGATCTTGTTTTTTACGCATTTGTTCACGCACGTAATAGATGATCGTCAATCCGATCAACCAAGGTACGCCGAATTTCAGCAAGATGTTGAAATCCGTGAACCATGTCGTGATCATCAGGCTGAGCAGTAAGACCGCCCCGAGCAATGGGAGGAATGGATATCCCATCATGCGGACAGGGAGTTTTCGCCCAGTCCATTTCTTACGGAAGAACAAGTGGGAGACGAAGACCATGAACCAAGTGAAAATAGCTCCGAACATCGAGATTCCCATCAAGAATGGATACGACGACTCCATGAATACTTGTAGCAAAGCGGCGAGGACGATCCCGCCTGTTGAAACGAGTAGCGCGAACATTGGAATCCCATTTTTGCTGATTTTTTTGAACGCTTTCGGTGCATCGCCGGCTTCCGCGAGCGAGTACATCATACGTGTCGACGCGTAAAGCTGCGCGTTCATCGCAGACAAGGCGGCGATCAAAATCACAAAGTTGAGGATGCCTGCCGCGAACGGGACATCAAACTGTTCCATGACGAGCACGAACGGACTTTGGTCGATCCCGGCTTGCTGCCATGGGATCAGCATGAGCATGATCGCGAGCGTGACGACATAGAAGAACGTCAAGCGGAACACGGTCGCGCGTAAAGCGCGTGGTACGGCCTGGTCCGGGTCTTTCGCTTCTCCCGCTGTCACAGCGACGAGTTCGGTTCCAAGGAAACTGAAGAGGGAGATGAAAATTGTCACCCACATTCCGTAAAAGCCGAACGCGAAGAAGCCTTCGTTTCCTGTCGTGATTGACTCAATCGGTGATCCTGGTTCGCCGAACAATGTGGCGGCACCGAGGACGATGAATAAGATAATGGCAGTTACTTTGATGAAGGATAACCAGTATTCGGTCGTTCCGAACGTGTGAACGTGACGGGCGTTGACGTAAATGAGTAGTCCACCGAAGAGGGCGACCCAAACGAACCCGTTCACATCTGGGAACCAGTAGCGCATGTAGATGGCGATGGCACTGACTTCAACCCCTACAGCCAGTACGTTCGCGACCCAGTAAGAGTAACGGACGAGAAAACCGGCGAGTGGATGAACGTATCGCTCGGCAATCGTTCCGAATGATCCGGATGTTGGATGGGCGACCGTCATTTCGGCGAGAGCACCCATTAGTAAGAGGACGATGAACGCCCCGATGGCATAGCTGACGAGCACGCTCGGGCCAGCGGTTTGAATCGCGAGACCGCTTCCGAGGAACAGCCCGGTTCCGATGGCGCTCCCGAGGGAAATCATCGTGAGTTGCCGGGTGGACAGCTCGCGCTTTAGTTTATTTGTTTCCAAAATCGATTCTCCTTTAGCTGAGTGAAATGTTGTTGTGGACGACTATAGCAGACGAAAAAAAACAATGTCAATTCGAAAAATCGATGAAGGTTTCTCATTTTTGGATGCACATATAGAGGCAAAGTTTTTATAATTTTTTTATTTGACATGGATTCATCTGCCCTGTATAGTACGAATTAACTTAACTGAAACGAATAAAGGCGTCGACGAAGAGAAGTAACGACGAATCCTGTATGACAGAGAGCTGATGGTTGGTGCGAATCAGTATATGGGACGTCGCGAATGGACTTCTGAGCTCTAAACCGAACTTTGAGTAGGCTTTAGCGGGTTACCCACCGTTATCACGGGGAAGCGGATGATTGTCCGTGAAGTGGGTTCTTTGGAACCAACGAAGGTGGCACCACGGGGTTACTCGTCCTTCTTATAGCGCAGGCTATGAGGAGACGGGTGACCCCTTTTTCGTTTCAATAATATAAATCGAGGATTGAGAAGAGTAGCGCGAGAAGACGTTTCGTCCAGAGAGTCAGGGATGGTGAGATCCTGACCGAGGCGTCCGCGTGAATGGGCTCATGAGAGCATGGCTGAAGAGAGTAGGTCGTGACGGTTTCCCCCGTTATCGGGATACGATGTGATTGCATCGGAGAGTGGATTCTTTGAAATCAACGAGAGGTGGCACCGCGGTATTGAACCGTCCTCCATACGACGACTGTCGTATGGAGTTTTTTTATACACATTTTTAGAGGGGGAACAGACGATGATTCAACAATTGGAGACAAACGCATTATCAACAGCAGATATGAAAGTGGCAGCGAGCGAGATGTTCCAAGCGGATGAAGCGCAAATCGAACGAGTGCTGCTGGCGATGAAAGAGCGCGGTGAGACAGCAGAAGAGATGGCAGGACTCGCAGCATACATTCGTGAAGCGGCACAGTTCCCCCAAAGTGATTTACCCGTACTAGATGTTTGTGGTACCGGCGGCGACGGGGCGCATACGTTTAATATCAGTTCGACCGTCGCCTTTGTCCTGGCGGGTCTTGGGATTCCGGTCGCCAAGCACGGGAATCGAAGCGTCTCGAGTCGATCAGGAAGCGCGGACGTCTTAGAGGCATTGAACGTTCCGATTGTGAAGACGGCAGAAGAAGTACATGCTGACTTGAAACGGACGAATCTCAGTTTTCTATTCGCCCAGCATGTCCACCCGATCATGAAGCATGTCATGCCGGTCCGGAAACGGCTCGCGACGGCGACCATCTTCAACCAAATCGGACCGTTAACGAACCCGTTTCGTCCGAAACGACAACTTGTCGGTGTCTATCATCCATCGTTACTCGAGAAGATGGCGACCGCGATGCGTCATCTCGGGGTGGAGCGCGGTATGGTCGTCCATGGAGCAGGTGGACTCGATGAAGCGAGTCTCGCCGGTGTGAACGACGTGTACTTCTTTGATGGGGAACAGACGGCGCGTTATGCGGTCGACCCACGAGATGTCGGCTTGATGCGGGCACCGCTTGAAGCGCTACGTGGAGGCACACCAGAAGAGAACGCCGCGACACTTCTTGCCGTATTGAATGGAGAGTCGGGACCGGCACGCGACGTCGTCTTATTAAACGCGGCACTTGCCCTTTGCACGTATGGTACGACCGCAACGCTTCGTGCAGGAGTGAAAGAAGCAAAACGTAGTATCGATGAAGGGCACGCCTTACGCGTATTACAAAACTTACAACGTACGGAGGTCGAAGCATGAGTTATTTAACGAAAATCATCGGAACGAAAATAGAAGAGGTTAGCGGCATGCAGCCCATCGATGTCCCCGTGACGAAGCCAATCTCTCTCTTACATGTGATGAGCGAGGGATTCCATATCATTTCAGAGATCAAACGGTCGTCCCCGTCGAAAGGAATGATTCGGGAGACGGTCGACGTCGCTAAACGGGCACGTCAATATGAAAAAGCTGGTGCGACGATGATCTCCGTTTTGACAGACACGACGTACTTTAAAGGTTCTTTTGACGACTTGCGACAAGTTGCCGATGTCGTCACCATCCCGGTGCTCTGTAAAGATTTCATCATCGATGAACGACAACTCGACTATGCGAAGCATTACGGGGCGAGTGTGGCACTTTTGATCGTGGCGGCACTCCATCCGACACGTCTTCAGGAGTTGACGCGATACGCTCGCTCCATCGGTCTCGACGTCTTAGTCGAAGTACATGATGAGGCGGAGTTATGCATCGCCCTCGAACTTGATGACGTGTTGATCGGCATCAATAACAGAGACTTAAAAACGTTCGAGGTATCCCTCGAAACATCGATTGATTTGATGAAACGCTATCCTGAGGTCACATTCGTCAGCGAGAGCGGGGTCAGTTCGGTCGAGGCGGCTGCACGTTTACAAGAAGCTGGGGCAAGCGCCATTCTCGTCGGGGAAGCACTAATGCGTGAAGAGGACCCGACCCGGTTACTCGAGGAGTTGAAAACATGTTCGTTAAAATCTGTGGACTAAAAACAAAGGAAGCTGTTGAGGCGGCGGTCGAGGCGGGAGCGGATGCAATCGGGTTCGTCTTCGCCCCGAGTTCTCGACAAATCGACGTGACGACTGCGAAGAGATTAGCTGCACATATCCCACAATCGGTTCGGATCGTTGGTGTGTTTTTAAGTCCTTCAATGGAAGAGATCGAGGAAACGCTGGACGTAGGGCTGACGGATTTACAAATTCACCATCGGACGCAGTCAATCGAACAACTCCGTACCTTCGGATTGCCCATCATCGATGCGTCGACCGAGGAGACGGCAGATGTGCGTTTGATCGACCATCCGACCCCAGGGAGTGGACAGATTTTAGATTGGGGCACAATGGACCGGCCGCAACGTCCGTTTTGGCTAGCGGGCGGGCTATCCCCTGACAATGTCGGACAAGCAATTCAACTCATCCAACCAGACGGCGTCGATGTCTCGAGCGGTGTCGAGACGGACGGTGTGAAAGATATCGAAAAAATTCGTGCGTTCATTCAACGCGCCAAGGAGGAACTATGATGTATGCACAACCAGTGAACGGGAAGTTTGGACAATATGGTGGAAAGTACATTCCGGAGACGCTCATGCAGGCGGTCGAAGAATTAGAGGTCGCTTATGAAGAAGCGAAGCAAGATCCTGAGTTTCAAGAACGCTTCTCTTCTTTATTACGTGAATACGTGGGACGTGAGACGCCACTTTATTATGCGTCGAACCTGAGTCGCCGTCTCGGGACGAACGTCTATTTGAAACGTGAAGACTTAAACCATACCGGTGCCCATAAGATCAACAACACGATTGGGCAGGCGCTCCTTGCGAAACGGATGGGCAAACAAAAAGTTGTTGCCGAGACGGGAGCGGGTCAGCATGGTGTTGCGACTGCGACAGTATGTGCATTACTCGATTTAGAATGTACCATCTTCATGGGTGAGGTCGATGTTGAACGCCAAGCATTGAACGTGTTTCGGATGGAATTACTCGGGGCGAAAGTCGTTCCTGTCAAATCAGGCAGTCGTACGTTGAAGGATGCCGTCAATGAAGCGCTCCGTTACTGGGTCAAACATGTCGACGATACGCACTATGTGATGGGTTCCGTTCTCGGACCGCATCCATTCCCGCAGATGGTACGTGATTTTCAAAGCGTGATCGGGACAGAAACACGTCGGCAAATCCTTGAACAGACGGGACGCCTCCCGGACGCCGTCGTCGCTTGTGTCGGCGGAGGGAGCAACGCCATGGGCATGTTCTATCCGTTCTTGAACGATGAGTCGGTCGCGCTCTACGGTGTCGAGGCGGCTGGAAGTGGCATCGATACGGATAAACACGCAGCGACCCTCACAAAAGGGGAAGTCGGTGTCTTACACGGGTCGCTCATGTATGTCTTGCAAGACGCAGCGGGTCAAATCGAGGAAGCGCACTCCATTTCAGCCGGACTCGATTACCCAGGGGTAGGGCCGGAGCACAGTTTCTTGAAAGATATTGAGCGGGTGCGCTATGCGGCCGTCACGGATGACGAGGCACTCGACGCGTGTCTCGCACTCAGCCGACAAGAAGGAATCATTCCTGCATTGGAGTCTTCACACGCCCTCGCTTATGCAGAGACGCTCGCGAAGACGATGGGAGAAGACGATACACTGGTGATTTGTTTATCAGGGCGCGGAGACAAAGACGTCCATACAATCCGAGAGAAGGTGGCGACACGATGAAACTAGAGACAGCGATTCGACAGCGAGAAGGAGCGGCGTTCGTTCCGTATATCATGGCCGGTGACGGCGGGATGGAGCGACTGATTCCGACCATTGTGGAACTAGAGCGGATGGGGGCGACGGCGATTGAACTCGGTATCCCATTCTCCGATCCGGTGGCGGATGGACCAATTATTGAAGCGGCAGGAATGCGCGCGCTTGAAGCTGGTGTGACGCTTGAAATGGTATTGAACCATTTAATAGAAGGAAAAGATCAATTTAACGTTCCGATTGTCTTGATGACATACTTGAATCCCGTGTTTCGGTTCGGGGTCCAACCGTTCTTTGACCGGGCGAACGAATGTGGTGTGAGCGGGGTCATTATTCCTGACCTTCCGTTTGAGGAGAGCCTCCAGTTGTTCGCAGATGTCAATCGGCATGACGTCGCCGTCATCCCGCTCGTCACGCTGACGAGTAGTGAGGCACGAACGGCATCCATCTTAGAAAAAGCAGAAGGATTCGTGTATGCGGTCACGCTCAAAGGAACGACCGGGAAAGCGGATGTATTCCCGGACGAGCTTCTCGCCTACTTAACTCGATTGACTGAGCAGTCACGGGTTCCCGTCTTAGCAGGATTCGGAGTACATCGTCCGGAACAGGTACAGTCACTTGGGAATGCGTGTGACGGTGTCGTCGTCGGGAGCTTTATCGTCGAAGCGCTTCATGAAGGACGGACAGAGGATGTCGAGACGCTTATTCGATCGGCAAAGCAAATCCATGCATAAGAAAATCAGCGCTTCATGCGAAGCGCTGATTTTCTATCTTCTCATAATTCGACTCGATCGAGTCCATCTTCACCAAATGTTTGGTCGAGTTGATCATGACGATACATCGAGGCGAGCACGTATAAGAGGTCACCTTCTTCGATGGCTGTCTGACCGTTCGGTGGAATCAAGTATTCGTTTCGGACGATGGCGTTCACGACGGTGTTCGGTGGGAGTGTGATGTCCGCGAGCGTTTTTCCGATCATGGATGAAGTTGCTGTGACCGCGTAAGGTACGAGTTTGTGTTGAGACTGTTTGCTCGAGACGAGGGCGATTGTGTATGGAGAACGAATTTTATCCGGACCGAGCAACCCTAACTTCTCGGCAAGTGGCGTCAACGTCGTCCCTTGGATCAGGGCGCTCGTCACGACGACGAAAAAGACGGCATTGAATAATAGTTGGCTATTTTCGGTACCGGCAATAAGCGGGAAAGTCGCAAGGACGATCGGCACGGCGCCTTTTAGACCAGCCCATGAGATGAACAACTTTTCTTTTCTCGTAAATGACATGCCAAGTGTCGATAAATAGACGGCAATCGGACGTGCCAAGAACATAAGGACGAATGAGATGAGTAGTCCTTTCCAAATCAAGTCCGGCTCGATGAGTTGACGAGGGAAGACGAGTAACCCAAGGATGACGAACATGATGATTTGCATGATCCACGCGAGCGCTTCTGAGAATTGGACGATTGTCACTTCATGCGCTGTATCCGCATTTCCGACAATCATGGCGGCGATATAGACAGCGAGTAATCCGCTTCCCAATAAGTAAGCTGTGACACCATAGGTAAGAAATGCCATAGAAATCATGAGGACGGCATGCAGTCCGCTCGAATCAAGTCTCAAGTGGTTCAACATGAGGCGAGACAGTTGTCCAAGGATGAAGCCGATCAATGCCCCTACAACGATTTGAAGGGCGAACATCCAAATTCCGTCCCAAATGGTCGTATCCGGCTTCATCATGAAATCGAGAGCGAGAATCGTCAAAAACATCGCCATCGGGTCGTTCGTGCCGGACTCGGCTTCGAGAGTCGCACCGACTTTTGGTGAGATATTCTTTCCTTTAAATGCGGCGAAGACGGCCGCTGCGTCGGTCGAACCGATGATCGCACCGAACAAGAAAGATTCAATCCAATCGAAACCAAATACGAAACGAACGGCCACGGCGACTACTGTTGTAGTAATCAATACCCCAAGTGTCGCCAGCGAGGCAGAAGGGGCGAGGACGCTCCGGATTGATGACCATTTCGTTTGAAGACCCCCTTCAAACAAAATGACAATCAAGGCAGCGACTCCAATCAGCTGCGCTAAATTCGAGTCGTCAAAGAAGATGAGACCAGTAATGTCACTTCCCATGATCATGCCGATTCCCATAAATAAAATCAAGGCGGGCAAGCCGAATCGAGTCGAGATTCGCGTCGCCATGACACCGGCTACGAGAAGTAGACCGAAGAGTAAAATGAGTACATCAGTACTTATAACAGGTACGGGCAAACACAACACTTCCTTTCTGAAACAATACTCTTAAGTTCATTATACCATGAAATCGTCTGATATTTCAGAATTGAGGATTAGGCAAACCATACACATTGGAATTGTCGGTTATGAATATGGTAAAGTAAACACATCATAGAAGGAGGAATGATGATGTCTAAAATTCACGTCATTCATGAAAACGAAGAATGGACGAACCACCTTGTCCACCGTTTAGAAGAATTGAACTTGCCATATGAATTGTGGCACTTGGACCAAGGGACGATTGATCTCGAATCAATGCCCCCGGAAGGTGTCTTTTATAATCGGATGAGTGCCTCCTCGCACACACGTGGGCATCGGTACGCACCAGAATTGACGGAAGGCGTCCTCGCTTGGTTAGAGGCAAACGACCGGACCGTGTTCAACGGCACACGTGCCATCCGCCTCGAAGTGAGTAAAGTCAATCAATACACTGCGCTTCGACGTGAAGGGATTCGCGTGCCGAAGACGATTGCGGCAGTCGGTAAGGCGCAAATCATCGAAGCGGCTGAGCAGTTAGCTATGACACCATTCATCACGAAACATAATCGTGCCGGAAAAGGACTTGGGGTCCAATTGTTCCATACGATCGAAGGACTCAAAGAATATGTATATGGTCCCTCGTTCGAGGAATCGGTTGACGGCATCACACTCATTCAACAGTATATCGAAGCCCCGGAACCGTATATCACCCGTTGCGAATTCATCGGCGGAAAGTTCCTTTATGCGGTCCGTGTCGACACGTCGGAAGGGTTCGAGCTCTGTCCTGCTGATGCCTGCTCGATTGAAGACCAGTTCTGCCCAGTCGGGGAGACGCCGCCGGCGAAGTTTGAAATCGTCGAAGGATTCGATGACCCCATCATTCCAAAGCTCGAACAGTTCTTGAAAGCGAATGCGATTGATATTGCGGGGATTGAAATCATTCGAGACCAAGACGGCAACGTCTACGCATACGACGTCAATACAAACACGAACTATAATTCCGATGCTGAAGCGAAAGCAGGACGCTACGGAATGCTTGAATTGGCTACTTTCTTAGGCGACGCACTTCACGTCACTACGACAAAATAAGGGTCAGGCGCTCGCCTGACCCTTTTGCTGTGTATGTTTGAGTTGCTCTTCAAATCGATGTTGGACTAATTCTGCTGTCGGTGCCATTCGTTCGATGAACGAATCTAAACGTTCCGCAGTGTCACGATCGGTTTCTTTAAACACGCGCATCGTTGTTCACCTCGTTAATCAGGATAACTTGCTTACATCATCCTTAATTCCCGAGGTGTTATACGCGTAAACCTTTTACACGCTAAAGAATGTGCTCAAATTTTCTTTCGGTAAGATGTTCCCGACATAGAAGTCGCCAAACTCTCCATATTTCGCACTCACTTCGTCGAAACGCATTTCATATACAATCTTCTTGAACTGAAGTGAATCTTCAGCGAAGAGCGTGACGCCCCACTCCCATGCGTCGAATCCAGTCGACCCACCGATGAACTGCTGAATCTTACCAGCGTAGCTACGACCGATCATGCTGTGGCGATACATGAGGTCTTTGCGCTCATCCATCGACAACATGTACCAGTTGTCGCCGTCGCGACGAGCTTTACTCATCGGATAGAAACAGATGTGTGCGGCTTTTGGAAGTGTCGGATAGAGGCGTGAGCGGATATGAGGATTTTGATACGGGTCCCCGTCTCCAGATCCGCGATACATCCCGAGCTCGATGACCGACACGTATGAATACGACGGAATCATATAGTCGTATAGCGCCGTTTTGCGGAATGCGCGCTCGACATCTTCAAGTTCGTTGAATGTCGGACGAAGCACCATCAAGACGAGGTCTGCCTTCTGACCGAGAATCGAGTAAAAGGCGTGGCTTCCTTCGCCTTTTGCTTCAACTTCTTCGAGAGAAGCGAGGAACGCTGTGAACTCATCAATCATCTGCTGACGTTTCTCGGCATCAACGAGTTTTAAACGAGTCCAATCAATCGTACGGAAATCATGAAGTGTATACCATCCATCTAATGTGGCGGCAGCATGTTGTGTATCTGTTGTAGGTACTGGACGTTCTGACATAAAAAAATCTCCTTTCGGGACTTGGCTTCGCCGTCTATTTTACCATATACGCTTCATACACTGGCAAATTTGAGACACTGTGAGGGTTATCACGGTTCACGAAGGGGGAAGAACAGAGGATGACGATATGAAAACGGCTTCATAAATGGCTGTATTAGTCGCTTTAGACAAACTGTTCTATTCATATAATGATTGATTCTAAGCGATTTATGACGAAATGGGCAGAATAGTTTATTTTGAAAAGGGTACTGTGTATAATTGAAATCGCGTAAAGACACAAGTCAACGGCAAAACCATTAGCAGTCATGCTGTAAATTGAGAAAAGGGGTTCATTCGTTATGAAATTATTTGAAACGTTGAAGCAAAAAGTTAGCCCGGTTCGTCCGACCATCGTCTTCCCGGAAGGTATCGATGAGCGTGTTCTTGGAGCCGCTGTTCGATTGAAAGCAGACGGTATGGTAGAACCAATCGTCGTCGGTGCGAAAGCAGATCTCGAAGCGGTTGCGGCGAAACACGGTTTCGACATCTCAGGTTTGACACAATATGACCCAGCGACATTTGAAGACATCGATGTTCTCGTCGAATCATTCGTCGAGCGTCGTAAAGGGAAAGCGACGGCTGAACAAGCGCGTGAACTCCTTACATCAGACGTGAACTACTTCGGAACAATGCTCGTTCACACAGGCAAAGCAGAAGGTCTTGTCTCAGGCGCGATGCACGCGACGGCTGATACGGTACGTCCGGCACTACAAATCATTAAAATGCAACCAGGCATTAAAAAGACGTCAGGTGTGTTCATCATGGTACGTGACGACGAGCAATACGTCTTCTCAGACTGTGCAATCAACATTGCACCAGACGCAGCGGACTTAGCAGAGAACGCATTCTTGTCGGCAGCGACAGCGAAGACGTTCGGCATCGACCCACAAGTCGCACTTCTTAGCTTCTCGACGAAAGGTTCTGCGAAGTCACCTGAAACAGAGAAGGTCGTGGAAGCGACACGCCTTGCGAAAGAAAAATCACCGAACCTTCCGATCGACGGAGAACTTCAATTCGATGCGGCATTCGTCCCTAGCGTAGCGGCGAAGAAAGCACCGGGTTCTGACGTTGCTGGTAAGGCGAACGTATTCGTATTCCCAAGTCTTGAAGCAGGAAACATTGGCTACAAGATGGTTCAACGTTTCGGTGGATTCGAAGCAATCGGGCCGATCCTTCAAGGTCTCAACAAACCAGTGAACGACTTATCACGCGGTTGTAACGAAGAGGACGTCTACAAATTGACGCTCATCACAGCGGCGCAAGCAATCGACGAGCGCAACGAAGCGTGAGTCCGGAGCATCCTTCTTATTAGAAGGGTGCTTTTTTTGATGGCTCGTTATAAACTGTTCAAGAAAGGAGTGATGGAATGGACGAACTAGATGAGAGCGTTTTGTTACCCGAGGGACATCGTTACGCTATGTTTGGTGGCGGGGATGATGATTCGATTAAGACGTATTATGAAGGGGTATTTGAAACGGTCTTCATCGTGTTTCATCCATTCCTTGCTCCAATAGATCACCCCACCATGATTGATCGTTATGCCGATCTGGATAAAAACGAGGTCGAACAGCAATTTCGGGCCGTTACATGGGAAGAGATGAGGCGAAGACTAGGTTTTCGTGACGTGAGCCGTATCGACCACGCGCTCCGAACGATGATTGGGGCGCTGAAACCACACGCCGAAGATCGAGCAGGGGCGAATCGAATCATCGAATATTGCGAACTTGAGAATGTGCTCCCACCAGGTGAAGGGGAACTGTCGGATCTGCTAAAGAATCAAGTGTTGCGTGTACTTTTGGAGATGGGAGAAGGCTGGATCTGGACCGGAGACGAATTTTGCACGGAACGGCATCTCATCCATCTCAGTGAGACGCTAGCTGCTGATACGTGGGGCATGCAACATCGGACGTTTTTCGGTTACCATCATGAGTGGCTCATCGTACCACCTTGGGATAGCCATTTCACGTTGTTTTGTGGCAATCGCGCGTTGATCGAACAGGTCGTCGAACGATGCGAGCTCGAGGGATTTTATTGTGACGCTGAGACGACCATCAACTGGAGTTTGTCGGAGCATAAGCTGAGGTAAACTAAAAGAGGAATCCATGATTGAAAGGGGAACTATGTATGCAAAGCATCCATGCGACAGAATTAAGAGAAAAATTAGAGAACGGGGAGTCTCTCCATATCATCGATGTGCGCGAGCAAGATGAATATGAGGCAGGGCATATCCCGAACGTACCACTCTATCCATTATCGGAATTTCCACAAGTGACAGAAAAGTTGGCACAAGACAATGTCTATCACGTGATTTGTCGTTCAGGTGGACGGAGTCAGACGGCGTGTGATTACTTAGAGTCGCAAGGCTACAAAGTCGTCAATGTCGACGGCGGAATGCTCGCTTGGGACGGCGACATCGAGGCGTGATGCTAGAGAATCCTTGGGTCGTCGTACCCCTTCTCATCGCACTTTATCTGACGGTCTATGCGGTGATGAAGCGATTTGACTGGGAGAAGTGGCGACTCGTCTGGGCAGTGTGGGTGATGCTCATCATCATCCTATTGACGATTGAACTCGTGACAAGTCTTTAAAAATATGGAGATTTAGGTTAACCTAGCGATATAATTTACTCCTAAAAACAAGTGAAGTAGACTGCCTCGCATCGTCTTTGATTGATGTGAGGCAGTCTACTTTTTTGTATGGTTAGAATCACACGATGATGTAGAGCTAAGAGCACGTTCAATCAATCTTCAACAGGTGTCACGATTACTTTACTTGTTTCATCGAATAGAGGCGTGAGTGTGCATCCTTGGGTATTCCACGTGTAGATATAGTTGACACCTGTTTGACGATCCACCCATACCGAAATCAGGCTGCCTTGTTCAGTAGTTTGAATCAATTTTTCATCAAAGCGCTTATCTGTGGTTTGATCCTTTTTTTTATTGAACACCCGTATCTCTCCTTTTGAACTTGTTGGTCATGACTTCGACTGAACTTTATACGTACCGTATTTCCTCTTACGGGAATTGTTAAACGAAAAGGACGAAGAGCAATGACTTTGATTAAACTTCATATAATTAAAATCGTTTGGATGATAAGTCGAAGTTGATACTCGCAGCTGTACGGGCGCCGTCAGCGGCTGCGATTAACAAAGAAGACGGACTACCTTTTTCAGTCTCTCCAGCAACATACACACCTTGTACGGAGGTGTGACCCATCCCATCCGTAACAATTGCCCCATTTTCATCCAATGCACATTGTAACTGTTGAGCCAGTTGGTTTGGACGATAGAAGTTTGGAACGACAAAACCGCCTTTCCTTGCAACAAGCGTTCCATCTTCCAACTCAATGTTTTTAAGCATCCCATCACTTCCGTGTAGTCGTTTGATTTTTGTTGTGTATGCCTTAATATGGTTCCGCTTCAAATCGTTTTTTACATCTTCGGAAAGTTCCTTCCCATTCGTAAAAATAATAAGATCTTTAGACCAGTTGAAGACGAGTTTTGATAAATGCTGAACATAGCCCTCAGTTTCTGCAATAACTGCCAATGGTAAATCGCGTAGCTCCCAGCCGTCACAATAGGGACAACTAAATAGACTTTTCCCGTAATATTCTTTTACTTGGGGTAAGGAAAAGTTCTCTTGTATACCCGTAGCAAGTAATATACTTTCTGTTAAATATTGTTTCTGATTTGAAAAAACCTCATATAGCTGATGTTTATTTTTTGGCTTCACCTCGATAATCGAATCATTAAAGATTGTGACTGAAGGATATGCATGCAGTTCCTTGATACCCAGTGACCTGAATTCTGACGGTTTGATGCCATCTCTCGTTAGAAATCCATGCGACTCTTCTGTCACACGATTTCGATTTGTTGCATCATCAAACACTGCAATATTTCTTCTGGCTCTGCCTAATGTTAATGCTGCAGATAGTCCTGCAGCGCCACCACCAATCACGATACAATCATAAATATTCATTTCAAGAGCCTCCATTTTTCGATTACGTCCTCTATTCAAGCCATGCACGGAGTTCAAACTTAAGAGATATAAAAATGAATTCGGATTCTATGCTTCAGAATAAACTCAATGTGCGAGCATATCACGCAAAAGTCCATCGGCATCTAAATCGGAAGGGTAATAGGTCGGCCAATGCGTAACTTCTTCAAGCAATTCTTCTCTGTCGTCTCCCCAATACAAATGATAGTGATGTGAATCAACTGGGAAAATATTATGGTCACTGAATTGGATGTATTGCGGTGCTTCTGTTGAACCCTCAACTAACTTAAAAATAAAGCGGACGCCACGATTTCCTTTTTCGTAGGTGAGGATTTCATACCCATCTGATTCGTAGTTCCCAGAATACTCGGTTCCGTTCTCGTAGAAGGTTACTCGATCACCATCAATGGTAATACGATCGACATCTGTCACATATCCAA
This sequence comes from Exiguobacterium sp. SRB7LM, assembly GCF_015712685.1. GTDB lineage: Bacteria > Bacillota > Bacilli > Exiguobacteriales > Exiguobacteriaceae > Exiguobacterium > Exiguobacterium profundum. Next base: position 1,914,983 of record NZ_VWVR01000006.1, on the reverse strand, counting down.
CGGTATAGTACTCTTTGTACTCTTCAGCCGTCATGTCGCCTGTCTCTGCCTTATGTTCAAATACCTCGTCCAAATCACCGGCTTGTAAGTATGGATAGATTGATTGCCAGTCACCTTCCCAGTCCGATAATTCGCGAGATTTAACTTGGCTGTCGTCAAAATATCCCTCGTAAATCTGCTTATTTGCCTCGCCATGATCGTGTCCGTGGTCGTGGTGGTCGTCGATTGCTACTTTCACAGCTTCAGATTGAAACACAGGCTCTTCACTTTCATCAAATAGCACAGCTTTTATTTCTGTGCCATCTGTTTCAGCCGTACCAGTGAATGTGTCTGTGGTTTGTCCAGAAACAACATTCCATTCCTTCTCATTACTTTCTCGGCTATACCAATGCCAGTGGTCAGCTTGCGTTTCTTCGTCCAAAATCGCGGTCAATTTAATTTCATCCCCCGTATGATAGTGCAAACCGAGACCGGAAATGTCAACCGCTATTGGTGCTTGACTCTCTGCTCCATCGGAATGATCATGTATTTCCTTTTCTTGAACCTCAGTCGCTTTCGGTTCGTCCGTGTTATTTCCAGTTTGTTCTTCTGCTCCTTGACATGCCGCTAAAGAGAGGCTTAATAATAGTAAACTTGGGAATCCAATAAGAATTTTTTTCATTGTTTAATTTCTCCTTTTCCTGAGTAGACGTATAAGTTTACATTTCAACAGATAGACAGCTTAATGAAGCGATAGTGCTATCATGAATTGAAATAGAAACTTTGTCACAGTTTTAATCGTAATTATTACGATTTAAATAGTAACCCCTTAAAAATCTTTAAGCAATATTTTTATTTATAAATAGATTATTATGTAAATAATTTCGGATCGGGTAGATTAAGAATTATGAATCATTTTTTGAATAAAATAAAACCATTTAAATGAATTCGCTGACATATCCGTTTTTGCCGATACAAAAACACCTCCGTGACTCGTACATTTTTAAAGTGTACGTTAACGAAGGTGTTTTTATATGGTTTGATTCATTTCGGTTATCCCAGGTGATTTAACCAGGATTTCCGTATTTTTTAGGCGTCGTCACGTTTATCGAATGTGATCGATGCGATTGCGTCATGTTGGTGAATCGACTCTTCGTTACGGCATTCGACGAAGAAGTTCACAACTTGTTTCATCTCGTACAAGTCAGCCGCGATCAAGCGGACCATGTCCTCGACGAAACGTGGGTTTTCGTACGCGATTTCAGTCGCACGTTTCTCATCCGGACGTTTGAGGACCGGGTGGAGTGGTGCTGAGGCGTTTGACTCCGCTGCATCGAGAAGGGCTGCACGCCAATCGAATCCGTCCATCGATGTCTCATCAAGACCGGCTTCGATCGTGATGTACCCACGTTGGTTATGGGCGCTGTACTCACTGATTTCTTTTGAACATGGGCAAAGCGTTGTGACGTTGATGACGAGACCGACTGTCACGTTTGCGACGCCCGTTTCGAGGTTATATGTCACACGGTGCATGACGTCCGCGTTCATCAAACCGCTAAGACCTGTCGCAGGTGCTTTACGCGTGAAGAACCATGGGTAACGGATTGTCAATTGGCCTTCTGTTTGTTCCATACGCTCGGCGAGCTCTTGCGCGAACTCGATTAACGAACGGTTTGATACCGTCCACCCTTGTTGATGGTACGCGTCGAGCTGCTCTGTCAAACGAGACATGTTGATCCCTTTACGGTCTTGTACGAGCGATGTCGTCAATTCAAATGTGGCGACCGTTGACTGGACCCCTTCTGGCGTCTCGACGTTCACGGGGTGCTTCACGTTTGAGATGCCGACACTGTCGAGGGCGAACAAGAAGTTTTTCGGTGTATTTTGTAAATCGACCATTTGTTCTTTTTCGGTCGGCTTTGTTCCTTTAATCGGTGGGACCGACCCGAACAATTTATGTCGTTCTGCTTTAGTAGGTAAAGCGACATGGCTTGTAGACATAATCGGATTCTCCTTTTTTCGAGCGGTTTAAAGCACCACTCGTTCTTGTTAGGATTTTATCACGAAATGATGGCTGAACGGGTATGATTTTGCTCTCATAACATGTTTTGAATATGCAATCGGAAAAAAATCCTTCAGATATTGAAGAAAGAGGATTGATTTACTTTGTGAACGGGAATAAAATGGTCCTGTGAACTTAAAAAATAGATCACTATTAAATATGAAGGAATTGAAAGAAAAAAGGAGATGTTTTTATGGATTGGCAGTTAGTCCTGCAGTATGCCTGGATTGTCGTCGTACTCGTCGGTTTGGAAGGGTTGCTATCTGCAGACAACGCACTCGTTTTGGCCGTCATGGTCAAGCACTTGCCGCGTACAGAGCAGAAAAAGGCATTATTTTATGGACTTCTCGGAGCGTTCGTGTTCCGATTTATCGCATTATTCTTAATCTCGTTCTTGATCAACGTATGGCAAGTTCAGGCACTTGGTGCGCTCTACTTAATCGGTATGAGTGCGCGACACCTGTATATGACCTATAAGGCGAGAAAGATGGAGCCGAAGCAAGATTTGGCGGCTGAGGCGAAGGAAGAGACGGCTGTCACAGAAAAGCCGGTATCGAAAAAAGAATTTTGGCTCACTGTCGCAAAAGTCGAGTTTGCGGACATCGCTTTTGCCGTCGACTCAATCTTGGCAGCGGTCGCGCTTGCGGTCAGCTTGCCACCACTCGGTCTAGGTGAAATCGGTGGGATTGACTCGGGTCAGTTCTTCGTTGTCTTGACAGGTGGACTCATCGGGGTCGTCTTGATGCGATTCGCAGCTCGGATTTTCGTCAAGTTGCTTCATCAGCGTCCGACACTTGAAACGGCCGCTTTCATCATCGTCGGTTGGGTCGGGGTCAAATTGACGGTGCTCGTACTTGAACACCCTGGTTTCAAGGAATTGATTGCCGGAACACCATTCGAATTCATGGGACTCCCAGACGGGTTCGTCCACTCGACAGCTTGGACGATTTTCTTCTGGTCGGTCATGGTCGGGATTGCGACATGGGGCTGGTTCTCATCGAAACCGACAGCGGTCAAACAATAAAAAGTGGTCTCTCGTTTTTAAGCGAGAGACCTTTTCTTATGCATTTACATTCTCTTTGTCGTAAATCGGTACCCAGCCTTCAGTCGTCACGAAAATACGAACGGCGACGACTTGGCGGTCTTCTTGTAACGTGAAGTAATGACGTGTGTTGACCGGCACGGAGATGAGATCACCTGGATTGAGCTCGATATTGAAGTATCCGCGTTCTGCATCGTCAATCGCAAAGATGCCGTGACCACTGACGATGAAACGAACCTCGTCATCTGTATGATGATGTTCTTTTTGGAAGTTGACGAGCAGTTCATCTAAATTCGGTGTCGCATCGGAAAGTGAAATGACGTCTGCCGTCTTGTAGCCGCGTCGTGCGGATACATCTTGAATCTCGTCACGGAACGTCGCCAAGATGGCTTCTTTGTCTTCGTCTGTCAGTTGGTAATTTTCCTGAAGAGAAGCTGGTAACTTCGCGATGTCCCATGCTTCATATAGGATGTCTCGTGATTCTAAAAAGGCACGTACCTCTTGTTGGTCGCTGACGCGTTCTTCTGTTTGTTGAAAATAAATCGTTGCCATGTTGAATTCCTCCTTATGAATGGACGCCTAAGGCGCGTAATTTTAATGAATAGCTGAACAAAAATTCATATGCTTCTAAATAACGTTTTGCCGCAGCGGGCGTCTCGCCCCAAACGGTGATTCCGTGGTTCCGAATGAGGACGGCACCTGCATCGCTTGTGACATATGGGGCAAATGCACGAGCGAGCATCGGGATATCTGCGTGGTTCTCGATAATCGGGATTCGTACACGGGCCGTCTCTTCCCAATAACCGAGCGCTTTGATGATTTCTTGACCTGTGAACGTAACATGACCTTTTGCAGCATACAGTTCCGAGATGACGTTATTGTCGACCGTATGCACGTGAAGCGAACATGTTGCGTTCGTGTTGTTGAAGATATCGACATGTAGCAACGTCTCAGCCGACGGTTTGCCTGTCTGCTCTCCAATCAATTGACCGGTCGCATCAACGAGGACGAAGTCTTCATCGGTGCGCTTTCGTTTATCACGACCGCTTGCCGTCACGAGGAATGTCAATGGGTCATCTGATACACGGATCGCCAGGTTCCCGCTCGTTCCGGGGAACCAGTCTCGTGCGGCGAGCTCGTCTTTAATGTCGGCAAGTTCTCCCCACCGTTCTTGCACAGTCATACGTTCACTCCTTTCATATGAGCTGAGATATCGTAGAATGTCTCGAACGGAATATGTCGAATTCCTTCCGCCTCACATAGCGAAATCAGTTGCCCCCGTGCATACACGACGTCGGCACGTTTTGCGATTTCAAAGTCGGTGACGGAGTCCCCGATGACAATCAACGTGTCGGTAGGTGAGACGATCTGTCGGGCAATCGTCGGCTTGCAGCATCCACAATCGTTCGAACAATGGACATCGCATGTATGAGGCCAGGTGACGTGTGCCGTCTCTCCAGAGAAATCAACGTGATTACAGTAGATGTGTTCCGGTTCGACGTAACCTTCTAGAATCGGATGGACGAAAAAGTCCATTCCGCCACTGACGACATCAAATCGAAAGCCGCATGACTGTGTCTCCTGTAAAAACTCGATAAACCCTGGTCGAAACGTGATGGTCGACTGAAGAAATTCACGGTACTTCAATTCCTGATCACTCGGGAGCAAGCTGAACATCTGACCGACGCCTTCGCGAATGGAGAGCGTTTGGTTCAAAACACCATCTTTAAGTTTGACCCATTCAGGTGGGGCGAAGCGTTGCATCAATGCGATGATGTTATCTTCTTCCGTGATGGTCCCGTCGAAATCACAGATGACGTGCGTGCTCATCGCGCACCCCACGCATCTAAAGCAGTCGATAACGCATCGGTCTCGCTCGTCTTACCGATTGCTTGATCGATCGCTTGCCGAAATGCCTTCCCCCCGGCACTCGCACCGTCCGGGTGACCGTGAATCCCACCACCCGCATTGATGACGACATCTGATCCGAAGTCACGAATCAAATCTGGTACGAGTCCAGGATGGATACCGGCAGACGGGACCGTCAGAATCGGTTTCGTCCAATGAGGTTCTGTCGCATACGTCTGAATCTGTTCTGCTTCGTCTTTCGGTGTCGACAGTGAACCATATGGCGAAGGGAAGAGGGTCAAGTCCGCCCCGGCCAAGCGAATCAGTTTCCCAAAGAGTAGGGAATGACGAACCGATCCGGTCAACGCTCCGGCAAAAGCGGGATGTGCCAAAATCGGGACGTGAATCTCAGGATCTTTAGCGAGCTCCCGCAACGCGTCGAGTCCATACGTATACACGTTGAATAAGAGTGCGGTCGAGCCTGCCTCAATCAATTGCTTCGCCTGGTCGCGTAAGGTAAAAACGGGTCCGCTCAATGTGACGGCGTATAGAACGGAGCGACCGGTCGTTTCTTTATGCTCCCGGATGACCGATGCCCCGACCCGTGCCCGTTCGAGCGACGGGGTGAGCGGATTGTCATATAGAATTTCATCGTCTTTGACGAGGTCGATGCCGCCTGCGAACTGGTCCCGGAGTTGTGTCGTCAAAAAATCAAGGTCTCGTCCGATGACGCCTTTGAAGATGCTCATCGCGAGCGGGCGGTCGTGTACACGAAGGATGTCGCGGACCCCTTCAACTCCGAATACGGCACCCGGAAAGTCCGGTGCGAGTTCCTTTGGAAGCGAGAGGTCGACAAGTTGAACGCCTGGGTCGAGGGAGAGCTTACCGAATGTCGTCGTCAGAATGGACGAAAAGTCCGGTGTCACGTTATGTAGCGGGTAGCGAATCGAGAAGCGACTTGTCGTTTCTTGTTGGGACGTGGCGATGACCTCACCTCGGAACGCTTGCAGTTGATATTGTTCGAGATGGTTCAACTCGGTCCATGTCCCGACGGTCAGCTCATATGCGATTTTCTCAGCTACACACTCGACGTGATCGGTATGTTTGATTTCATAAGTAGCGATGATTCCCATAAGTTCCTCCTTTCAGGTCAAACAAAAAATGACCTCATGCCAAGGCAAGAGGTCATTCAAAAAAACAATGAACTCTTATCTCTCAGCGTTAGCTGCAAGAATTAGCACCGTGCCATTTCTGGTCGGTTGCTGCGACATCATCGGGCTTGTCCCTCCGTCTGCTCTTGATAAGAATAGTTGTGAAGTTGTGAAATTTAATTGAATTTTTACATAGAATCGCTCACTCGTCAATTCCTTTTTTTGAGAAAAAAAGTTTAAAAATAATGTTTCTATATATGCGTGTCGAAAATAAGTGGGCGACTGAAAATAGAGGATTGACAACTAGCATGCCTAGTCCGTAATATTCGTCTCAACACGTCAAACACAATTACATCATTTACTCTTATCGCGAGTTGGCAGAGGGAATTGGCCCTAAGACGCCGCAGCAACCGACCATTTGGCACGGTGCTACATCCACCAGACACATGTCTGAAAGATGAGAGGAACAACCAATTTGGGTGTGCCTCTTTCTCGCGGAGAAAGGGGCTTTTTTTATGCATAGATCCAAGAAAGGGGAAAACCATCATGGCTTATGAGGCGTTTACAGAACAGAGTGTCGTCGACCACGTTCGACAGTTAGGGTTACTAGAAGATGGGATTGCAGAATGCGAGGAGATCGGGGATGGAAATTTAAATCTCGTCTTTCGCATTCGTCAAGGAGAGACGTCATTGATTGTGAAACAAGCGTTACCGTACGCAAAAGTCGTGGGGGAGAGCTGGCCGCTCACGCTTGATCGGTCTTGGATTGAACAGCTGGCTCTTCGTGAATTTTCAAAAGTCGTGCCTCAGTTCGTCCCGAGTGTCCTCGGGAGTGACCGTGAACTCGCCTATACGATTTTAGAAGATTTATCATCGTTCGAAATCGTCCGCACCGGCTTCCTAAAAGGAGAGAGCTACCCGAACTTAGCCCGCCACGTCGGTACGTTCCTCGGGGAAACGTTGTTTGCGACGTCTGACTACGCGAACGGACCACTCGTGAAGAAACAAATCGAAAAAGAGTATTACAATCCAGAACTATGCGATATCACGGAGAAACTGATCTTCACCGACCCGTATCGCGACGCAGAATCGAATCAAATCGAGCCAGTCCTTCGTCCGGATGTGGAGCAACTCTGGTCAGACCTCGCTTTGAAAATTGAAGTGACCAAATTGAAGGTTGGGTTCGTGACGAAGCACGAAGCGCTACTGCACGGGGATTTACATACAGGAAGCATTTTTGCGACCCGTCAAGAAACAAAAATCATCGATCCCGAGTTTGCGTTTTACGGTCCGTTCGGCTTTGACATTGGTCAAATCATTGCTCATTTGGTGTTCTCAACGTATGCGCATCCGTTGAAACGGTTCGAACGCTTCACAGAAGTACTCACTGTCTGGGAGACGTTCGAGAAAACGTTCCGTACCCGCTTTACACAGGCCGCAGAGCCGTTCAACACAGTAGGATTCGTGGACGAACTGTTGCCAGCTATTTTGAGTGACGCCATCGGCTACGCAGGCTGCGAATTGATTCGGCGGACTGTCGGTCTGGCTGGAGTCGCCGACTTAGAGACATTACCAGATGACCTTCGCATCGAACGGAAACGCCACGCCTTAGAGCTCGGCACGCGTCTCATCAAACAGCGCCATCAGATTCAATCCATCGATCAATTGATTCCAGTCTTGTCGGAGGTGCGCGTATGAGTGTGCAAAGTATTCATTTCGATGCCGACACGGAAGTGTTGACGATTTTAGATCAGACGCTGTTGCCGCAAGAAGAGCGCTATGTCGAAGTGTTGACGCTCGAACAGGCCGAGCAGGCAATCAAGTCGCTTCAAGTTCGCGGTGCACCGGCCATCGCTTATTTCGGAGCGTTTGTCCTTGCGAAAGAAGCGTCACGTCTGCAAGACAATCCATATTTTCATCTCCAATTGAATCAAGTCGGTCAACGGTTGATTGCGACAAGACCGACCGCGGTCAACTTACAGCATGTCATCGAATCACTCCTTCGATTGAATGTGGGGGAGGACTTTGAACAGATTGCAAAAGCAATCAAGCAGCGTGCGATTGAAATCTTTGAACAAGACGTGGCTACGTATCGCACGATTGGGGAACATGCGCTCACCGTGTTACCCGCTGGTGGCAACGTATTGACGATCTGTAACGCCGGTGCCATCGCGACGTCACGATACGGTACCGCGCTCGCGCCGTTCTATGTCGGGAAAGAGCGTGGCATCCCGTTTCGGGTGTTCGCGTCCGAAACGCGACCGCTGCTTCAAGGAGCACGATTGACCGTATGGGAGCTCGACCGAGCAGATATCGATGTCACACTGATTACAGATAACATGGCGGCCTGGACCATCCAGACGAAACAAATCGATGCTATCATCGTCGGGGCGGACCGCATCACCCGTACCGGTCATACAGCGAATAAAATCGGAACACTTCAGCTTGCGATTTTGGCGAAGCATTACGGCATCCCATTCTATGTGGCTGCTCCGCATTCGACATTCGATTTAGAGGCAGATGACACGATTCAAATCGAAGAACGGGACGCGCATGAAGTGACCCATATCGGGGGACATCCGACGGCGCTCGTCGGCATCACCGTCTTCAATCCGGCGTTTGATGTGACACCACCCGAACTGATTACCGCTCTAATTACAGAGACAGGTGTGCTCGAACCGACTGAGTCGGTCATTGTAGAACATGTAGGAGGAAACACATATGTCTAAAAAAATCATCTTCTTCCTGTTGACCGTCATCCTGGCACTTGCCGGATGCACGAACGAACAGGCTCAACCGAAAACGACTACGACAACAAGTAAAACGGAAGCGAAAACCGTCAACGTCTCAAATGAGACGCTTCCGAAAAATCTAGAAGTCGCCCTCGTTATGCAGATGTCGATCGGGACGTTCTCTTCGCAGTATATCGAAGGGGTGACCGAGCAAGTCGAAGCGTTCGGTGGCAACGTGAAAGTGTATAATGCCGAAAATGATTTGTCGAAAATGGCGAGTTATGTCGATACGGCGACGACGCAAGGAGTCGATGTGATCTTGATTGACCACGGACGTGCCGATGCCTTGAAAGAACCGGTTCAACGGGCGCTCGACAAAGGCATCAAAGTCGTTGCATTCGATAACGATTTGACGAACGAAGGCGTGACGGTCATCGACCAAGATGATTATTCACTAGCATGGCGTTCGCTAAAAGCACTCGCGGAAGATTTGGACGGGGAAGGGAACATCGTCACGATTTGGGTCGGTGGATTCACCCCGATGGAACGTCGACATACGATTTATGACGCGTTCTTAAAACGCTATCCCGGCATTCAGGAAGTCGCAAAGTTCGGTTCGGCGACGAACAACACGGCGCTCGATACGCAAAGCCAGATGGAGGCGATTTTGAAGAAGTACCCGGAAGGCGAAATCGATGCGGTGTTTGCGATGTGGGATGAGTTCGCCAAAGGGGCGAGCCGTGCCATCAAACAGGCAGGACGTGACGAGATTGCCGTCTATGGAATTGATTTGAGTGACGAAGATTTACAACTCATGCAAGAAGAGGGAAGTCCGTGGAAAGTGACAGCTGCCACAGATCCAGCCGAAATCGGTCGCATTCAAGTCCGTTACGCCTATCAAAAAGTAGTCGGGGACGAAACGCCTTCCATTCATTCGGCCGACCCATATCTAGTGGATCGTGATGTCTTGCCGGACGAGGCTGTCACGATGGATGACCTTGGACAGTACGTTCCGGGTTGGGGCGAATCAAATGCGGCATGGTCGGATTGGATGAAGGAGACGGACTGATGATTCGCTTGGAACGAATCACGAAACAGTACGGTGACGTCACGGTGCTTGATCAACTGTCATTCAGTTTGAAGCCTGGAGACATTCATGGTCTCCTCGGTCTGAACGGGGCCGGTAAGAGTACCCTCATCAAACTGCTAAACGGAACGGTCGAACCGACGTCCGGCGAATTGTCCATTGATGGAAAAGCAATCCGGCTCACACCAGCGGAAGCGATTCGTCATGGCATCATCACGGTATCGCAAGAAGTCGATGATGCGCTCTATTTGGACTTGCCTGTGTATGAGAATGTCCTTCCATGGCAGACGGTGAAATGGATTCGCCCGCAACGTTTGAAAGAGCGAGCGCAACGCGTGTTGTCCCGAGTCGGTTTAGAGGTCGATTCAACGCGTCCAGCCGGTCAATACCCGCTCAGCGTGAAGCAGCGCCTTCTCATCGCCCGAGCACTCGAGAGCGATGCCAAGTATTTACTCCTCGACGAACCGACTGCTGCCTTATCGGAAACGGAGGCCGACGCCTTACTGGAATTGTTACAGAAACTTGCGACAGAAGGAGTCGGAATTGTATTGGTCACGCATCGTTCAAACGAGCTCACACGGGTCACGTCGACCTCTACGTTTCTTCGAGACGGACGTGTCGTGTACGATGGACCGTACCAATCGCTCTCCTCGGAAGCGGTGCAGACATTTTTGAGTGGGACGACATTTGATGCAGTGTTAGAAAAGGCAGTGCCTGAAAATGAGCTTTTCTTGTCTGCGCAGTTGCCCCTTCCAGTCTTCCAATCTGACATTTCGATTGAAGCGTATCGCGGGGAAGTGCTCGGGATTGGTGGATTGACGGGAAGTGGGAAGACGGAACTGATGGAAGCGTTGTTCGGTCTTTCTGGGATTCGTCAATCCATCACAATCGAGGGGGAAGAACACGTGATCAAAGAACCGGCAGACGCCGTACGTTTAGGATTTGCACTTGTTCCAGAGGAGAGACGTCGTCATGGATTATTTTTAGATGAGACGATTGAACGGAACGTGATTGCTGTCGCAGGAAAGACCGATGATGTCTCGGACGTATTGAAATCGCTTCGCGTCCGCTATGCGAACGTGAAACAACCGGTAAGTGAGCTGAGTGGCGGAAATCAGCAGAAGGTCGTCTTCAGCAAATGGTTGCTCGATGACCGAGACATCTATCTGCTCGACGAACCGACAAAAGGAATCGATATCGCAGCGAAACAAGACGTGTATGAACGCGTCATTGCACTCGCGAAACAAGGGAAGACCGTATTGTTCACGTCAAGTGAGCGACATGAACTCGAACGGGTCGCCAATCGAATCGTTTGGCTCGACCGTGGACAAATTGTAGAGAAAGGAGGCGTGTAAGATGGCACAATTGGTGGTCAAGGAACGAAAACGAATCAGCGGTCATATCGGTCAGTATGGGACGTTACTCGCAATCCTTGGTTTGATTGCGGTCTTTACCGTGACGAACGATCAATTTCTGACGTATGCAAATTTTAGTGACATCATCAAATCGGTTTCAATCGTGTCGTTACTTGCCCTTGGCGTCACATTCTCGCTCATCGTAGGAGGATTTGACTTATCAGTCGGATCGACGGCGAGTCTTGCGACAATCGGGGCGGCAGCAAGCCTCGTCCTTCATCGGCAAGAACTACTCGTCGCTCTGCTGATCCCACTTGCACTCGGGATTCTCGTCGGGCTGTTAAATGCGCTCGTCACAATCAAGTTTCGGTTGCCGGATTTACTAGCCACACTCGCCATCATGTACGTCATTAACGGGATTCAATTGACGTATACGAAAGGATTCTCGATTTATGACAACATGCCGATTGAAGGGGGGACGGCGCCAGGACGTTTCATCCCGTCGTTTCTATTCATCGGTCAAGGGACAATCGGTCCGATTCCGTTCGTCGCCCTGCTCATGCTGGTATTCTTTATCGGAGCGCATCTGTTCTTGACTTATACACGGACAGGGCGTGAGTTTTATTACGTCGGATCGAACGCCGAAGCGGCCCGTCGTTCTGGGATTGCCGTGAATCGCATTAAACTCTATGCCTACGTGCTCAGTGGGTTGTTTGCGGCCATCGGTGGGATCATTCTTGCATCTCGGATTGGGACTGGTCAGGTCTCGGCTGGGGCACCCCTCTTGATGGATGCCGTCGCGGCTGCTTACATTGGTTATGCTGTCTTCGGAACAGGGCGTCCGAACGTCATCGGAACATTGATTGGAGCTATTTTGATTGGGATTCTTCTAAACGGACTGACGATGTGGGATGTCCCGTATTATGCGCAAGACATCGTCAAAGGGACGATTCTCATCGGAGCGCTCGGTCTCTCATATATTCAAAAGAAGCAGCGGACATAACGAAACCCCGGACATCAGTTGTTCGGGGTTTTACTGTGTTCATGTGTCATCGCAAGAAAAGGATACACTCCACCGTTCGTCTCCTGCATAAATATTTCCAGTGGGGTGAAACCGAGCGATTCATATAAACGGATTGCTCGCTTGTTGAATGTGGCGACAGCAAGACGCACTGTGCGAGTCCCAAATGTCGCCTCGATCCAATTTAGGATTGAATTGAGGAATCGATATCCATTGCCGTTTCCCGTCAAATCAGGGCGCATGCCAAGACCGATGGTAACAGTTCCTGATGATTCGAATTGCAACGTGACAAAGCCGATCATCTCATTCGTTTCAAGGACGGCGAACGTCGTGTCGCCCCGTTCATCTGCATCTAAAAATGAGGCGAGGTCTTCCTCGTCGGCGTCCATATTGTAAAACGCGTAGTCGCCTTCATAGCGCCACTCAAAGGCGATACGTTCGGCTTGCTCTTGGGTGAGTGGTTGAAACGTATAATTCATTGAAATTCCTCGTCTCTGATGGAAGTGGTCGTGCTACACTCAAATCGTATCATGAAAATAAAGGGAGGGGACAAGATGGCAGTCAAGTTGGATATGATCGGCATCGTCGTGAAGGATATGAAGCGCTCACTCGATTTTTATCGTGCACTCGGGTTTGAGATTCCGGAAGCGATGAATGGAGAAGCGCATGTGGAAATCGATGAGGGGGGTGTGCGTCTCGCGTTCGATACGGTGGAAGTGGCCGAATCGGTGTACGGGGAATGGAAACAGGCAGAAGGACATCGGATTGAGCTTGCCTTCTTATGTGAAAGTCGAGAGTCGCTGAATGCTTTGTATGATTCAGTCCTTGAACAAGGTTATGCGTCACACAAAGCACCGTGGGATGCGTTCTGGGGTCAACGTTACGCCATCCTGTACGATGCGGATGGGAATTTGATTAGTCTGTTCGCCTCATAAAAATAATCCCGGGCCATGTGGCTCGGGATTATTTTTTGTCGTGGCACTCTCCCCATGAACAAAGGGCATTCATGGCGGGTTGCAGTCCGAGGGCGTCTTCGGTCAATGAATATTCGACGTGCAGGTGCTTCTCGGTCGAGTAGTCGACACGGCGAACCATGCCGAGCTGCTCGAGCTCACGCAATTGGTCGGTCAACACTTTTCGGCTGACGTCCGGAATCGCTCGTTGAATATCAGAAAAACGAAGCGGTCCATCTTGAAGCGTGCAGTACACTTGGGGGCGCCATTTGCCGCCGATAATCTCAAGTGCGCGGTTGACGGGGAACGATGTGGTCATGTTCAAGGAACCTCACTTTCGGGTAGTTACTTCAATGTGCGTACTTTTTTTCTTGCTTCAATGACAGTATCTTATCGTTATCCGCTAAATTGAGCAAACAAAAAGGAGTAGATGAAACATGACATATCCAAGAACGTTTTCACACATCGGTCTTTCTGTACCGAGCGTCGCTGAGGCCGTAAAATTTTATGAGGACGTGATGGGGTGGTATACGATTATGACACCATCAGACGTCGTCGAGGATGATTCGCCAATCGGTGTGATGTGTACCGATGTCTTCGGACCGGGCTGGGGCAAATTCCGAATCGCCCATATGTCAACGGGAGACGGAATCGGGATTGAGTTGTTCGAATTCCCGAACAACGAAACACCAGAAGACAACTTCGAGTTTTGGAAGACAGGGATCTTCCACTACTGTGTACAAGACCCTGACATCGAAGGGCTCGTCGAGAAGATTGTCGCTCATGGCGGGAGACAACGGATGCCGATTCGTGAATACTACCCAGGTGAAAAACCGTACCGCATGGTGTACTGCGAAGATCCATTCGGCAACCTCGTTGAAATTTATTCACACTCATACGAACTCACGTATTCGGAAGGAGCTTACTAAACATGAAAGCATGGCTACTCGATCAACCTGGTCTTGATCATCTGCATATTGGAGAAATCGACCGACCGACACCAGGAGCGGGAGAACTGTTGATTCGTGTCGAAGCGGTCGCCTTGAATCCGGTCGATTATAAAGTCGGATCAAACGGAAACCCGAATTGGTCATATCCACACATTCTCGGTGTCGACCTCGTCGGAGAAGTCGTTGAGGTCGGTTCGAGTATCGCCAACATCATTACGGGTTCGCGTGTGGCTGTTCATACGGATCTTTCGAAATATGGGGGATTCGCCGAGTATACGGTCGTCGATGCCCGGGCGTGTGCGGTCGTTCCGCAAGGTGTAAGCGATGAGGCGGCGGCTTCTATCCTGTGTGCGGGGATGACAGCATATGAAGCGGTCATGCAGAAGCTGAACACGCGAGATAAGGAGACGATTCTCGTACACGCAGGAGCGGGCGGTGTCGGTGGATTTGCGATTCAGCTCGCAAAACGGCTCGGTCTGAAGGTATTCACGACGGCATCTCCTGAGAACGTTGAGTGGGTAGAATCACTCGGGGCGGACGTGGTGATTGATTATAATGTCGAGGACGTGACGGCACGGATCATAGAAGAAACAGATGGACGTGGTGTCGACCTGATTTTGAATACAGTCGGACGAGACGTTGCGACAGCAGACTTAGATCGTCTCGCATTCAGCGGACACCTCGCCTACATCGCCGGGCCACCAGACATGACGAACATGAAAGGCTTCACGTTATCTCCTTCGATTCACGAAGTGGCACTCGGGGCGGCGCATGCGAGCGAGGACGAACATGCGATTCGCAACTTGGCGTATATGGCCGAAGAGATGATGAACTTGCTCGATGCAGGTGAACTGAACGATCTCGTCACAGAAGTGTTGTCGTTCGACCAATTGAAAGAAGGTCTCGAAAAACTACAAACGCGAAAAGTGCGCGGTAAACTCATCGTCCGCATTCGCGACTGAAGAGAGGACTCCCTGTTATACTGACAGGGAGCTTATTTGTCGAGGAGGGGAAAGAATGGAGCGATTGGCAGACACGTATCGTCAGACGAACGTTCAATTGAGCGGTCACGGCAAACGGGAAGCCGGGGTATTGAAACGCGCATTTGAGCATGTGCGTGAAGATGAGCCGAGTGACCAGTATGGACAGGGGAAAACGATTCGACAGTTCGAAGAGAAGATGGCACAGGTTCTTGGGAAAGAGTCGGCAGTATTCTTTCCGAGCGGTACGATGGCACAGCAGATTGCGCTACGCATTTGGTGTGATGAGACAGGGAAGAAAAAGGTCGCATATCACCCGCTTTGCCACCTTGAAATTCATGAGCAGGATGGTTTAAAAGAGTTGCATCACATCGAACCGATTTTAGTGGGGGACGAAAACCGATTGATGACGCTCGAAGAGATTCAAGCGTTACCGGACATCGCGTGTCTGTTGCTCGAACTGCCACAACGAGAAATCGGCGGGGAATTGCCGACGTTCGAGGAACTTGTGGCAATTCATGAACACTGTCGTGAGAAAGGGATTCATCTACATCTGGATGGTGCACGACTGTTCGAATCGCTTCCGTATTATGAAAAAGAGGCTTCTGAGATTTGTGCGCTCTTTGATAGCGTATACGTCTCGTTTTATAAAGGAATCGGTGGCATTGCCGGTGCCATCCTTGCTGGACCGAAGGCATTTTGTGACACGTCGAAAGTATGGAAGCGACGCTACGGTGGTGACTTGATCAGTTTATATCCATACATCCTGTCCGCGGATTATTATTATGAGCTACGAAAAGACAAGATGGCCGAGTATCGAAACGAGACCGTCCGCTTAGCAGCACGCTTCAATGAACTCGATGGCGTGTGGACGACTCCACGCATCCCGGTCACGAATATGTTCCATCTTCACTTCCTTGGAAAAAAAGAGGAAGTTGGCGAACGAATTGCACGCATTCAAGAAGAGACCGGGATTGGTATCACTGGTTATCTTGTTGAAAAAGATGGGTACTGTTCCACAGAAATCAGTATTGGTGATGTCTATCTTGAGATTAATTCCAATCAACTTGATGATGTATTTAGACAATTCCATGCTGGATGAGCGTAAAGCTTTGAAGTTTTTTATCTTCAAGGCTTTTTTTATATTGAGAAAAATAGCGCTTTTCAAAGTGATTAAAGTCACTTTGAAAAGAACGGAACGTAAACAAAATTTTCGATGAACCAGTGTGTTATACAACATATATCAACGGTTTTGACGGAAATTGAGGGACTTCCCCTATATCAAATGTATACGCTTTCAAATATGCTTGATTTGTAGAGTAGTTCACTTATTTGTCAAAAAATAACGTGTGATGAAACGGAAGGGGCTGTATAGGATGCGTACGCATTATCGTATTATCATTATCGGTGCGGGAACTGGGGGAATCAGTGTAGCGGTAAGATTGCTTCGAGAGAAACATCATTTGAAAGATGAGATTCTACTGATTGATCCTGCCACTACTCATTATTATCAACCGTTATGGACGCTAGTCGGAGCAGGTATTGTGAAGAAAGAAGAGTCGGCCCGCACGATGGATTCTCTCATTCCTGATGGGGCAGAATGGTTACAAGATCATGTAACGACATTTGATCCTGGAAACAATCAAGTCGAAACGTCAAGTCATGGAAAGATTCGATACGATTTTCTCATCGTGTCACCAGGAATTGAAATTGACTGGGGACGGATAACAGGATTAAAAGCAGCGCTTGGAACAAAAGGGGTTTGCAGTAATTATTCATACGAACACGTTGACTACACATGGAATACCCTTGAAAAGTTCACAGGCGGAACGGCATTATTCACACATCCGGCTTCTCCGGTAAAATGCGGGGGTGCCCCTCAAAAAATCATGTACTTGGCTGAAGAGTATTTAATGAAGACGGGAGTTCGTGATTCGAGTCGAGTGGTCTTCGGTTCAGCCAATCCTGCTATTTTTGATGTTGCGAAGTATCGGGACGCGTTGGAGAAAGTACTCGAACGAAAACAGATTGAAACGCATTTCCGGGTGAATCTGACAGAAATAAAAGCAGATGAAAAAATTGCGATTTTTGAAAACTTAGATTCAGGTGAATCGTTTGAGATGAGTTATGACTTGATTCATGTCACACCACCGATGCAAGCTCCAGCTGTTGTTCGAAATAGTTCATTGGCAGACTCCGGTGGTTGGGTTGATGTCGATAAACATACACTTCAACATAAACAATTTAAAAATGTATTCGGTTTAGGTGACTGTACGAACCTACCGACATCGAAGACAGGCGCAGCGATTCGGAAACAAGCACCTGTCGTTGTTCAAAATGTACTAGATGCAATGTATGGTCATTTACCGACAGCTTCATATGACGGCTATTCTTCTTGTCCGATTGTCACAGGCTACGGTTCATTGATTCTAGCAGAGTTTGATTATGATAAAATCCCTCAAGAATCGATGCCATTCAATCAAGCCAAAGAAAGACGAAGCATGTACATTTTGAAAAAAGACTTTTTACCGATTATGTACTGGAACGGCATGTTGAAAGGGACGATGTGAGAAAGGAGAGATCATGATGGAACGTTCTGCATTTGAAGAACAAACGGTCGAGACCATACTGACAAGACCGGACGTTGAACAAGCACTGATTGCACTGATTAATCGTTTGCCCAAAATTGAACAGTCTCTCCGACGTTTAGAAGATGCTGTTGATTTTGGTATGGCGACGATGAAAGATGAAGCGGTAAAAGAGAAAGTTGACGCAGCTATCGACAATTCCAACATACAAATCGAAACGCTTGAATCGGCTATAGAGCTAATTGAAAAGTTACCGATGTTGTTACAGGTGACCAATCAACTCGAGTCCATGTTTACGTTTGTCCAAGATGTATACCACGATGAACAAACAAAAGAAATGATTGGCCAACGGATTGAGGAATATGCCGTGCCAGCGAAAGAGAAGGTTGAATGGACACGAGATATGTGGGCGGAAGTGCAAAGTCGTGTGGAACAGGATGACCGCCACATCACGCTATTCTCACTCATGCGATGGATTAAAGAACCGTCTGTTCAACACGGACTCAAATATGTGCAAGCGACTGTTGATGTCTTAAATGAACGGACGATCAAGCGTTAAATATAAATGAATCACGATGAGTAGAGATTTCAAGACATTTAGACGCGCCTCGAGGTGCGTCTTTTTTCATGGGGAAATGAAGTACATCATTTGGGTTTATTTACCCATAGGGGTATTATAAGGGTAGAAACTGAAACAGTATGGAGGGGATGACATTGACGCTACGTGACTTTGAACATCAAATATTAGACGTGCTCAAAGACGGTGTGATTGTGATGGATCATGACCGAAACATCATCTCGATGAATCAATCGGCCCAACAATTGACGGGCTGGCAAATCGGTGAGCCTGTTCCATACTGTTCATTTTGTCAAAAGCGAAACGTGAATATCGGTGAAGAACGGTGCTATTTGATTGAACATGAACGTTCTCCATATTTCACTTCGGAGATGCCGACATACTCTGGGAACATGGTTGATGTCGAGATGAACACGGCGCGCATCTTAAATGATCCAACGACCGGTGCGACACACTATCTGCTCGTCTTACGAGATTTCACAGAACGAAAGCGCAGGGAAGCGCATATTTTGAGAGAGCAAATGGTTCGGGAATTGATTCGGGCGAGAGAAGAGGAGCATGAACGATTGGCTCAAGAGTTACATGATGGGGTCGGACAATCGCTGTTTAGTATTACACTTGCCTTGAATTCACTGCAATTAGATGTTGTTGATCCCGATAAAACAGAATATTTGAGTTCTGTCATTTCTGAAGTGAGTCTCCTAATGGATCATGTCAGGAATTATTCGAAACAGTTGAGACCAGTCGAACTTGATCAATTTGGACTGGAATCTGCACTACACGTGTTACTCGATAGTTTTGCCACTCGTTATCCCAACGTGGCATTTCATACGGATTTTCGATTAAAGACGCGATGTGATTCTCTTGTTGAAATTAATGTATATCGGATTGTTCAAGAGGCACTTGTGAACGCGATGAAATATGCGAGTCCAACACACATAGATTGTCGAATCACGGAGCGTGATGGAAGAATCGAATTGTTATTCTGGGATGATGGGGTTGGCTTTGATTCTCGCGGAGTCTCGAAAGGATTAGGGCTACGTCACATGGAAGAGAGAGCAAAAACAATGAAAGGTTTGTTTCAGATTGTTTCGGTGATTGGACACGGGACTGAAATTTCAGTGTCGGTTCCGAGAGAGCGAGGTCATGATGAAACCGATTAATATATTGATCGTCGATGATCATGAGTTAGTGCGACGTGGATTAAAATTGATGTTTCGTACAAATGAGCGCATTTGTGTAGTTGGGGAAGCAGCAGAGGGAGCAGCGGCAATACAAGAAGCGATTCGGACACGTCCCGATGTCATTTTACTTGATATCACGATGCCGAATGGATTGGATGGGTTTGTGACGGTAAAAGCACTCGCTGAGGAAGTACCTTCCGCAAAAATCATCTTACTGACGATGCATGATGAAGAGATCTATATCAAACGTGCTCTTGAGCTGGGTGTACCTGGTTTTATGTCTAAAAATAGCGATCCATCTCAACTAGCAGAGGGGATTGAGTATGTATTTGACGGGAAACGATATTATTCGACGTCATTGACCGAGAATCATATTGACAAGCTCGTACTTCAAAAGAATGGTCACCCGTTATTGACACGTCGTGAACTAGAGATTGTTCGGTTGTCGACTTTAGGATATAGCCATAATGAAATTGGGGAAAAATTAGGAATCAGTCCCAAAACAGTAGAGAATCATAAAGCTCGGATTATGAACAAACTACAGATGAAGCACCGACACGAATTGGTGCAATACGCCTTGAAAAATCATTTGGTTGAAATGGAAGGATGACGGAAGGTATGAAGTTAGAAGTAGAAAAAACAATCGATTCGCAATATATCCAGCAGCATCTGGCGAACGAGCGAACATTTTTGGCATGGATTCGCACTGCGATTACCGTAATCGGGATTGGTTTCTTAGTGACGAACTTTCATTATTATCGAAGCGAGAATTTGAGTGGTGCAGAACATCAATTGATCTCAGCAATCGGGATGTTATCGATTTTGTTCGGCATCAGTACAATTCTTGTAGGAACCCGTTCCTATTTGAAAAAAGTGCATACGATCAACACGCAACAATTCAAATCTGCGAAGATGAGTCTCATTGCTTTGGCAATTGGGATGGTCTTCATCTTTTCACTAATCCTCGTCGTGAGCTACTTCTTGTTTTGAACGCAATCAGGCACCGCCTCCATTACGAGGACGGTGCCTGATTGTGTTACTGCGTTACAATCGCTTCGAGACGATCGAGTTGGGAAGTGAACCCTTCGACAGCGCCCATTTCGACGACTTGTTGGAGAGCCTCTTCATTCGGGAATTCGGAGCGACTAATGAATAACGTGCCTTCCGATGTATCGAGAAATTCATTTGTGATCGTCATGACAGGCAAGTCCGGATTGACGTGTCCGTCCGCATCCGAGAATGCATCCGTATAGACGATTCGGGAGTATGGATCGATGTCGATAAAGGTTGATTTGCCCCATGATTCCATACCATAAAAGTCACCTTGTTCTTTGTCGACACAAGTCATGCAATAATGCCAAATCCCCCCCGGTTTGAAGTCGAAGCTGTATACTTTCGTCTCCCATCCAGACGGTCCCCACCATTTCTCTAAATGTGCAGGTGTCGAGAATGCTTCAAATACAAGTTGGCGTGGTGCCTTGAACAGACGTTCCATAATCAATGTCGTGCCCTCTACATGTGATTTGACCGTACTCATGATCCATTCTCCTCTCGCTGTGACTCCGCTAAAAACGTCTCCAATCGATCGAGTCGCTCTGTTTCCCGAGCCATATAGGTCCGCCAAGCATCTAACGGTTCGAGTGCTTGAGACTTGAGTGCATAACGTCTTCGATTGGCATCAATGGTTACTGTGACGAGACCTGCATCATACAGAATTCGCAAGTGCTTTGATGTCTGTGGTTGACTGATCCCAAGCTGATTTGCCATCATTACGACCGTCCACTCTTGTTTCCGTAACAATTCGATCATCCGCAACCGGTTCGGGTCGGCTAACGCTTGAAACAAAGAAGCCAATCTCTCTTCCATTTTTCGTCACCGTCCTCTTATTTTGAATATTCCCAATTAGGAATATTCTGAAACGGGAATACTCAATATTTAAACAATAAATCAAGTAGCATCTCACCAATCGGTCGTTCTTTTCCTTCATAAGGAAAAGCGTGGATATGGATGGCGGGATTAAAATTCAATTCGATGATACCGTATTCGATTTGCGCATCATCGAGAGAGGGAATCATCATATCGACACCACAGATGGTTGCCCCGACTGACTTAGCGGCATCGACAGCAATACGCTTATAGATGTCAGAAATTTGATCCGTATAGTCGATACTATCTCCGCCGGTACTGATATTAGAGTTTTCGCGTAAGAAGACACGCTCATCGAGAGCGGGAATACTATCGGGGGTCTTGCCTTGAGCACGTAAAAATGAGATGACGACCTCGTCGATTTCGATTTTCTCGAGCGGTGTCTTGTATCCTTTTCCGCGTAACGGGTCTTCATTTTTTGTCGCAACGAGTTGACGGATAGAAGAGGTGCCATCTCCAGTGACGTTCGCCGGGACACGATGGAGGATGCCCGCGACATCATCCCCGATGACGAGGAAGCGATATTCTTTTCCGGGTAAGAATGTCTCAAGTAAAACGACATCATCAAACGTTTTCGCATACTGAAATGCAGACAGTGCTTCCTCATACGTCGCTCCGTCTTTAAAAATGTGAATACCGACTCCGAAGTTTGTAGACTTCGGCTTTAAGACGATGGGTTGTTTTGAAAATGAATGCCATGCCTGAGATAAATCCGATTCCTCTTGAAGTTCTACCCCTTCAGGGACACGAATGCCATGCTCTGCGAGTACAAACTTTGTCACCGTTTTATTCTCCATCATTAAGACGGAAACATAATTGTCTTTTGATGTTTTCGTTGCCTGTTTGAAGTATTCTTCGTGTTTGCCGTTTCGAATCCGAATGAACTGGTCAGAACGATCGATGACATCGACACGATAACCACGTTTAATTGCGGATTTCATTAAGATTTGAGTAGACAGTTCCAGGTCGGCATAACCGTGGATGCGAAAACGATTTGCATAGGCGTCCTCATAAAAGTGTTCTGCTTGGGCGAGGGACCATGCGTGATAACCTGTCTCGATCATAATCGTCTTTAATCGGGAAGCGTACGTCCTGTCCACGTGATCAATTTTTTCGCGTACAGCGGGAAAGACATCTTCGAAGCCGAGGTCATAGTGTGTGTTGAACGAATCGATGGCGTCGAGAAGTTCTGTCGCGTACGTGTGTAAAGGTATGGCGTAACCATCTCGAGTCAATATGCTTGCGGGAGACATGCCTTCTTTGGCGACACGTTGTTGATTATTGTACGCTTCAGCTTGCCAATCGACATGAGATGTCTCCTCAGTAAAGGTCAAGTACAACAAAAACAGATGAAGGAACCGTAAATCTGAACGAGCAATTCCGGTCTTTTCAAACGGATTCAAATCGATATTGCGAATTTCAATGTAATCGATACCGTGTGCCTCGAGTTGATTTAAGTCGTTACCACCTTTCGATGTTTTCAATCGGATGGGGGAGTAGAGTTCGTTCGGATTGGCAATCTCGCCTTTGGCAATGAACCGTTTTACATCGTCTATATAACTTGAGAGTGTCGCATAATTTGGATAAAGCGGTTCAACATTCGTATACCCACAGTCGCTATTCCGATAGGACAATGCTTGTTTATTTGAAAAAGTGTCTACATGGAGCGCTTGCATCTGACTGACACATTGTTCTTCATAACTCACATGAACGGCTGGTGTAGCACCGAGCAAATAGACGATGAGCCAACGCATTCGTAAATATTGACGAACTAACTTCAAATATAGGTGATCTTTGAAGTGTCGATATTGTTCAGGGGATCCTTCGTATAATGCGGATAACATCTCATCGGAAAATGAAAAGTTGAAATGGATTCCAGAAATGAGTTGTTTTTTCGCACCATATTTTTGGAGCAGATGCTCACGATAACGGCTAGCCTCTATTCCGGACACACCAAAATCAGCGAGTGGAATCGTACCACCTTCCGGCAAGGCACATGGCATAGATTGTGGCCAAAGGCGTTCATCGCCTATGTTGAGCGCCGTAATATCGTAAAGCGTTTCTAAGAAATGATGTGCCGCCTCAATCGTCGGAAACGTCGGGGTGACAAGCTCAATTTGACTTTCAGAAAAGTCGGTCGTGATATATGGATGTGTCGCTTTATGACCGAGTGCTTTTGGATGCTTCGTAACAGCTAGTGTGCCTTCTGACGTGACTCGTAACATTTCTCGCTCGATGGCAAATTTTCCACTTGTGATGAGATGGTGGGGTAGTTGATTAAACTGCTTCTGCAAGGGAAATCACTTCCTTTTTCGTTAGTCGGACAAAGAGGGCAGAGACAAGCCCTTTTGTGATACTTGAGATGGCGATACTCCACCAGATGGCATCGATTCCGAGATAAGGCTCAAGAAAAAATGCGAGCGGGATACGGGTCACTGTGAAAATAATCGAGATGGTCGCGGGGATTTTCGGTAATCCGAGTCCTGAGAAGTATCCGTTTCCGATCATTTCAATCGATGAGAAGACGAGCGAAATGCCGATAATTCGCAAGTAGCTCGCCCCAATTTCGATGGTTCGAACGTCATCGACGAATAGACCAATGAGTAAATCTGGGACGAATAAAAAGAACAACATAATGAATCCTGTGTAAACCATCCCGAGTCGGGTCGTTACCCGGTAACCTTCATAAACACGATCTACTTTTCGTGCCCCGAGGTTTTGACCGGTATAGCTAGCCATTGCTCCGTTCAAGCCACCAATCATCATGTAGGCAATCGATTCGATTTGAAGTCCGATGCGCTGTGCCGCAATCGCTTCCGTCCCGTATGAGCCAATCATGCGGGCAAGAAAAATACTGATTACCGTGAACAAAATCCGTTGGGTTGCCATCGGAAAACCAAGACGGATGATTTCTTTATAGTCAGCTCGAGTCGGCTGAACGACTTCATCCCAATTGAATAATGTACGAGCGCGGTGCCAAAACAATCCGAACATCATGACGTTGGCGACAAGTGTTGCAAGAGCAGCCCCGATCACACCGAGTTGGAATGGATAAATGAAAATCGGGGAGAGAATCATATTGAGGATGACACCTGTCGCATTGATTCGCATCGCTGTTGTCGTATTGCCATATGCACTGAATAGACGAGCAAACAGCAAATTAAAGAAAGAAAAGATAAGCATCGGCGCGCTGACGAACAAATATTCATACGCAAGCTGCTCCACAGCGGGGGCACCCATATTCAAAAAGCCGATGAGGGTATGACCGAACACAATTAGTAGTGAGGCGTACGAAAGACCGAGTGTTAGATTCAGACGCCTGCTGGACCGGACATAACGCTGAACCGAATTGAGGTCACGTCTCCCGACAGCTTGTGATACTTTGATGCCGGCGCCAACGACAATCAACGATTGAATCGCCTGTCCGAGCATGATATAAAAACTAGCTGCACCGATACTTGCCACAGCATCGCTCCCGAGCGCACCGACCCAAAACATGTCGACGAGACTATACGTAAACTGTAATAACGAGCTACCGACGAGCGGAAGGGCAAGAGCCAAAATGACGCGTTGCACGTTTCCAATCGTCAAATCGACGGTTTTCACAAAGCAAGACTCCTTACATTCTTTATATAACCATTTAGTTATATATAAGCATGGTGTAATAGAATTGGCAATCATGATAGCCGAATCGATGAAAAATGGACACAAAAAAAGGAATTCGTGATGAATTCCTTAATGTCGATAGCCGCGAATCCAGGTCGTCATATAAACGAGTGTCGCGATGACCAATGTAGAAGCAAGGGCGTATATTGGATAGGCAGGGAGCGTCTCTTCAAATAACGGATAGAACATGAACGATCCCATAAGAATTGGGACTGAAATACCGAACGAGACGTAGGCAGCTTTTGTCGCTTTCGCTGTGATGATTTGTTCACGCTCATCGACCTCACTGAACTCTGTCATCCGGACGGACCATTGGGCAAAGCTCAACTGTTTATTCGGACGGGTGTTAAACGAATAGACTGTCCAAATGATGCCAAAAACAACGAGTAAAAGTAGTGGAAGTAGATTAAATTCAACTAAGAATCGGTCAGACTCGATGACTGTTTTCGACATATCAGATAAAAACGAACTGAATAGAAAAGCCATCAGGACATACAGGATGATACTTGAAATAGATTG
This sequence comes from Exiguobacterium sp. SRB7LM, assembly GCF_015712685.1. Lineage (GTDB taxonomy): Bacteria > Bacillota > Bacilli > Exiguobacteriales > Exiguobacteriaceae > Exiguobacterium > Exiguobacterium profundum. Next base: position 1,889,363 of record NZ_VWVR01000006.1, on the reverse strand, counting down.
AATGACGACATGTTTCATTGTGATTCCTCCTCGATTGTGAATATAGATTCGACCGGTTCCTCAAACACCCGTGCGATGTGCATCGCCAGCATGAGCGACGGCGTGTAGCTGCCTTTCTCGAGCGAGATGATCGTCTGTCTCGTCACACCAACTTTTTCGGCCAGGTCACCTTGGGTTAACTGGTGCCGGGCACGCAGTTCTTTCACGCGGTTGATCAATGGCATCGTGCCACCTCATTTCTAGTTTCTACCACTAGTGTAAAACAAACTTTACATAATGTAAAGAGGACTTTACTCATTTAGGGATGATACAATAACGATATAGTCGAAAGGGGAGATGAGGGATGAAGGTGATTAGTGGACAACATCACGTGTCAGCGATGACCGGGGATGCTAAGAAGAACTTGCGATTCTACACGGAAACACTAGGGATGCGGCTCGTCAAAAAGACGGTTAACCAGGATGACCCATCGATGTATCACTTGTTCTATGCAGACGAGACGGGTACGCCTGGAACCGATTTGACGTTCTTTGAGTTACCGTTTCTCGGACAGACGTATCGAGGGTCAAGCAGTATTTCCCGGACAGCACTCAGGGTGCCGGATGGAGCGCTCGCGTTCTGGCAGGAGCGTTTTGACGCGTTCGATGTATCTTACGGAGAAATCGAGTCGGTTTTAGGAAGGGCGACCCTTTCGTTCGAAGATCATGAGGGTCAACGTCTCTGTCTTGTAGAAGGAGGGAGCGGGACACCTTGGAGCAAAGGTCCAGTGCCAACGGACCTCGGCATCTTCGGTCTCGGATTCAGTGAGTGGACGGTACGGCGGATTGACAAGACGGCACGGGTCCTGACAGAAGTGCTTGGCTATCGATATGTAACGACATTTGAACGGGATGGACATGACGTGCGTGTCTTTGAGACGGGCGAGGGTGGTGTGGCAACAGAGATTCATCTCGTCGATCGACCGGATTTGCCGTCGGAACGACCAGGGCGAGGGAGTGTGCATCATGTGGCGATTCGAGTGGAAGAAACAGACGATATGACGAAGTGGATCGAGAAGCTTGACGCAAATGGAATCAGCCACTCTGGTATTATTGACCGTTACTATTTTCAGTCGATTTACTTCCGCGAACCGAGCGGAATCTTAGTGGAACTGGCAACAGATGAACCGGGATTTGCGATGGATGAATCGCTTGAGAGACTCGGAGAGCGATTAGCCTTGCCTCCGTTTCTTGAGTCAAAGCGAGCAGAAATCGAATCAAAACTAAAGTCTTTGTAAGCGGAAAACCCGACGGACCATTTCAGTCCGTCGGGTTTTGTACGCCTAATAACATAGCGAGTTCGTTCGTTCGGTTGACGACGAGATCCGCAATTGTGTAACGATCGAGTACATGAAGAAACGCTAACATGGCTTCATTCAAAACACCTCGTAAATCACAGGCAGGTGCGATGACGCATCGGCCTTCCCCGAAGCATTCCACGAGTTCGAACGGTTCCATCGTCCGAACGACTTCCCCTACATTGATGTCATCCATCGGTCGTGCGAGTCGAAAGCCGCCGCCTCGACCACGCACCGATTCCAAATAACCATGTTTCCCAAGCTCATATACGACCTTCATGACATGGTTTTTGGAGATGTTATATTGGTCTGCCACTTCTTGAATCGTGACGAGCCGATGTGAAAACGTAGCGCTATACATCAACGTTCGCAGTGCGTAGTCACATGTTTGCGTGAGTCTCATCCATCATCACCTCTCGTTTCATTGTACAAGACAATCCAAAAAAGTGCGATTCGAACAAATGTGAAAGGGTGATGGCGAAAATAAGTCAGAAACGTGAAATCTACTTTAAACAAGTATTTAATATATTGCTTTAAAGTGACTTGACTCACATAATGAACGTGTACAAAACAAAAGGGGGAAATTCACATGTTAGATCAACAAACGATTGAGATTGTAAAGGCGACGGCACCAGTTTTGAAAGAACATGGTGTGACGATCACGAAGCATTTTTATCAACGAATGTTTGAACAAAATCCAGAAGTTCGTCACTTCTTCAACCATACGAACCAAAAGCGAGGACGTCAGCCGGAAGCACTCGCGAACGCGGTCTATGCGGCTGCGCTTCATATCGACCGACTCGAAGCGATTCTTCCTGCCATCCAACCAGCACTTCATAAACATAAAAGTTTGAACATCCGCCCGGAGCATTATCCGATCGTCGGTGAGAACTTACTTGCGGCGATTCAAGACGTACTCGGTGAAGCTGCAACACCTGACATCATCGATGCATGGGCAAATGCTTACGGTGTGATTGCCGATGTCTTCATCTCACTCGAGAAAAAAATGTATGATGACGCGCCATGGGTCGGATTCAAACCGTTCGTCATCGAAGAAATCATAGTAGATACACCTGAAGTGAAACGATTCCGTCTCGTCGCGAAAGATAGAGTTATTGGCACAGCCATCCCAGGACAATACGTCTCGGTTCAAGCGCGCATTGCGGGAGAGGACATCCTACATCACCGTCAATATAGTGTCATCGAGACGACAGAAGACGGCTACTGGATTGCGCCGAAAGCGGAGGGACTCGTCTCAAACTGGCTTCATGAGCAGACGGTCGGAACAGAAGTCCCGATGAGCGCACCAGCAGGAGAATTCATCCTTGAAACGTCTGAACGTCCGCTCACACTCATCGCGGGAGGAATCGGGATTACGCCCCTCTTCAACATGGCGAAGACGGCACTCGAACAAGGACGTCCTGTTACGTTATTGCACGCGGTTCGGAGTATGGACCTTCGTCCACTCGGAGACGAACTCGATGAACTCGTGAAGGAAGGGCTTCATCTGCTCACACATGCAGATGACGTATCGGGTTGCATGAATAAGTCACACCTTGAGGAACTTGATGTGGAAGGGCATGATGTTTATACGTGCGGACCGAATGCGATGATGGAAACGGTCGTTCGCGCTATTCCACAGGCACGATATGAATTTTTCGGACCCTCTGGAGTTTTTGCGACCAACTAAAAAAGACGACTGGAAAAAGTCGTCTTGATGCACAATATAGGTTATTCCGTAAGTTTACTTGAATGTATGACTTGTTTGTTGGCATCCAATGTTTCAAGTGACCACGAACCATCTGACGGTCGTGTTGTTTCAATGACATATGTCATGGTGTAGCTTTCAATTTCGGGATCGTTTACAAGAAAATCTTTTGAGACATCGTCGCCGTTTAACCGTAAATAGACGACATCTTCCGGTCGCTCTTTAAGGTGAACACCGATGTACTCCATGTCTTCAACTCGAAGGATGACGAAATCAAAAGGCTGATTCGGCTCTGTTTGTTTCGTGACAGACCCTAAGTTCCCTGTTTCGACATCAATCTCAGCTAGACCGATGACGGAGCGGTCTTCATTTGTGTAAAAAGAGAGAACGGACTGTTCCATATTATGAATTTCAAACGTATACCAATTGTTCGTCGTCATATAACGATTCATTTCTTTTTCGGCATTTTCGTATGAGTCACCAGCCTGAATGTTAGTGTAGGTGTAAAGTCCGACACCGACTGCGATGGCTACGATGATGAGACCGGAAACGATTGTGAGTAAGATGATTCGCTTCGACATGATTGTTCCTCCTGACTTTTATAAATACGAACACCCCATGCTTCGCAAATGCGTGCATGGGGTGTTTGATTAGTACGTCAAGCTCGCGGCGACGATGATCCCGACGACGAGTGATGCGGCGAACAAGCTGAAACCGATGGCCATGTTGCCATTCTCGACTTCTTTTTCTAAATTCACGCCTGGTGTAAGGATGTATTCAAACGTCCAGAACGCCAATACTTGGGCGGCGATACCGACGAGTCCCCAGATGAACGCATCGAGCAAGTTGACGCTGTTCGCCCAGACTGTATAAATGACGATGGCGAGTCCTAGTGCTTTCCCCCAAAGTTTCAACGCGACAGCCATGTTGCCTTCTTTGATTAACTTGCGTTCCGAATATTTGGTCGTTAGTGCGAAGATGATGAGTCCCGCGAGAATGAGACCGAATCCTGTCCCGAGGTGGGCCAGGAAGCTTAAGATTGAATCGAGTGTGATGAATGTCATGAGTTCGTCTCCTTTTGTATAGGTGTGCCAACGGCTAAGTAATAAGATTGGTTGTTCGTGATCATGCTGCCGGCGCGGACGCCGAGTGCGGATGGGTGTCCGTTCAAGCAAAAACATCCGACCATGTAATGTGTCTCCATGCGACCTTTGACGGTTGTCGTCATCCGTGTCGGGAGTTCGATGAACTGTTGGTACACGGCCGTTTCTTCCGCATACGTTTGTAATGTTTCGCGATGAAACGGTTGGCCATCTTTCGTATACAAGATGACGGAGTCCCCTTCACGTCCGAATGCCGGCTTTTTGACATAGTCCGATTCACCGAGAAACGGTGTGTCTTCTAAGTAAGTCGGTAAAAAATATGTTTCGATGATGTCGCGCTCGGCTTGATCGAATAGTGTCTCCGTCTCATACAATTCCCAAATCAGCGCCTGTACGCCTTTCGATTGCATGAGAAACGCAGAGAGGGGATTGAGCAGTGACACGTATTTTTGTTGATCGAGTTCAAGTAACCGAATGCCAATCAAGTCTCCGTCTGGAGCCCGGTCGTCCACAAGGTGCTCAATCGGATATGTTTGGCGATATAAGATGTCAATTCGCTCACCCGATGGTGTGTAGACGCCGTCTTCGTCGACGAGTAAAGTGTGCAACGGTACGAATTCAGACGGTACGTCGAGCGTTTCTTGTAAAAATCGTGCCGTCCACTTGTCTTCGATGTTATCATCATGTGCCGTAAAAACGATTTTCGGTGTGCCTTCTCGTTTGAGTCGATTCCACGCGGCGACGATCGCTTTCCGCAGCTCAATTTTCAGTTGGGGGGTGGCTTCCCTGTTTGGGTCGAGTAGACCAAACTCGGAAGCGACCACGCCGTTCACATCAAACAGCTCCTTAATGAAGGTCGGCGTATCTGCATTGAACTCCATCAACTTGAGTTGATCATCTTTCATGATCCAGTCGTAACGACCGATGATCGTCTCCTGCGGTATCGTCTTCTCCCGTAAGAACGGCAGACTCGCCTCAGGGTAACCAAGCAGTCGGAGCGTTTCGTCAGGTAGGGTGCGTAATAATTGATTCGTCTTCCGAAAAATCGAGTCAACCGCCTCGGTTGCCTCTCGGATAGAGGCAACCTGCGAGGCGGTCATCTCAAAACAATCATATAAGGCATATTCTTCATCGTTTAAATCGGGCCAAAAATAAGGGATTTGACTGTAAAGTTCGTCACGCGTCATCCGCCGAATCCACCTTTAGAGCCACTGCCGAGTCCAGATTTTGACGATCCTGAATTTGAGCCGTTCGATACGGCACCGGTCGCACCACCGTTGGCTTTGTACGTCTTATACGACGAAGAGCTCTTCAACGCATTTTTTGAGCGGAACAGGCTACCGAGTAAGAAGTAGCTACCATAGTGCGGAGAGCGGTCGTCGTCACAATAATACGACTCGGTCTCGTCATCCCAGTCCCAATCGTCACATTCGTATCCGGTCGGTTCTTCCGGGAGTGCCGCCTCTTTATATTCATCCCCACCGCACGCGGCAAGGGAAGTGGTCAATACCGCGACGGATAGTCCGCTTAAAATTTTCTTGCTTGTCTTCATGTTGATTCCTCCAATTCATAACCAGTCGGTGTGACGTAGATAACATACACACCACGATCTTCATCTGTTTCTGCTGAATCGCGCTCATATTCTTTACCGGCGACATACAAGTACTGGCTTCCGAGCATGGCGAGTGCATCAAGGTGGCGGTCGACGTAATAGGCTTCGAGTAATGGGTTGTCAAACCGGTCGTCGAGCGTGCGGATTTCGACTTTGATGTCGCTCGTTTCGTGCTTGTCCATCGGTCCCTCTGTATAGCGATCGACATAAATTAAAAAGTATTGATCGCCTTCAAGGGCAGACGAGCGTTGTTTGTAGGTCATGCCGTCTTTGACGAAAAACTCACATTCACGACGAGCTAGCACTTCGTCTAAGCCGAGAGACGTGTAATGGTATAGTGGTTCGAACGATAATTCATTTTTATAGAGACGATACTCTAAGACGATGGAGTTCATAAGTCAGTCCTTCCTTTTTTTTCTTATACGGAATCACCATCAAAATGGTTTCGTGAATCTTTTTGTGGTTACGTTTAGTATATAAGAGAGAAGGAGGGGGAAACAGTGCATATCTTATTTCGTGTGTGGAAAGGGTTAGCGAAATTATCATTTTTGAATGTCGTCTTAGCTTCGATTGGCATCATTATCTTAGGAACCGTGCTCGGTTATGTTTTAGAACCAGAGACATTCGGATCACTGTTTGATTCGTTCTGGTGGACGATGACGACATTGACGACCGTCGGATACGGGGACTTTTATCCGTCCTCCGTGGCAGGGCGATGGCTCGGGATATTCTTATTCCTATTCGGGATTGGGATTATCGGGGCGTTGATTGGAAAATTGGTTGAAATCGGTGCGACGTTTCAACGGCTAAAACGGGAGGGAAGACTAGTGTATCGTGGAGAAGGACATTATGTGTATATCGGGTGGTCCCCGAAGACGAAGAAAGCAATCGATGAAGTGCTTAACTACGAACCGAAAGCAGAGATCGTATTGATTGATCAGTTAGTTGAGGAACCGTACGTGCACGATCAAGTTCACTTCGTATCAGGCGATGCTTCGGATGAAGCGGTATTGCTGCAAGCAAACGTCTTGAAGGCGCGACGCGTCGCGATTTTTGCGGATGCCCGTATCACGGAGACGTTACTCGCCGATGGGAAGTCGTTATTAATCGCGTCAGCGGTCGAGGCACTCTCTTCTGAGTATCAGGTGGACTTGCACACGGTCGTCGAAGTGTGTGAAGAAAGAAATATCTCGAAATTCAAACACGTCCGCGTCGACGATTTTATTTTAGCGAACGACTCGGTCTCCCTCTTGATGGCAAAAGCGACGTTACAACCTGGAACGACAGCAATTTTCCGTCAGTTGTTGAGCAAACAGTCAGGTGGGAACATTCAAGCGTTGAAACCAAAAATCGAGTGGCAGAATGTTCGACAAGCAAATACAGCGTTACTTGAATCAGGGGTGACACTCATCGCGGTCAATGACCGCTTGGATGTGGCGACGATGCTCGATTTGCCGCTTCAGGAAACAGACATGTTATATGTCGTCTGTCATGACGATGTATTTGAACGATTATCGTAAGGAGTGAAACCATGCATAACGGAACGTTTATCCGAAAGATGACACGTATGCAAAACGTGCAACGGTGGGATGAATATGCCCCCCATTATCATGATAACGCAGCGAGTCATAGCTTTCGTGTCGCGGTCTTTAGCTTGATCGCGGCTTATGTGGAAAAAGAGAACGGACGTGAAGTCGATTTGCTCGATTTACTCGGGAAAGCCATTTTCCACGACATGAATGAAGTCCAGACAGGCCCGATCATGCACCGGACGAAAAAAGAACCGACCTTGATCGGTCACATCGAGCGTATGGAACGAACAGCGAGTCTCGGTCTTGTCGAGCTGCTGTCGCAATCATTACGTCCTCACTTTCATCGTTTCGTGGTGGAAGCGGAAGATGATTCGTTCGAAGGTCGAATCGTGGACGGAATTGATTCGTTCGATGCGATGTTGTTCGTGCGACGAGAAGTCGCGCACGGCTCTCCGCACTTTGATGACAAGCCAGAAGAGATGAAAGCCGCACTCCGACATCATCCGATTGATTCGGTCCGCTGGCTGTTCGACCAGGTCGAGGCAGAAACGGATGTGTTGCGATTCATCGAGAACGTCATGCGGATGGATAGTGTCCGTCGCTGGAAAGGTCGCTTTAACACGATTGACGACAACGATGCGATTCATGGTTTCCGGGCTGCCGCGCTCGGTATGTTCAGTGGGCTCTTAGAGCGTGAGAAGTACGACGTCGATGTCGATGTCGCCGAACTCGTGGCTCGTCTTCTCTGTCACGATTTAGTTGAAGGGGTGACCGGAGACGTGCTCGGTCCAGTCAAACATTCGACGCAAGAGACGGGGGCTGCGTTTGAGGCATACGAGCGAGCGGAAAGTGAACGTCTGCTTGGACTGTTGCCTGAGTATATGCAACCGGCGTTCCGTCGATATATGGCTGACTCGAAAGACGATACGTATGAGGGAATGCTCGTCGACATGATGGACAAGCTTGATGCGCTCATCAAGATGAACATGGAGCGGAAGATGAACGGGGCCGAGTATGAGGTCACGTATCGCGAGCAGCTCCGTAAAGTCCAGATGCGATATGAGAATCCAAGCATGATTTTCTTCCTGGCGTATATCTTGCATGATTTAGACTATGTCACTAGTTAAAACCGTTTATCTTGAAGTCGCATACCTAAAAGGGTGCGGCTTTTTTTATATCATTTATTGACATATATCATTTAACGATATATATTGAGTATAAGAAATATATCATTCAATGATATAGGAGGTGGAAAGATGCCGCGAACGGACTCATTAGAGTTAGGAGAACTGACGGATAGTATGTTTTATATCCTGTTGGCGCTCACGACGCCGCGTCATGGCTATTTAGTCATGCAATTTGTCGAAGAGACCACGCGAGGACGAATGCAAATTGGTCCGGCTTCGATGTATACGATTATCAAAAAGTTGTTGAACGCCGAACTGATTGAACCGATGGATGGGGACGGAAAGAAAAAGAACTATCGAATCACGAATAAAGGCCGCTCGATTTTAACGGATGATGTGAAGAGACGACAGGCGATGGTCGAAGATGCCTGTGCCATTTTGGATATGGAGGGATCAAGATGAGACAAAAGTATATGTCGAGCTGGGGATTGGCGTTTGCTGAAGAGCGTGAGATGCGGAAACTAGAACGAATGGCGGCCAAGGGATGGCATTTGAAGAAGTTTGCCCCGCTAGGATACACGCTCGTTGAAGGGGAACCGGAAGACGTTCAGTATAGTTTGGACTATCGTACTCGTCCAGACGAAGACTACTTTGACCTGTTTGCGTCGAGCGGGTGGGAACATGTCACATCAACCGGGGATGAGATTCATATTTTCAAAGGAGATCGAGATGCCAAGCCGATTTACTCGGATGTCGAAACAACAGAGGAAAAATATCATGACATGGAGCGTCAGATGGGAAGAGCTGCGCTCATCCTAGGTATTTTATGGATTGCACTCTTTTCGTTGTTTCAGTTTGATTGGCCAACCGTTGTCGAGACAATATTGATTGGGATTCAACTACTCGTGACGATCGGTCTCGTGTTTACAGGACTTCCGTACATCGGCTACCGTTTCAAACGCAAACGAATTAGCCGGGAAGGATGACTAGGCGGATGGCACAAGCCATCCGTCTTTGTTTCGTTCGACTGAACTATTCGAATGAGAAATAGTTAGGGAGAGAGAACTGTTTTTTAGTGTCTATCTATGCAACAAATTAAAAATCATTCACAATGATTAATGCAAGCGCTTTCATTAACTATTTGAGGAGGAATGAAGGATGTTGAAGAAACGACAAGGGATTGCTGTCCTGGCTGGAGTGACATCGATTGCACTGTTTTCGGGGCAACCGGTCGCACAGGCAGCGACCCCACAGAACGGTACGATGATGCAATACTTTGAATGGTATGTTCCAAACGATGGCCAACACTGGAACCGACTCTCGAACGATTCGCAGCACTTAAAAGATATCGGGATCTCGACCGTTTGGATCCCACCAGCGTATAAAGGGACATCACAAAATGATGTAGGATACGGGGCGTATGATCTGTATGACCTTGGAGAATTTAATCAAAAAGGAACGACTCGGACAAAGTATGGAACAAAAGCGCAGCTACAGTCGGCCATCTCCAACTTACGCGGGAAAGGGATTGGCGTCTATGGGGATGTCGTCATGAACCATAAAGGCGGAGCGGATTATACCGAATCCGTTCAAGCTGTCGAGGTCGATCCTTCTAACCGGAATCAAGAGACGTCTGGGGAATATGCCATTTCTGCCTGGACTGGATTCAATTTTGCTGGACGGAACAATACATACTCGCCGTTCAAGTGGCGTTGGTATCATTTTGATGGGACCGACTGGGATCAATCACGAAGTCTGAGCCGAATCTACAAATTCAAGAGTACGGGTAAAGCATGGGATAGTGAAGTGTCGGGTGAGAACGGGAACTATGACTACTTGATGTACGCCGATGTCGATTTTGAGCATCCGGAAGTACGTCAGGAGATGAAAAACTGGGGGAAATGGTACGCGGATTCGCTTGGATTGGACGGCTTCCGACTGGATGCGGTGAAGCATATCAATCATTCATACTTAAAGGAATGGGTGACGAGTGTTCGTCAGGCAACCGGAAAAGAGATGTTCACTGTTGCGGAGTATTGGAAGAATGACTTAGGGGCCATCAATGATTACTTGGCCAAGACGGGCTACACTCATTCCGTATTCGATGTACCACTCCATTACAATTTCCAAGCGGCAGGGAATGGTGGCGGTTACTATGACATGCGGAACATTTTAAAAGGTACGGTCGTCGAGCAGCACCCAACACTCGCTGTGACGATTGTCGACAATCATGATTCGCAACCAGGACAGTCACTTGAGTCAACAGTCGCGAATTGGTTCAAACCGCTTGCCTACGCGACCATCATGACACGTGGTCAAGGGTATCCAGCACTATTCTACGGAGATTATTATGGAACGAAAGGGACGACGAACCGTGAAATACCGAATATGTCAGCGTCGCTTCAACCCATTTTGAAAGCGCGTAAAGATTTCGCCTACGGCACACAACATGATTACATCAATCACCAAGACGTCATCGGATGGACACGTGAAGGAGTGACGGACCGTGCGAAGTCTGGTCTTGCAACGATTTTATCGGACGGACCAGGCGGGGCGAAATGGATGTATGTCGGAAAACAGAATGCAGGGGAAGTGTGGAAAGACATGACAGGAAATAACGGACGTCTCGTGACGATCAATGCGGACGGTTGGGGCGAGTTCTTCGTCAACGGTGGCTCGGTTTCCATCTATACGCAACAATGAATCAGTTAGACTTGTCTCTAAAGATAGGGGCGAGTCTTTTTTCTGAATTTTCACCACATAAGTTTTATACATGATATAATGACCTAGTGTTAATTCTTGATAGGGAATACTTCCGATCCATGAATTCACATTGAACAACGTTGGTTGTTGGTTTTATCTATATTTTTGCGTTGTGACGCTGTTGAATTCAAGGAGGTTGTTATGAGTAAAGAAAAGATTGCCCAATTAAGAAAGCACGTCTCGCCGTTTGAAAAGTCCGATATTCGGATCAGTGTGCGGCAGATGATCAATACGATTTTACCGTTTCTCGTATCGTGGTTTTTAGCGTACCAACTACTAAGTGTCTCGATTTTCCTGACATTGCCGTTCACGTTGATTGCAGCAGGATTTGTCGTGCGGATGTTCATCATCTTCCATGACTGCACACACGGTTCATTCTTTAAAAATAAAAAAGCGAACGCGATTGTCGGAACCATTACAGGGGTCTTGACGTTATTTCCATACGAGAAGTGGAAACGAGAGCATGCGATTCATCATGCATCGAGTGGGAATTTGGATAAACGGGGTGTCGGCGACATCTGGGTCATGACGATTGAGGAGTATATCGAAGCGTCAAAATGGACTCGTCTAAAGTATCGCCTATATCGTCATCCGCTCGTTATGTTCGGTCTCGGACCACTTTGGCTTATTCTTGTCACGAGTCGTTTCAACCGAAAGGACGCGCGGAAAAAAGAACGACAAAACACCTATCTCATCAATATTTCTCTCGTCGTCCTATATAGCGCGCTCATCTATCTGATCGGTTGGCAAGCGTTCTTGATTGTACAAGGAACGACGATGTTCATCGCCGGTGTGCTCGGAATTTGGTTGTTCTATGTTCAGCATACGTTCGAAGATTCCTATTTTGAAGATGAGCAGGAATGGGATTATGTAAAGGCGGCCATCGAAGGAAGCTCGTATTACGAGTTGCCGAAAGTGCTTCAATGGGTGACGGGTAATATCGGATTCCATCATGTCCACCATCTGAGTCCACGCGTGCCGAACTACCATCTAGAAAAAGCACATACGTCGACACCGCCGTTACAACGGGCGACGACGATCGGACTGTTTTCAAGTTTGAAATCGTTACGCTACAAATTGTATGATGCGAACAACAAAACATTCGTCACGTTCCGAGAAGTGCGCCATCTGTTGCGCCGAGCGAACGCGGCATAAAAAAAGATTGTCCCTGATCAAAAGGGACAATCTTTTTAGCGTTTCCAGACCCATTCATCACTCTCGTACTTCTTGACGAGCAAATCGATTTCGGCTTGCTGTTCTTTCGTGAAGACAAGCGGTTCGAACGTCAAAGAAAAAGCGTCCTTGAAGCCGGTCTCGAATGCGGCCGCTACTTCGTCAAAGGAAACGAAACGCTTTAACGTGTCGTTCAAGGCGACGGCTTTTTCGCTGAAGCGGGTTTTGGCTTCGTGTTTCTCCGTCTCATCCATCGCGAAACAGTCAAACAACACCTCATCATCGACGGAGAGAGGAATCGAACCATGTTGAAGCACGGCCCCTTGGTGGCGCACTTGTGCGCTACCCGCAATCTTCTTCCCGTCGACAGCAAGCTCATAGTATGAAGCAGCATCGAAGCAGACGGCCGATTTTGGTTTGCGGAGCGCTTCGCGATCCTCTTCCGTCAAGGGCACCGAAAATTCGGCGGGGACGCCGAGTTCGTGATATCCGCGACGAACCCCTTCCGTGAGTAGGCGATAGCTCTCGATGATATTCGTCGGGAGGGCAGGGGTCGATTCAGGCAAGATGACGCTATACGTCAACTCATCCGCATGCAACACGGCACGTCCCCCGGTTAAGCGACGAACGACCGGAATATGGTTCGCTTCGAGGGCGTCCCGGTCCAAGTCACGCGTCGCTCGCTGGAAACGTCCGACGCTGATTGCATGAGGTGCCCATGAATAAAAACGAAGCGTCGGTTTGAGCTCTCCCTTTGCGACCCAATTGGCGATGGCTTCATCAATCGCCATATTTTCAGCCGGTGAAGTCGATTCAGTTCTAAGTAAGTGCCACGTCGTACCAGTCATAATCTCTCTTCTTTCTGTTAGTCGATTGGCAACATCGTGTGGCGACGCGCCTTGTGTACTTGTTCATCCGCGTGGTATGACGAACGGACGAGTGGACCTGCCTCACAATGTGAGAATCCTTTTGATAGAGCAATCTCTTTCAACTCGGCGAACTCGTCCGGATGGTAATAACGTTCCACCTCGAGGTGTTTCTTCGTCGGCTGCAAGTATTGACCGAGCGTTAAGATGTCGACGTTGTGCGCGCGGAGGTCATCCATCGCTTCAATCAATTCCTCTTTCGTCTCCCCAAGCCCAACCATGATCGATGACTTCGTCGGGATATCCGGGTTCAATTCTTTCGAACGCTTCAAGAACTCGAGCGTGCGGTCATATGTTGCTTTCGCACGGACTCTCGGTGTGAGGCGACGGACTGTCTCTAAGTTATGGTTCATGATGTCAGGACCCGCATCGATCAACGTCTGCAAGGCAGAGAAGTCACCCATCATGTCTGACGGGAGCACCTCAATCGATGTCTCCGGGTTCATGGCGCGAACCGCGCGAACCGTCTCTGCGAAGACAGTAGCCCCGTAATCGTTCAAGTCGTCACGCGCGACAGCCGTGATGACGACGTGTTTCAAGTTCATAAGTCGAACCGATTCGGCGACACGCTTTGGCTCTTCCCAATCGAGCTCGTTCGGTTTCCCAGTCGTGACGGCACAAAAACGGCAAGCACGTGTACAGATACTTCCAAGAATCATGAAGGTCGCGGTCCGACGTACCGCCCAACATTCATGAATGTTCGGACATTTCGCTTCCTCACATACCGTATGTAAATTTTTCTCGCGCATCATCTTCTTTAGGCCGGTATACGTATCATTCGTGTTTAATTTAATCTTTAACCATTCCGGCTTACGTTTCAGTTCCCCTCTTGCCACAATAATTTCCCCCTTTTTGAAAGTTAACCTGTATCGAATTGAGTTTACCAAAAAACGAATCAAAAACGAACCACAGAAATTATTGGTTTTGCCAATACAGTTCACTGTGTATCAAAACAGAAACATTGTTTCAAAATGGTTACGCTTTCACTTGAACAATTGTTTCTAAAAAGTGGAGTTGCTATACTGTTGTTGACCACCTGAATAAGGACCAAATGTAACTGATGCGATCAGGCATGGGGTGAACGAGCGTTGATGAGGCAACGCTTCTTCCTCCATGCCTTTTCGTTTGGGGGTCAGCCAAATTTGACTAAGGGGAGTGGGAACATGAACAAGGCACTGAATTGGACGGCAACACTCGGATTGACGACGGCATTGCTCGTCTCGTCGGTTCCAGCAGCAGACGCGGTCGTGGCGGAAGGGACGCCGACGCTGTCGATTGACCAGCGCGTCAACACGCAGCTAGAATCGATGACGCTCGAACAAAAAATCGGGCAGATGATCATGCCGGACTTCCGATTATGGAACGGGGCGAACCATACATCTCTTGCACCGGAAGTGGCGCGTGTCATCGATCGTTTCGATCTCGGTGGAGTGATATTGTTTGCGGAGAACGTGAAGGAAACGGAACAGACGACGAAACTCGTTCATGATTTGCAAGAAGTCGTGAAACAAGATGCAAGCAATGATGTCCCGTTATTCGTCACAATCGACCAAGAAGGTGGGATTGTGACACGACTTGGGACGGGAACGAATTTACCGGGGAATATGGCACTCGGGGCCACACGTAACAGTCAATATGCCTATGATGCAGGGGAAATCATCGGTTCTGAATTGAACGCACTCGGGGTAAACGTGAACTTCGGACCGGTACTTGACGTCAACAACAATCCGGGGAATCCGGTCATCGGCGTCCGTTCGTTCTCGAGCGACCCTGAACTAGTCGGGGAACTCGGTTCCGCGATGACACAAGGTATTCAAGACCAAGGTGTTGCAGCAACGGCGAAACATTTCCCAGGTCATGGCGATACGGCCGTCGACTCGCATTATGGGTTACCGGTCGTCGATAAATCACTCGACGAGTTACGTGGTCTCGAGTTGTTACCGTTCAAACGTGCCATCACAGAAGGGATCGACATGATCATGACGGCGCATATCGGGATGCCACAAATCGAGGACGAGGTCGTCGAATCAGAACGCGGCACGTTCCCACTCCCGGCGACGCTTTCGGATGATGTCATCACGGGAGTGCTTCGTGAGGAACTCGGATATGAAGGAATCGTGGTGACCGACGCACTCAACATGCAAGCCATCGCAGACAATTTTACGGAAGCAGAGGCGGTCATCAAGACGTTCGAAGCAGGGGTCGACATCGCGCTCATGCCGACGATTTTACGATCGGAAGCGGATGTGATCAAACTCGAAGCAATCTTTGAGGAAGTCATTGCGGCAGTGAAGGATGGACGTTTATCGGAGGCGACCATCGATGAATCAGTGGAACGCATTTTAAAACTGAAAGCAGAGCGTGGAATTTGGGGAGAAACGACGGACTCCACGACGCTCGAGATGAAGCTCGCAGAAGCGAATGCGACGGTAGGAAGCGCTGAGCATAAAGCGAAGGAACGTGAAATCGCGGAGGCGGCCGTCACTCTCGTGAAGAACGAGAAGAAGACGCTCCCATTCAAACCGAAAAAAGGAGACACGGTGCTCGTCTTGTCGCCAGCGAAAGACCAAACGGATAGCATGGTGAAAACAATCAAGTCACTAGAAAAGAATGCAGGGAATATGAAAGACGTGAACGTCATCACGGCCAACTACTCAGCATCAACGCCGCATCTAGATCAAAATCCGGCACTACGGCAACAAGTTGAGGCGGCTGACTATATCATCGTCGGTTCGAACGTGAACAACAGCGCGAAATTAAAACCGACATCAGCTGATCATTATGTACCGGCCGAAGTGTTCCGTTATGCAAATGAGACAGGGAAACAATCGGTTTTACTCAGTTTGCGCAACCCATACGACATTGCCGTTCAACCGGATGCCCCGGCACATCTCTTAATCTATGGATTCAAAGGCGATCCGAACGGTCCAGATTCGGAGGCGGGCAACTTGAAGTCGGCTGGTCCGAACTTACCGGCAGGCATTCGTGCCATCTTCGGTGAAGTGAAGCCACAAGGGAAGTTGCCGGTAGATGTACCGAAATTTGTGGACGGTGTATTCCAAGACGAAAATTACGCGCAGTTCGGTGATGGATTTAAAAACTGGAATCGCTAAACGAAAATGAGCTCGCCCGAAAATCGGGAGAGCTCATTTTTTCATGCCTCGAAATAGGCGATGACGAGTAGACCGGGACCGGTGTGGGCACCGATGGCAGACCCGACCAGTGT